>NZ_JAHZCJ010000007.1 GCF_019422935.1 Desulfovibrio sp. | reverse complement strand
GGAAGAATTTCGCGCAAAGAATATAACCTGTAACTCATTGAAAACCACTAACTTACAAGTGGTATGCGCAGTGGGGTAAGGTCAGTATATGTGGAAAAAGCAAAGGGTCGCATGTGCATAAGCAAGATAGAATCTTCCCTTAGGCCTAATTTTCGCGCGCCTGTGTACTGATTCACTGCAATTATTGGTTGGCGGAGGTTTTTGCCATGCGCTCCTTAGGTTGACATCAAATTAGTACAAAGCATAATCGGCTGGAGACATGGGCAAGCCAGAAAAATCACCAGTAAAGAGTAGACTGCATGCAAGAATTCACAGTTAGACGTGTTCGCCAGGATGATTTGGAGAGTATAGCTGAAATAGAATCCGTGTGCTTTCCTGCGGCTGAAGCCGCCTCACGGGCCTCCTTTAAGGAAAGGATTGCGGCTTTTCCTGAGTCTTTTCTTGTGGCTGAAGTCGGCGGTAGATTGGTGGGGTATATTAATGGATGTGCTACCGATAGCCCCGTCATATACGATGAACTCTTTTATAGCACGTCTCACCACAATAAGACTGGTGAAAACCTAACTGTTTTCGGGCTGGCTGTGATTCCAGAATTTCGGAAACAAGGCGTTGCCTCTCAGCTCATGAAGAATTTTGTGCAAACAGCTAAAAAGTTAGGCAAAAAGAAAGTTATACTGACGTGCAAAGAGCAACTGATTCGCTACTATGAATGCTTTGGTTATGTGAATGATGGAATTTCGAAATCAAGTCATGGCGGCGCGCAGTGGTTTGATATGACGCTTGCGCTTGATACGTAAAGTAAACTGTAAAAATTGCAGTGTGGAAAAGTGTTCTGCTTCTTTTTCCACGCCCTTTGCGATTCCTTTAGAATTGCCAAAAAACAAGCCCGGCTTTTGGCCGGGCTTGTTGCGTATATCTGCGGGTTAATCCCAGTGACGCTTGTCTTCGATGGGTCTGATCTGCGGGGGCAGGCTGCCGGGAGCCAGCACGCGCAGTTCGGGGCGCAGTTTGATCTTTTCGCGGAACTGGTGCAGCAGCTCTTCTTCGCGCTTGAAGCCGCTGGTTTCCACAAACAGGGTCATTTCGTCGATGCCGCCGGGGTTGGTGACTTCGATCTGCCAACGTTTGATTTCTTCAAAGCGGCTCATGACCTGTTCAACCTGATGCGGGTACACAAACATGCCCATGATGCGGGCGGTGGTGTCCACGCGGCCCACAATGCTGCCAAGGCGCGGGCTGGTGCGGCCGCAGGCGCAGGGGCTGCGGTCAATGTACGAAAGGTCGCCCGTGGCAAGGCGGATGAGCGGGTAGGTCTTGTTGAAGGCCGTCACCACGATTTCGCCCACTTCGCCGTCCTTCAGCGGGATGCCCGTGTCAGGATGGCAGATTTCCACGTAGCAGCGGTTGGCAATGTGCAGGCCGGTTTTGTGGAAGCATTCGTAGCCGATGCAGCCCACGTCGGCGGTGCCGTAGCCCTGACGCATGACGAGGTCGTACTTCTTTTCCATCTGGGAGCGCATCTTTTCAGACAGGCGCTCGCCGGTGACAAAGGCCACTTCGAGGAAAAGATCCTTGCGCAGGTTAAGGCCTTTTTCTTCGGCCTTTTGCGCAAGGTGCATGAGAAAGCTGGGCGTGCCCACATAGCCGGAGACGCGCAGCTTCTGCATGATGTCGAGCTGGGTGGCGGCGTCTGTGGGGCCGGCGGGAATAACCGCGCAGCCCAGGTTGCGCAGCGGCTCTTCAAACATGAGGCCAGCGGGCGTCAACTGGTAGTTGAACGTGTTCTGCACGGCATCGCCGGGGCGGAAGCCAACGGAATAGAAGGCTTCGGTGTAACCCCAGTAGTCTTCTCCACGGTCTTCGGGATCGAAGATGGGCCCAGGCGACAAAAAGATGCGCTTGAGCTCGCCGATATCCTTGGTCAGCAGACCGCCCAGGCGCGGCCCCATGGACTGAAGGAAGATAAGTTCTTTCTTCTTCAGGATGGGAATGTGCTTTATATCGGTAAGTGTTTTGAATTTCTCCACATTGAACTGCGCACGGTCGAAGCGTTTTTTAACGTCTTCTGAATAGCGGTATGCGTAGGAGAGCAAATCTTTGAGCTGAATAAGGCAGTACTGGCGACGCTCACTTTCGTCCAGTACTTCTCGGCGGCTGTATATGCCTTCTGTGCGGTCTTTACGGGTCATACCTACTCCATGGGGCGCGGTTGGTTTTGCAATTGGTGAACATAGACACTCCAATTCCAAAACGCAAGCATTTTTTTAAAAATTCAAACATAACAAATAGTTATATGAATAAATTTTTTGCGGCATCGTGCCCCTTTTGCACGACCTTTCATTTTTGCAGTTGTGTTGCGTTGCCTGACGCATCGGTATCATTGCCATTTTTGTCGCTTGGGGCTGCCGCGCCAGCCAGATCAAGGCAGCGGGCGCGCAGGCTGTCGTACACAGGTTCGGAGCGCAAGGCATTGGCGGTGAAGGCGGCAATATAAGCCGTGAGCACCACCGTGGGGATGTTGTGGAACGATCCTGTCATTTCAAGCAGCAAAAATGCGCCGGTCAGCGGCGCGCGCACGGAACCGGCAAAAAGGCCTGTCATGCCGAGGGTCAGCACTGTGGCGGTCTGCTCCGGGCTGATAATTCCGGCAGATTGCAGGCCCGAGGCCATGCATGCCCCGCCAATGGAACCCATGAGCAGTACGGGCATCAGCAGGCCGCCGGAAACGCCGGAGGCAAAGCTTATCCATGAAAAGGCCATCTTTACCGCCAGCAGGCCAAAGAGGCCCAGCAAGGGCAGGGGCAGGCTCTCAAGCTGCAAGGTGCTGAAGCCAATGCCCACAAGCACCTGCGGGCATAGATAAAGCAGCGCGCCCGCCAGCATGAAGGGCAGGAGCACGCGCAAGGGGCGGGGCATCAGGGGGCTGTGGTCGGCCCAATGGGTGAGGCGCAGCAGTATCAGATTATAAAAAGCGCCCAGAACGCCCATGGCAATGCCGACAAAGGGGATGACCCACCACTGCGTCCAGTGGATAAAGGGCTGTTGCGCAAAGGGGAACACCAGGCCGAATCCGAGCAGAACCTGCACCACAAACCATGCGGCAAGGGCGCACACGCCCGTAAACAGCAGCATGGGGGCGCTGAGGATGGTTTTCATTTCTTCAAACGCAAAGAACATGCCCGCCAGGGGCGCGCCAAAGGCGGCGGCAAGCCCGGCAACGCTGCCCCCCACAAGATAACGCGGCAGGCTCTGCCCACTGCGCTCGCCCCACAGGTGCCCCACGCCAGCCCCCACGGCCGCGCCCATCATGATGGAAGGCCCCTCGCGGCCCACAGACAGGCCGCCGCTGAGCGAAACGAGGGTTCCGCCAAATTTGCACAGCAGCACGCGCAGCCAGTTCATGCGCATCTGCCCGCGCACCATCAGCTCCACCTGCGGAATGCCACTGCCGCTCACAAGGGGTTCAAGGCGCAGGGCCAGCAGTGCCAGCAGAGCCAAGATCGCCAAGCCGCCGAAAATCCAGGCAGCCGCAACAGGGTCATAAAGGTCGTGCTGGCGTATGGTGTGCACAAGCGCGGCGTTGATGTGGTCGTAAGCAAGGCGAAAAAGGCCGATAACGCCGCCAGTGACGCCGCCGGTAACAAGGGCCTGCATGATGACGCGCTTGACGCCAATGTTGCGCAGGGCATCGAGATCCCGCAATGTTGGGGGGATGGGGCTGTGAAAAGGCACGATAAATCCTTGATTTGATCTGTTGACGGGGGAAGTATGGCCGGAAGAAAGCCATATTTCAAGCCGTTGTACAAAATTCTTAAAAAAAAGCTTGCCAAAGTCAGCGCAAGTAGATAGAAGACTTTTCCAGCCGCTGTGAAAGAGCAAACGCTCTGGCGGCAAGCCCTAATGGGCCGAGGTAGCTCAGTTGGTAGAGCAGGGGACTGAAAATCCCCGTGTCGGCAGTTCAATTCTGTCCCTCGGCACCATATAGATTTCAAGGACTTATGCATGATTTGCATGAGTCCTTTTTCTGTTTCTTGGCTGTTTCTTTCCCCCGTTCTCCCCCCTTAGTGGTGCAGGACTGCACGTAACCTGTGCTTGTCCTCCTTATGCCCTTTCCTCCCTGCCATGCATATGGGCGGCAGCGCCCGTAACTGCTTTTATTGCCAGCCCTTCGCCATGCCGCGCTCGGTCTGCCCTTTCACGCTCTTGACAGAAAGAGTGAATGTGCGTCACATTTTTATTAGTGTGCCGCTTCCAGTCTCCATTTATCTCGTGCGCCCCCGTCCCATGCCCGCAACCAGTCCTTGCCCTGAATCCCGCGTAGCCCTTTTTGCAAGCCCCATGCGCGTTAAGGCAGCCATGTCAAAAGCGACCCCCGATAGTCATACATCCCACCTAGCGGAGCAGAATGCGTCTTCCGGTCTTTTTGACCTGAGCGGCGAAGAGTGGCGGTGCGCGCTTGGCGCGGTGAACCACTTTGACGACTGCGCCGAAGTCTTTCTCGGGCAGTGGACACTGCGCATGAAGGCTGCGGGCTACCTGTCCTTCACCACGGCCAGGCGGGAAGACTGCATGACCTCCTGCGACGGACTGCTGGACGCGGTGAAAGGCCATGCCGACCGCAACACGCCGCCTTCGTTCGAAATGCTGCGCACCAATGCCGACGGCTGGGCCGATGCGCTGAAAAGCTCGGGTCTGCGTCATTTGCGACGGGGCATCACCAGCAGTATGTTTCTGGGTTGCTACAAGACCTTCACTCTGGCGGTGCAGGATGCCCTTGAGGCCCTGCCGCGCCTCGCGCCTGAGGTAACGGAGCGCGCAGCGGCCCTGGCCGCGCGGCTGGTGGAGGTTTACAGTCAGGCTTTTGAAATAGTGTGGATGGAAGCCTGCATGCAGGCCGCCCAGAGCGCCCACTCCATTGATCAGGACGAGCTGTTTCGCCTGCTGACCGTGGAAAAGTGCCGCTTTGAAAACGTGTTCAACGCCACGTCCGACGGTGTGCTGGTCATGGATTCCGCCTGCCGCATAGTCACCGCCAACCGCTCCTTGCGGCAGTATGCGGGCGAGAACCTTGAAGGCAAATACATCTGGGATGCGCTTGGTCTGGAAGAATCAGACGCAAAAACATTTTTTGCCCGCTACAAGGTGGGGCAGACCGTCGAAATTTCCCCCTTCGGCAATGGCTTGGTGTTCCGGCTTTCCATGGCTTCGTTGGGGGACCTGAGCATGGCAAGCTCCGGCGACTTCTTGCTCCTGCTGAACAACATAACGCCGCACGTGTTGCACAGGGAAATGCTTGAAGACGCGGTGCAGCGGCAAACGCAGGATCTTCAGCAGGAAAAGCAGCGTCTTGAAGAGCTGAACATCACCCTGCGCAACGTGCTGCGGCATGTTGAGGAAGAGCGCTGCCAGCAGAGCGATGAGCTGGCCGAAAACGTGCGCAGCTTTCTGTGGCCCGCCCTGGCGGAGCTGGGCAGGGAGCAGGATGCCACAGCCCGCAAACAGGGAATCGAGCTTGCGCGCGAGCAGCTTGAGCGCATCCTTGGAGGCACAGGTTCCGCGCAGGAGCAGCTGGTTAAAGACAAGGGGCTGAGCAAGCTGACCCTCGCCGAGCTTAAAATCTGCCAGTGGATCCAGACCGGGCGCACGACCAAGGAGATTGCCGCCATCCTGCGCATTTCGCCGGAAACTGTGCAGACCCACCGCAGAAACATCCGGCGCAAGCTTGGCGTGCGCGGGCACGATACCCAGCTTGCCATGTACCTGATTACCAGTCAGGCCTGAGGCTCTGCCGGATTGCATCCGCAGTCCGGCTTCTCTTCATTTCGCTCCTTCATTTTTCCCTTCCTACCCAATGCCGATTAATCGGGTATAGCTGCATACCCGATCTCTCACCAAACATTCACTCTGGCGCACTGCACACAGAGCGGGCATTTTAATAACGTATCAAAATGCTCGTGATGCCCCGCGTGGGGCGTCCTGCCCGGAGGCTTGAATGTCCCCATCATTACCAGAAATGCAGACCCTGGCTCAGGCCTTGCGCGACTTTTTCAGCAGCAAGGATGCTGAGGCGCTGGCTGCGGCGGCCACGCGCTTTGCGCCCGTGGAAATCCTGCCCGACAGCATAAACTGGCAGGCGGAAGAGTACGCCTTTAACCGGCTGTTTGTGGGGCCGCAGGCCGTGCCTGCGCCGCCCTACGCCTCGGTGTATCTGGAAGCGGAACCCCGACTTATGGGCAATGCCGCAACAGATATGCGCGAAATGCTGCAAGCCCTTGGCCTTGCCGCGCCGGAGGGTCAGCCGGACGACTTTATCGCCTGCGAGCTGGAAGCCTGGACTATGCTGACCTTGCTCTTGCGCCCCGAGTGCGGCGCCCCTCTGCGCGTCCATGCCCGTGAGGCCCTTGCCTGGCTTGTGGATGAGCACATGGCGCGGTGGCTTCCCGCTTTTGTGGAAAGGGCACGCAAGGCGGACGCGCCCACGCCCGCAATGCAGGCTGCCCTGCGCTGTCTTGAATATTGGCTGTGTCATTGCACGCAAAGGAGTATGTATGCATAAATCTGATTGCTCAAAAGAACGGCGCGGCTTCCTTAAAGGATTGCTGGCGACCGGGGCCGCGGGCGCGCTCGGCGGTGTTTCCGGTTCGCTGCTTTTGCCTGCGCGCAGCGAGGCAAAACCCTTTGACCCCTCGGCCTATCAGGTGTTTCGCAACGCCTGCCCCCGCAACTGCTACGATACATGCAGCATAAAGACCTACGTCAAGGACGGCATCGTGCAGTTTGTGGAGGGCGCGCCGGAGTCAACCTTCACTCACGGGGCCTTGTGCGTAAAGGGCTATTCCTATCCCCGGCGGGTCTACAGCCCTGACCGCATCAAGTATCCCATGATTCAGGAGGGCCGAGGCTCGGGCAACTGGCGCAGAATCAGCTGGGACGAGGCCATGGACCGGATTTCGGACAAGATTCTGGAGCTGAAGAAAAAGGACGGCAACCTGCTGGGGCTGGGACTTACCAAATATTCCGGCAATTTCGGCATCACCAACTACGGTGTTGAAGGCATGATGTCTTCCCTCGGGTACACCAGCCGTTTTGTGGGCACGCCCTGCTGGCCTGCGGGCATTGACGCCCAGAACTACGACTTCGGCGACATGTGGTGCAATGATCCGGAAGACATGGTCAAGGCCAAGTACATCATCGTGTGGGGCGCAAATCCGGCATGGTGTTCCATGCACTCCATGAAGTACATCTACGAGGCCCGGCAGAAGGGCGCCAAGGTGGTGGTTATTGACCCCATCTTTACCCAGACTGCGGCCAAGGGGGATGTGTACTGGCAGGTGCGCGCGGGCGGCGATGGGGCGCTTGCGCTCGGCATGGCCCGGCATCTGCTGGATGCCGGCCTTGTAGATCAGGATTTTGTCAAAAACCGGGCCGTGGGTTTTGATGAATTTGCGGCCTATCTGCGGGCCAACGTCACCGTGGAGTGGGCGGCGCAGGTTTCTGGCGTACCCGCCCATGAAATCCGCGCGGTGACAGAAGAATTTGCTTCGGCCCACCCCGCGACGGTGTGGATTGGCTACGGCATGCAGCGCCACACCAACGGCGGGGCCATGGTGCGCGCCGTGGATGCCTTTGTGGCCATGACAGGCAACGTGGGTGTTGAGGGCGGCGGCGCTCGCTACGGGCATTTGCAAACCTGGGGGTTCAACTATCACGCCATGACGCAGCAGCGCCCCGCAGGCTCCAATGGTTTTGTGGGCGGCGGCGGCCCCAAGGGCGAGTTTGACTTTGGCGGCGGGGAGAAGGCCGCCTACACCGACCGCTCGCTGAACATCAACAGGATTGCCCAGGAAATTCTGGATGCCAAAGATCCCGAGCTGAAAATGCTCTGGATATCCTGCAAAAATCCTTTTGCGCAGGATTTTGACCGCAACAAGCTGGAACGGGCCTTCAAGAAGCTGGATATGGTTGTCTCCGTTGAGCAGTTCTTTACGGAAACCGTGCGCCATTCCGACATCGTGTTGCCGGTGACAACGCTTTTTGAGGAATGGACGATAAACGTATCTTACTGGCACTACTGGCTTTCGCTCAACGAGCAGGCCATCAAGCCCATGCACGAGGCGCGGTCGAACATCGAAATCGCTGCGGCCCTCTCCCGCGCCATGAACCGCAAGGAAGCCGGGTCGTGCACCTTTCCGCAGGAAGTGGACGGCAAGGAATGGATGGCAAAGGAATGCAACAAGGGCATTTACGACCTGTTTGGCATCCCGAGCTGGGAGGCGCTGCGTCAGGGGCCGGTCAAGGCCAAGCGCAAATCATCTGCCGCATGGCCGGAAGGCACCTTCAAGACTCCCTCGGGCAAGTACGAGTTCAAGTCCGACCTTTGCGCCAAAAACGGCTTCAAGGCCCTGCCCGAATTTGTGGAAGGGCGCAAGGCCAACGGGCCGTTCCGGCTGCTGACTCCGCATGTGCAGTTTGGCCTGCACTCCCAGTTTATCAACCTGGACTGGATGGAAAACTTCTATCCCGAGCCATATGTCTACATCCACCCCAAGGCGGCGCAGGAGCGCGGCATCAGGGATATGGGCATGGTCAAGGTGTTCAACGGCATCGGCGAGGTGCGCCTGCGGGCGCGGCTCAGCACCAACGTGGCTACGGATTGTCTGGTCATGTACGAGGCATGGTTCCGCAAGCTGGACTTTAACGTGCAGAACCTTGTGGACGATTGCTCGTCAGACATGGGGGCCATGAAAACCGGTTCGCCGGGTGTTGCAATTCACGATCAGTTTGCAGACGTGATTGCGGTGAGCGGAGGCTTGGCATGAGTAAAAGACGCGCGTTCTTGATGGATATGGATAAGTGCATTGGCTGCCGCTCTTGCGCCATGGCCTGCAAAAACTTCAACCAGCTGGAGCCGGACATGGTCTGGCGGCAGGTGTATCCGCTGGACGAGGCCATTTATCCGCACCACGACAGGGCCTTTCTTTCGCTGGCGTGCAACCATTGCGAGCATCCCGCCTGTATGGATGCCTGCCCGACGTCTTCGTACGAAAAGCGGCCTGACGGCGTGGTCGTGCACCACAAGGAAACCTGCATCGGCTGCACCAACTGCATCCGTTCCTGCCCTTACGGCGCGCCGCGCTTCAACAAGGCGGAAAAGCATGCGGAAAAATGCAGCATGTGCCATGAGCGCCTCGATGCCGGACTGTTGCCCGCCTGCGTGCAGGGTTGCCCCACTGGCGCGCTGGAGCTTGTGGATCTGGAGCAGTTTGACGATACCAACGCCGTGCAGAATCCGGCTGGCTATCCCGCCATGCCGCGCCTTAATCCTTCCACCCGGTTTATCCTGCCCAGGATGCCGCGTCAGGTCAGGGGGTAAAACCATGCATTACGAATTCCCTCTTGTCTTCTTTACGGTGCTTACCCAGCTTGCCGTGGGCATGGCCGTATTTGCGGCTTTTGGAATGCTGCGTCCGGCTGCCGGGGCCGTAACCTCGGCCCCTAGACAGGCCGCAGGGCTTAGCCCCCTTGGCGGCAAGGAATGGTACGTTGTGGCCGGGGCCGCCCTGCTTGGGCTGGCGGCTTCCATGCTGCATCTGGCCCAGCCCTGGCGCGCCGCAACGGCGCTCACCAACATGGGCGGCTCCTGGCTCAGCAGGGAAGGGCTGGTATTCGGCCTGTTCGCCGCGCTGGCCTGCCTTTGCTGCTTCAAACCTTCGCGCCTGCTGTGTGTAGTCACTGCCGTGGCGGGGCTTGCGGGCATCATCATGCAGGGTATGACCTATGCCGTCATTTCCATGCCTGCCATCAGCAACGGCGTGCCCATGCTGCTCTTCGCCCTTACCAGCCTTTCGCTGGGCGCGGCCTTTGCGCAAAACCGGGTTGGGGTGCTGCGGGTGTTTCTGGGCATGCTCATGGCGGTGCTGCTGATTGTGCCCTGCGTGTGGGCCTCCGGCGGTGCGATCATGCAGGCCACGGCCCAGGCATGGCTGGCTTCGCCCCTGTTCTGGGGCGGGCTGGCGCTGCTGGGCGCGGCCTTTGGCCTGACCTACGCGGCGCGGCAACGCGCCTGCGCGCTTGGCCTGCTGGTGCTCTGCGCCGTGCTGCTCAGCCGCATTGTCTTTTTCAAGGATACCATCCACACCGCTACAGGCCTTGGCTTGCCCTACTAACGGGCTGATGACACCTTATGTGAACGGCCTGCCCGCTGCTGCGGGCAGGCCGTTTTGGCGTTGTCTTGCTTGTCAGAGCTGCGGTAACAGGTTGTACCGCGCCTGTCACGCAACATGCGGTTGCCCGTAACGCGGGCGTCACCCGCATGGGCGAGCGTTAGCCCATTGTAGAGCCCGCAGGCAGCCTTGTATGATTTTGGGGAAGGCTGGCCGATTTTCGGGGGCTTTCCACCATTGCTTTTATGCAGGAGGTTCGGGTCATGGCCCAGTTTCGTTGGCACAATGCCGCACGGGCGGCTTTTGTTCTTTGCGTCATGCTGTTCGGCTTTATGGGGGTTGCCCATGCGGGGCAGGCCAAGTACGTCATTCTGCTCATAGGCGATGGAATGGGCATGGCCCAACGCAACGCGGCGGAGCTGTATCTGGCTGCGCAAAAGGGCGACACCACCCCCGGCATCGTCAAGCTCAACATGAGCCAGTTGCCCGTGCAGGGCGCAACCACCACATATTCCATTGATTCGCTCATTACGGATTCCGCCGCTGCCGGAACCGCCATGGCCTGTGGCGTCAAGACCACCAATCGTGGCCTTGGCGTGGACGGCAAGAACGTACCCGTGGTTTCCATTGCCGAAATGGCGCGCGATAAGGGCATGAAGGTGGGCATCGTGTCCACCGTGTCGCTCGACCACGCCACGCCCGGTTCTTTTTACGCGCATCAGCCCAGCCGTAAAAATTATTACGAAATTGGCCTTGAACTGGCCGCGAGCCGCATGGATTATTTTGCTGGCGGCGGTTTTCTTGATCCTGCGGGCAAAAAATCCAAGATGGAAGGCGACAAGCGCAACGTGCTGGACGCCATCCGCGCCAATGGGTTCCACTATGTGAACAGCGCGCAGGATTTTCGCTCGCTCAAACCCGGCAAGGAACGCGTGGTGTTCGTCAATCCGCGCCTTCAGGACGAATCAGCCATGACCTACGCCATGGATGCCGCCAAGGACGATGTTTCGCTGGCCGAGATGTCGCGCAAGGGCTTTGAACTGCTGGATAATCCCAAAGGCTTTTTCATGATGATCGAAGGCGGCAAGGTTGACTGGGCCTGCCATGCCAACGATGCCGTAAGCTCCATTACCGATGTGCTGGCGTTTGACGCCGCCGTGGCCGAGGCCATGCAGTTCATGCGCAACCATCCGGATGACACCCTGGTCATTGTTACGGGCGACCACGAAACCGGCGGCATGTCCATCGGTTTTGCGGGCACCAAGTACGATTCGTACCACACCCGCCTGAAAAACCAGAAGATATCCTACGTGGCCTTTGACGAAAAATTCAACGCCTTCCGCAAGGCCAATCCGCAGGCAAAGCTGGAAGACGTGCTGCCGCTGGTGAAGGAAAACTTTGGTCTTGTGGTGCTTTCTGATGCGGAAGCCGCCGCCCTGCCCAAGGATGGCGACGCCGCCGGCATGGTGCTGAAACCCTACGAGGTGGACGAACTGCGCGCGGCCTTTGAGCGCAGCATGAAGGGCGGCGACAGCAAGAATATTTCGGATCAGGATTACCTGCTCTACGGCGAATATGAGCCGTTCACCGTCACCCTCACCCATTTGCTTAACCAGAAGTCGGGCATTGCCTGGACAACGTATTCCCATACGGGCGTTCCGGTGCTGACCTCTGCCGGGGGCGTGGGCGCTGATCGCTTTGGCGGGTTTTACGACAATACGGATATCTTTGCCCGCATGGCTGAAATCATGGGGATGAAGAAATCCGCCGCCGTTGTCAGCCCTGCCGTAAATACTGCTGGCAGCCCGGCAATAAGCCTGGCGACAGCCGCTAACTAACGAAGTCTTGGCACAAGACTGGCGTAGTGTTGCAGGCCGGGCGGCGGGGCTATATGCCTGCTGTCCGGCCTGTTTATTATGGCTAAAAAAGCAAAGACTCGAGTATAACGCAGGAGTCGTCATGGCCCAGCAGAGTGAAGAAAACGAATTGTCGGGCAGCTCGGCGGATGTAACCGGGGCAGATCAGGCGCATCCGCAAATACAGGCTCAATCGCTGGCCAAGGCACAGGTTGGGGCCGCCGCAGGGCATATGCCCTTGCGCTCCACCCGGCGCGATGCCCTGCTGTGTGTGGTGTTGGGGCTGGCCTGTCTTGCGCTGTATCTGCTGCCCACTGGTTTTGAAAACCGCCTGCCGGATAATGCGGTGCGCTGCCGTGCAACGGTGCTGAGCGTGGACAACGAGCGGGTGCACCAGTACGGCATTGTGCGCATGGGTACGCAATATGTGACCCTGCGGGGCATTGATGGCCCCTATGCCGGGCAGACATGGCAGGCGGGCAACGATCTGGTGGGCAAGATGGAGCTGGATAAAGTATTCGCCCCCGGCGACACAGCCCTGATGGTGCTTACCCTGCGGGATGGCAAGGTGGCCGATGTGGTGGCGCAGGATCACTATCGGCTGCACACGCAGGCCGTGGCCTTTGGCATCTTTGCCCTGTTGCTGCTGGCCTTCGCCGGGGCCACAGGCCTCAAGGCGCTGCTCTCCTTTGTATTTTCTGCCCTGATGATCTGGAAGGCGCTGGTTCCGGCCCTGCTGCGCGACGTGGATCCCATCCTGCTGGGGCTGGGCGTCACCACGGCCATAACAGCTGCAACCATCTTGCTTGTAGGCGGCATGAACCGGCGCGGGCTGGCTGCCTGGCTCGGCTCACTGCTGGGCATTGCCGCCACCTGTGGGCTTGCCCTGGCTTTTGCAGGGCCGTTCCACCTGCACGGGGCCGTGCGCCCCTATGCGGAGACCGTGCTCTATTCCGGCTATCCGCATCTGAACATGACGCGCATCTTTCTTGCCAGCATATTCATGGCTTCTTCCGGCGCGCTGATGGATCTCGCCATGGATGTAGCTGCCAGTATGGCCGAGCTGGCGGCGCAGAATCCCGGCATTTCCCGTCGAGCTGCGCTGGCCTCGGGCCTGCGAGTGGGTCGCGCCGTAGTGGGCACCATGACCACAACCTTGCTGCTGGCCTATTCCGGCGGTTATATAGCCACCTTGATGCTGTTCATGGCGCAGGGCATCCCGCTGGAAAACGCCCTCAACCTGCCCTTTGTTTCCGCTGAAATAATGAACACATTGGTGGGCAGCATCGGGCTTGTGACGGTTGCGCCCTTTACGGCGCTCACAGGCACATGGCTACTCATACGGCCCAGGCATGCAAACAGCGTCAGCGTTGGGGCCTAAGGCATCGGGCCAGCGCATCAAACGTAGTGCATCAGGGGCAGTTTGTTTGATGCAGTGGATGGGAAACAGTAGAGAGGAGTCAGTGCGAAGGGCGAGGAGGGGGCTTTATAAATCGATTGTTTGCCGTGGGGTGTCCGCATTGGATTTGCGGCACCAGCGCATGGCAACTTCTGTTAGAGCCGTGGGGTCGATGGGCTTGGAAATGTGGTCGCTCATGCCAGCCTTGAGGCATTTTTCCCTGTCGCCCACCATGCCGTGCGCCGTGAGGGCAATGATAGGCAGATGGCGGAATCCAGGCGTGGCGCGTACCATGCGTGTTGCCTCAAATCCGTCCATTTCGGGCATCTGTATGTCCATGAAAACAGCCGCGTACGCACCCTTGTAGATCATGTCCACGGCAATGCGGCCATTATCGGCAATATCCACCACAAGACCCATGCCTTCCAGCAGTTCCTTGGCCACAATCTGGTTGATTTCATTATCTTCAGCCAAAAGCACACGCTGACCTTCCAGTCCCTCTATAAACCTTGGCAGCTCGTTGCCAGCCAGCAGGCTGTATTCTGCCTGCTGGTTGTTGCGCGTGGCCTCCTGAATGGCGCGCAGCAATGTTGTTCTGCAAACAGGTTTGCAGAGAACATGATTGATGCCCAGGGCGGTTGCCTGCGCATTGAGTTTGCCAAGATTATGGACCCCGGTCAGGACGATAACGGGTATGTTCTGCAATTTTTTCAGCCGGGCTGCCGCTTTCAGATTGATTTTTTCAGACTGGTTGCAGTCGATCAGCGCGACTTCGTAGACCATGCCTGCCTTGGCGGCTTTTGCGGCAACGCGTGCGCCCTGAGTGCCGTCTGCCGCCTCGCCGTATCGCAGCCCAAGGCCAGCGAGGGTTTGCCCCAGTTTCTCCCTCCGGGCGCTGTCGCTGTTAATCACAAGGGCGCGCAGGCCAGAAGGCGCCTGCACCTCCGGCAGAGTGGCAAGGCCAACCGGGGGCAGGTCAAAGGATGCGGTAAAGAGAAATGTGCTGCCCTGATCGGGCTTGCTTTCAACCGTGATCGTGCCATCCATCATTTCCACAAGCCTTTTGGAAATGGAAAGTCCCAGACCTGTGCCGCCGAACCGCCGGGTTGTGGACATATCGGCTTGCGAAAATGCGTGGAACAGCTTTTGTTTCTGCTCTTCCGACATGCCAA
This sequence comes from Desulfovibrio sp., assembly GCF_019422935.1. Taxonomy (NCBI): domain Bacteria; kingdom Pseudomonadati; phylum Thermodesulfobacteriota; class Desulfovibrionia; order Desulfovibrionales; family Desulfovibrionaceae; genus Desulfovibrio; species Desulfovibrio sp. The sequence goes on along the minus strand of NZ_JAHZCJ010000007.1, from coordinate 202,430 downwards.
CGCCGGTGTCGCTGATGCTGAATAGCAGGGTTATTTTGTTGCCCACGGCACCGCACCGCTGCACCCGCACGCAAACCTCGCCCTGATCGGTAAACTTGATGGCGTTGCCCACAAGGTTGATAAGTACCTGCCCCAGCCGCAGAGGGTCGCCCATGAGGGTGAAGGGAACGTCCGGCTCCACGTCAATCAGCAGTTCGACCTTGCTCTCGGCCAGTTTGACAATGTCGAGGCTTGCCAGCCCTTGCAGCACTTCGTCCAGCTCAAAGTCCACATTCTCAATATCCATGCGGCCCGCTTCAATCTTTGAAAAATCCAGAATGTCATTGATGATGCGCAGCAGTGATTTGGCGGAATCCTTGATGCTGGAGAGGTAGCTGTGCTGCTTGCCCGTGAGTTTGGTTTGCAGGGCGAGATAGGCCATGCCGATAACGGCATTCATGGGAGTGCGGATTTCGTGACTCATGTTTGCCAGAAATTCGCTCTTGGCGCGGTTGGCTTCTTCCGCAGCCAGGGCAGCCTTTTGCATGGCGCGCTGGCTTTTTACAAGCTCTGTGACATCGCGGCAGTCTTCAATGGCCCCCAGCAGTTCCCCTTCGGGCGAAAGAAAGGGCGTAGCCACAATATCGCAGTAAATTTCATCGCCGTTCTTGCGGCGGCGCATGGTGGTTTCCGCAGCTTTGGGCGCGCCGTTAAGCACTCGCGTGACTGCGCATGTGGTGCATTTTTCTGAATTTTGCGTGTAGTCGGAACAGCGGACGCCGATCACTTCTTCCCGGCTGAATCCGTGCAGCTTCAGAAAAGCATCATTGGCCTGCAAAACAACGTGATTGGTGTCCAGCACGCGCATGGCGCTACCTGCGGCGTTGAATATCTGAGCCATCTCGGTCTGCGTGCGCAGGGCCTGCCGCTCGGCCTTGCGTCTCTCGGTAATGTCTGTGGCAGTAATGACAATGCCAAAGATGTTGCCGTTGTCGTCCTTGAGCGGAACCTTGCAGGTGTCAAGATCCCGCAGGTCGCCGCTGGCATTGCGGTAGGATTCTTCACAGGTAAGTGGTTCGCCGGTTTTCAGGATTTCTGCATCAGCAAGCGTTGCGGCAGCGGCTATTTCCGGGGGCAGGTTGTCTTCGTTCCGTTTGCCGATCATGGCCTCTGTCGGGCGGCCTATAAAGCGCTCAAACTGGCGGTTGACCAGTACATATCTGCCAGCCGTGTCGATCAGCATGACCATGCTTGGCTGGTTGTCCATAACCGTTTTAAGCTGGCGCTCCCTTTGGCGCAGGGTACTTAAGGCAATCTGGGTGGCCTGGCTTTCGCGCGCAAGCCTGTGGTTGGCAATCAGCATTACGCACACAAAACTGCCCACAAGCAGGGCAACCACGCCGCCCACCTGTTTGATGCGTTCCCAGTCAATGTCTTTTTCAAGCCGCAGGCTGCCCCAGCGTTGGGCCATTTCCAGCAGGTTGGTGTAGGGGATGCTCTCGTAGGCTTTTTCAAAAATTCTGGGAAGTTCTGACCAGTCAGAACGAAAGGCAATTTGCGCCGCATAACGCAGATCGGGCAGCCGGGTATGCCTGAGGTCGTTGCGCTCGCCGTTGGTCAGAAAAAAACTGATGGAAACAGAAAGGCCCACAACAGCATCGTAGCGCCCTGAACGCAGGCCATTAAGGGCATCGTCCATGACTTGCAGGGGAACCACAATGGCGCTGGGCACGAGTTTTTCCAATTGGATTGCCACGCCGGGGTATGCCAGCACGGCTACGGTCTTTTTTGCAAGGTCACGGGGGCTGGTAACGGAAAAGCCCGCATTGGCCCTGGTGACCACATCCAGCGGCAGATAGAACAACAGGCTGTGCTGGTGCGTATTCTCGTGCGCAGGCGGCAGCTTTTCGCTGAAGGGCACCACGTCTATCTGCTGGGTCGCCAGATCTGTGCTCAGGTTTCGGGTAGAAGCTTCGGGCTGGGGGATAATTTCCACGCCCAGAATTCCTGCGACAGCGCGAAGAATATCCGCGCTGATGCCGTCAAAATGCCCCTGTTTGTTGGTAAAGGCGAGCGGTGCTCCATCCTTAAGAAAACCAACGCGCCAGCGGGAATGGGTTTCAAGCCACTGGCGTTCATGTGTGCTGAGATTCAGAGGGCGGCGCACCCTGTTTATTTCCCGCATGGCGGGAACGCGCACCCAATACTCCTCCAGGGCAATGAGCTCCGCACGGGGTATCTGGGCCATGCCCTGTTCCACAAGCTCCAGAGTGTCCATATCGCCTTTGCGCACGCCGGGCCGGAGCGTGTCTTCCATTAGTGGGAAAGGCTCAGTGGAAAATTTTTCGTTGAGTCCCAGGCGGTCGATGGCACTGATAAGCGGCAAGAGCGGCCCGGCAACACCTTGAGCCAGACCGCCGCCCACAGCCATGAGCATATCCTTGAAGGATGTCAGCGACAAAAGACGCAGGGTGGGGTAGCGGGTGCGCAGATGCGTTTCAAGGATTGTGCCCTTGAGAGTGGCGATGACCGGTGCGGGCGTGCTGTCCAGATCAGCGCTGATGCCCGAAGCCATAATGATCACGCCGCGCGAGGAAAAGAGCGCTGGGCCGAAATCCAGCAGCAGGGAGCGGGTGGCGGTGCGAAAAAGTCCGCCGTGGATTTGCGATTGCCCTGAGCGGACATCAGTTAGCAAGTCAGGCCATTCCCCCATGCGAAATTTGACGTCTCGCCCGACCTTCTCGCCCCACAGTCGCCAGATATCCACAAGCAGGCCAGATGGCTCGCCGAACATGGATACGAAGGAATAAGGCTCGTTTTCACGGGGAAGGGAAACAATGATAGGGGCGTGGCTGTCGGCGGCCAGAGCGCGGGAAGGAACTGCGGCGGTCGTAATGGATGCGATCGCCATAAAAAGCAAAATTCCAGCAATAAAGCCGCGCATAGAATTCCTGGGCCGTTGGAGTTGTGTGCTTGTCAGGCTTGCCAGCAGTTTCAAAATATTATTTCAAAAAATGCAGCATCGCTGATTGGAAAATTCTCTCCTAGTTTAATGCAGTGAAAGTGAAGGTGTGTCAATGGCTTGCCCGGCCTCAGCGAGAGGAAGATCCGGGCAAGCCATTATGTATTACATTGATTATTTCTGTGTTTTCATTTCGTGAATGAGGTTTTGCAGTACTTTTGACTGTTGCGCAAGTTCAGACACGGCGCTTGATGCCTGTTCCATTGCCTGAGCTGTTTCAGCAGAAATTGCAGAAACCTGTTCAACGGACTTGTTGATTTCTTCGCTTGCCGCTGATTGCTGTTCACTTGCAGTCGCAATTGACTGTACTTGATCGTTAACCTGTTCAACGAGGTTGAATATCTGGCTCAAGGCTTCGCCGGAACGTACGGAAAGGTCTGTAGCGCTTTCGATGGTTACGGCAGCCTTGTCCACGTTGGCAATGTTTTTGCGGGTGCCATCCTGAATGTCGCGGATGGCCTGTCCCACTTCCTGCGTGGCGGCCATGGTCTTTTCCGCCAGTTTGCGCACTTCATCGGCCACAACTGCAAATCCGCGGCCGGCATCGCCAGCGCGGGCGGCCTCAATGGCCGCGTTAAGGGCAAGCAGGTTGGTCTGGTCGGCAATGTCGGCAATCACGTTCATGATCTGGCCAATGCCTTCAGCCTGCTTGCCAAGGGCGTTCATGTCTTCCTTGATGGCCAGCGACTGATCCCGGACAGTTTCAATGCCCTTGACCGCATCGCTGACGATATTGGAGCCCTCAAGGGCCTTTTGCTTGGTCTGGGTGGAGGCGTCCGCTGCCTGCTGGGCGTTGCGGGCCACTTCAAGCACGGTGGCGTTCATTTCTTCCATGGCAGTGGCGGTTTCGCGCACACGCCCAGACTGCTCGTCCGCACCTCGGCTCGATTGCTCAATCTGGGATGAAAGCTGCTGCGAGGCCGCAGTGACGATTTCCACAACGCCTTCAAGCTGCCCGGCAGCATGCAGCATGCCCTCGGCCTTGGCCCGCTCGGCCTGAGCCTTGGCGGCGTGGGCCTCCTGCATGGCGGCCTGCGCTTCTTTCATTGCTTTTTGGGCTTCTTCGCCCTTGGCGTGCGCCTCGGCTATCATTGCTTGCAGATTGGCAACCATGGTGCGCAGAGAGTTGGCCAACACGCCGATTTCGTCCTGCTGGTTCACCACCAGTTCCCCGCTGAAATCGCCTGCGGCAACACCTTCGGCGTAGTTCTTGGCCCTGATGAGCGGCCGCGTGAGGGAACCCGCAAAGAACCACAGGCAGATTATGCCCAGCAGGGCCACGCCTGCGCCGACCATGATCTGATTGAATGCATCGTTTTTGGCGCGCTCGTTGAGTTGCGCCTCAAGGGCATCGGCATCAGCCAGCACAACATCTCTGGGCAGCCTGACAAGTACTGACCAGAACTTGCCGGAGCGACCAAGCTTGACCGGGGCGTATGCCACAATGGACTTGCCGTCCACACTCAGCCCGGCATAGGCCTTGCCATCACGCACGTTGGGCATGACCTTGTCTGCATTGGGCAAGCCATTGCTCAATGCTTTGCCGACCATTGAGGCGTCACCGCTGTTGGCAACTACCAGACCGTCATAGCTGATAATGAATACGTCGCCCTTGCCGCCGTATATTTTGGCATCAACATCTTCTGCCATCTTCTGCAAAAAGGTGAGGCGCAGATCTGTGCCGGAAACGCCGAGGAACTTGTTGTTTTCCTTGACGGGCACGGAGATTGTGGTCAGCCATTCCGTTTTGCCCTGCACGATGTAGGGGAAGGGGTCAAGTACGCTTTCCTTGCCGGTTTCCCTGGGGCCAAGGTACCAGCCGCCCTTGCGCACGCCGTTGGCGTGCTTGGCATCGCTTTCGTACTCCACCAGCGCCTGGCGGCTGATCTTGCCTGTTTCATCGCGGTTCCAGTACGTAATAAAGCGGCCCGAAGCATCGTGGGCTTCTGTATTGGCGTACAGGGCATCCATGCCGTCAAGGGCGTTGGGTTCCCATGCGGAATATGAACCCAGATATGTGGGGTTGTTATCAAGGTTGGCGCGCAGAATTTTGACAAAAAGATCGCGCAGGTGCTCGCTGCCGAGATTGGCGCGCAAGACCTCGAATATTTTTCCTGTTGTGCGGGCGGTGTCAATGTTATCCTGAAGGGCCGTTTCCACAACGGAGGCCCTGTCTGAAACCAGAGATTCAAGTGATGAAATGGCGCTTTCTTCCAAAAGTTGTGAGACTCTGTGGGAAACAAAATCCTTGGTTTTGCTGGTGGAGTACAGCCCGAAAGCCATCAGAATGGCAGCCGTGACAATCAGCCCGAGACCCGCAGCCAGCGCAATTTTTTGTTTGATAGAACGCATAAGTCCTTGCCCCCCTGAGATTGGCGCCGAAAGATCGGCACAGGATTGTACCTCTATGCTATGAACAAAATTATTATTTATTGAGCGTTCAACCAATATGAATCTGCATTCAACTAACTTATCGGCTGATTATGTAATAAGATTAGAGCGAAGAATATGGCTTGTAAAGAATGTAATTGACTTAATCTGGTTGTGTGGGTGTGTAAAAAAAATTAACTGAATCGTATTTATAATTAACTTGTTTAATAAAAATGGATAAATTAAATTTTTGTTTGGAGTAAATGTAGATTTGAAAGTTGGAAAAAATGTTGTGAATGTAGAATCTCTATAGTAGTGGCATAACACTTAACAGCAAAATGATTTTAACATTTGTGGATTAATCTGCTGTGGCATTGTGGCGCGTTTTTGTATCGCGAGGTGTTGCGGCATCAGAAGAAGGCGGGCCACCAAAGCAAAAAGCGCCGAAAAAAATGGCGCTTGAATGGGTGACCATATCAAAATGGCAGGAATGTGGGTGCAGGCCGCACCCCTGATGTGTGAAAGCATAGGGTGAGCGAGTTTTTTCACCTTAACTCGCAGTCATGCCGCCAGTGGCTGGATAAACCCCGCAAAGCGGGGTTTGTCCGAAAGGTGTCTGCAAAGCCGGAGACCGGTGGTTGCAACAGGCGATTCTGCACGGTGCAAAGCAGCAGCTCTATCTATGCGGCTTGGCCCTGAGCCTTCATTTCAGAGATAAGGCCTTGCAGTACTTGCGATTGCTCCAGCAATTCGGAAACGGCGCGCGAGGCCTGCTCCATGGCCTGGGCGGTTTCAGCAGAAATAGTCGCCACCTGCTCCACAGACTGGTTGATTTCCTCACTGGCGGCTGACTGCTGCTCACTGGCTGTGGCGATGGACTGCACCTGGTCGTTCACGTGTTCCACAAGGGTGAGAATCTGTTGCAGGGAATCGCCTGATTTTACAGAAAGGGTGGTGGCGCTTTCAATAGACGTCGCCGACTTGTCCACGTTTTCAATATTCTTGCGGGTGCCTTCCTGAATATCGCGGATTGCCTGCCCGACCTCCTGCGTGGCGGACATGGTTTTTTCCGCCAGTTTGCGCACTTCGTCAGCAACCACGGCAAACCCACGCCCGGCATCGCCCGCGCGGGCTGCCTCAATGGCCGCATTGAGGGCCAGCAGGTTTGTCTGGTCAGCAATGTCGGCGATCACGTTCATGACCTGTCCAATGCCTTCAGCCTGTTTGCCAAGGGCATTCATGTCTTCCTTGATGGCCAGCGACTGATTTCGGACAGTTTCAATGCCCTTGACCGCATCGCTGACGATATTGGAACCTTCAAGGGCCTTTTGCTTGGTCTGGGAGGAGGCATCCGCCGCCTGTTGGGCGTTGCGGGCCACTTCAAGCACGGTGGCGTTCATTTCTTCCATGGCTGTGGCGGTTTCACGCACGCGGCTTGACTGCTCGTCTGCGCCCCGGCTGGACTGCTCAATCTGGGCGGAAAGCTGCTCGGAGGCGGTGTTGACAATGCCCACAACGCTTTCAAGCTGGCGGGCGGCCTGCAACATGCCCTCGGCCTTGGCCCGTTCGGCCTGTTTGCGGGCAGCTTCCGCCTCAAGGGTCGCCTGCTGGGCTTTTTTTGACTCTTCGGCTGCCTCGAGGCCTTTTTGCTCGGCTTCGGCTATTTTGGTCTTCAGCGTGGTCACCATGTTCTTCATGGCTCCAAATACGCCTTGCTCTGTGCGGGCCGGGTCAAAGCGCGCGTCCAGATCGCCGCTGGCGATTGCCAGGGCCAGCTTTGAAAGCGAGGCCGGTTCGTCGCCCAACTGGCGCAGCATGTTGCGGGCCATAGTAAAGCCCAGCCCAAGGCCCACCAGCACAGAGGCAATGATGCCAATAATGGTGATGAGGCGTGAGGTTTCATACATGCGCGTGCTGCTTTCGTTCAACTGATCTGTGCGCATGAGCTTGAAATCAACAATCTTCTGGATGTCTTGCGCCATTGCCGCCATTGTTTGTCGTGCCTGGGTAGTGGAAAGCTTTTGCGCCTGCTCGTTCAATGCGGCATCGCTCGTTTTACCGAGTTCGACAACTTTATCATGTACGGCAAGCCACGTCTGAGCAGATTGCAATACTTTACTGCACAAAGCCTTGCCTTCGCCCGAGGTGAAATACTTGGGCAGAGTTTGCATCATGCCTTCAAACACTTTGCGTTCTTTTGCAAGAACATCAAGATATCGCTGAATTTCTGCATCCTCATTGGTCAGGATAATATTTTTTTCTTCACGGAGAATTCTGAGGGCACTGATATTCATTGCACGGGCGGCATCAAGCCCTTTGACGTGCATGCTATAAAGGGTGTCAATGTCATCTGATAGCCTGCTAAGATTGCTTACGGCATACATACCTACAGCAACAGTAAACAATGAAAGAATCAGCGACAGACCGAATAATTTTTGCATAGTCGAGAGCTTAATCATTTTCCCCTCCGCGTCAGGGACGTGGTTGGCTGTGTGTTTGTAAGCATTGGGGGAACGCTTATGGCTAGAGTTCCATTCGGCATTTTTCTGATTTATTATAGAGTATCGTACAAAAAAAATTTCAAGAGTAAATGATATATGGTATTGTATGCTATTATTTTATATATGATAGTAATCAATATTATAGAGAGGTTGTGTGCAAAGTGCAGTTTTGGCAATTTGGTCAACCAAGCGGTGTGGTCAGAAATAATGTTGAAAATCACTGCTTGGCAGGCGCTCGTCGCAACGAAAAATATTTTGCCCCGGCGGGGGAGATATATACGGGCTGCTTGACATCTCCTTGCAAACCACGGCAAAGTAGCTTTGCCAGAGCTGGGTATCACGCGCGGCGGCAGCAGCCGTATGTGCGCGGGCCAGTTGGCGGAGGCCGACCCTAAGGCCTCTCTTAGACACGACTACTACGCCGAACCTGCTTCGGGTTCCGGTGTGTCGATAAAAAGGGCTGTCGGCAGCGTTGCTGCTGGGCGTTTTTCCTTTTTATTCGCGAAGGTTTACCCTTCTTTACTCCCAATCATTGCGGCGCATTGGCGCCTGTTTTCCGCAAACACGCGAGTGCCGTTTTTGCGGCTTATGCCGTTTTGCGTGTTCAACCGGGTGTTTTTGTAATGCCCAGTAAAAAGAAGGTATTCCCATGGCAGACATCAAGCTTGTTCGCCCCTCCGCCGGTCAGACTGCCGTTATCCCCAGCGCGCCCGATGCCCGCATGGTTCTTGATTTTTCTGCTGACCAGGTCAGCATTGAACGCCCGCAAGGCTCCGACAGCCTTTTTTTCCGTTTCGACGATGGCGCAGCCATTGAATTGCAGAATTTTTACACCCAGTACAACAAGGACGACATCCCCTCATTTGAGGTTGACGGTCAGCTCATTGCGGGTGCGGATTTTTTCAGCGCCTTCGGGCCTGACCTTGCCCCTGCCGCCGGGCCTTCAGCTTCGCCCACCCGCAGCGGCAGATACAGCGATTTTGCCAACGCAGGACTTGAAGACGGCGTAAACCACCTTGACGGTCTTGATTACCGCCTTGGTTTTGGCGGCGATACCCAGCCGAATATCAATCCCTACGCTTCGCCCTTTCTCGCCAATGCCGCGCCCACGTTGTCCACTGGCGGCGCAGCCATTGCCATTGGCCTCACGGAATCCGCGTGGGACGGCAAAAGCGCCAGCGCCGCGCCTGTGGTCAGCCAGAGCGGTTCATTTTCTGTGGCCGACCCGGATGGCGACAGCCTGACCACCACTGTGAGCATGGGCGGCAAGGTTGTAGCGGTCAGCACCGCTGGCCCCACCACGGTTGCGAGCGACTATGGTACGCTTGTGATCACGCCCAAGGGCGGCGGCAGCAATGTCACCTTTGAATATACCTACACCCTCAAGCAGGATCCTTACAGCCCCACGGATAGCCTTGCCGAAGGCGAAAAGCAGGCCGACAACATCGTCTTCTCCATCAATGACGGCAAGGGCCATACCGTGACCCAACCCATCAACGTGGTAATTACCGGCAGCAACGATGCGCCGGATATCACAGGGGTGCAGAACGGCACGGTCAAGGACGATGGTGTGTGGGCCAAGGGCGAGCCCAGTGACGACAACAAGACAGACAAGGCGCTTAACAGCGATGAACTGAATCCCATCACAGCCAGCGGCACGGACGAGGGGCAACAGCGTCTTTCCGTCAGCGGAACCATCACGGCTGTGGATCCGGATCATGACGCACAACTGACCTTTGGTTTTGTGGATGTGAGCGGCGCGGCAATTGCGAAAGGCTCCGTGCTGGGCAACCTGCCCGATGCGGCCAATACCCCTATTGAAGTCACAGGCGTGACACAGTCGGGCACTCTCCTCACCATCACTACGGACTGCGGCACCCTGACCCTGACCACCAGCGGCCCCGGAGCCGGGCAGTACACCTTTAAGCTGGATTCCGACGCCGACAAGACCAACCAACTGGCCGAGGGCAAGGAGGCCACACTGACCCTGCGGCCCACGGTAACGGACAACCACGGCGTAACGGACGGCAGCGCCGACATCCGCACTGGCGGTTCGATAGGCAACCTTGAGCTGACCATCAAGGGCAGCAATGACCTGCCCTCGGTGACGGACAACCAGTGGCGAGCTTCAACGCCGGGCATCATCACCGAAGATGTTAAAAATTCCGAAGGCGAATACAAAATCACCGGAACCATCATGGGCAAGGATGTGGACGCTGGCGAAGCCGCCACTCTGGCCTTCGGCTTTGCCCATGAGAGCAAGATGGAGAGTACGCTCTATGTGGTTCCCAACGGAACGGATACTGAGGGCAAGCTGCAGTACAGCCTGTCCACCGCGCCTCCGGCGGATGGCAACTACTACGGTACGCTGACCATCACCGGGGGGAAAGCTGCGGATGACGGCCAAAGCTCCTCGGCCACCTATTCCTTTGAATTGAACAACAGTGCCGATTGCGTTCAGGCTCTGGACAATGGGAGCAGCAATACAAGCGGTACTACCAACTGGACGTCCCTTGTGGTTGCGGTTCCAGTGGTGGTGCGGGATTCCGTGGGCGGTTATGTGGAGCAGGATATCCACCTGACCATCAAGGGTGCCAACGACCTGCCCACGTTCACCAGCGGGAATGCCGCGCACAGTGTGAAGGAAAACGGCGTGTACCTCAATGGTGAGCGCACCAATACGCTGATTAACGCTGAAAACACGACCCTCACAACGGATCATGTGCTCACCGCCACAGGCAGTGTTGCCGCCAACGATGTGGACGGCCACGGCGCAAGCGATACCCTGACCTACAGCCTGCAACTTGGTACTACGCAGGGCGCCGCCACCATTTTTGTAACGGCCCAATATACGAAAAATGCTGATGGCACGAGCTCATGGAAGGCAGGCTATACCACAGCTGAACCAGCCTCCACCGATAATAGCTATCTCGGCAAGCTGACCATGGGCACGGACGGCTCCTACAAATTTGAACTGGTCAATACCACCAATGACAACAGCGCCGCCAACAGAATGGGCGAAGGCGCCACGCTTGACCTCACCTTCACGCCCGCCGTGCATGACGGCACAGGCTATAATGTTCAGGGCAGCTCTGTGCCGACCATCACGATTACCGTCAATGGCAGCAATGAAGCGCCCACCATCAAGTCCGCCGCCGCATGGGGCACATCGGGCGATACTCTTGTGGAAACGGGCTTCAATGTTGCGGGCACGGCAAACATTATCGGATCCTTCAAGGCTGGGGACGTGGATGCCGGCGACAAGTTGACCTACTCCCTGGCCCTTGGCGGCACCGAGAGTGCCAATTTTGACGGTGCAAAGCTTTACCGCGTGCTGTATCTCGTCAAGGACGGCGAGGGTGGCATCAAGCTTACTACAGCAGCTGGCAATGATGGCGATGCGAACTATTATGGCAAGGTCAGCATTAACCAGAGTGGCAAGTATACTGTGGACTTGTTCAACAATTCCGAAGCGGTGCAGGAACTCAAGGGCGATGGCTCCACAGACAAGACGTTTTCATTCACCATGGCGGCCCAGGATAACCACGGTGCGTATGTAACACAAACCGTTGAAGGAAAAATCAAGGGCAGCAACGATGCGCCCCATAGCATCACCATTACCTCTGCCTACGTTAAGGATGATGGTGTGTGGGCCGATGGGACATCCTCTACCAAGCTTGTGGCCGGGGAAAATAGAGATGTGGATCCGGAAACGGGTGCGCCCGATTTCACAACGCAGCCTGCCGCTGGCGTCTACAGGGCAACAGCCACAGGCACTGTGACAGCCGAGGATCACGAAGGTGATACGCTTACGTTCAAGTTGTGGGACGGCAGCACCGAAAAGGCATCAATCACCAGTGACTACGGTACGCTCTCGCTCGATCCGACCACTGGCAAATACACCTTCACCCTTGCTAAGAGCAGCGACAAGGTCAACGCCCTGGGCGAAGGAACCACTCACCCGGACACGTTTACCGTGCGCGTTTACGACGGCAAGGGTGGCTATGCTGACAGCACCATTACCATCAACATTGTGGGAACCAACGACGCGCCCAAGGTTGACACGGTAAAGTGGACCGGCAGCAGCAACGGCATCATTACCGAATCCGGCTCTGTGCCCGCGTCCATCAAGGGCCAGGTCACGGGTAAGGATGTGGATACCGGGGAAGAGGCCCATCTCAAGTTCGGCCTTGTGACCGAGGTGACCGATAGCGCCCCCGTTGCGCAAACCCTGTACGTCAAGGCTGACGGCGAGCTGACCACCGAAGCCCCCACAGGCGGGCACAACGGTTACTACGGCCAGCTTACTATTGACGCCTCAAACGGCAAATACACCTTTACGCTGTATAATGACTCCAAGAGTGTGCAGGGCCTGGACGGCAACTATGACAAAACTATCAGCATTCCCGTGGTGGTCATTGACCCCAAGGGCGCGTATGGCCACAGCACAATCAATGTGACCATCAAGGGCGAAAACGATGCCACCACTCTCAATACCAAGTGGCTCACGCCTGACAAGGCCGCCATTGAGGAAGGTGTGCAGCCCGCCACCAAGGATCGCACGGAAGATTCCCAGTACAAGAACGAGCAGCCCCGCGCATCGGCCAAGGGCTACATTGGCGCCACTGACGTTGACACAACGGACCAGGCCGAGCTGGAAAAATCCGGCTCTGACGCCAAACTGCATTACTCCATTACTACTACCAGTGGCAACGTTATTGACATCAACAACCATCTTGCCCTGACTGATGGCTCGTCCGGCACGGGCTGGGAAGTGGCCACGGTTCACGGTGTAAAGCACCTGTACGTCACAACGGAGTACGGAAGGCTGGACATCACCGCCTTTGACTTCAAGGCCCTTACGGTAGACGAACAGGCCAAATTCTCTGCTGGCCCCATGCCTGCCTTCAGCTATACCTTCTCGGCCACTGATACCCTCGATGCCGTGCAGGAACTGCAATACAACGGCAAGCTTTCGGACGGCTTCACCATTACGGTGACGGGAACCAAAGACACAAAACCGCCCACCTTTGATGTGCAGTTGACCATCAACGGCACCAACGACAGGCCTGAGATTGTCATTCACGAGTCGCAGACGCATATCAAGGATAATGAAACAACCTTAACCTTGACAGGCAAGCTTACCGCCGAAGATGTGGACGACAAAAGCGGTTTCACCTACTCGCTGGTGGAAGACGGCAGTCATACTAAAGAAAACCTTTCCAGCGACAATGTGATCATGAAGGGCGACCACGGCTGGATAGAGCTGAACGGCAAAACCGGTGAATATACCTATCACCTCACCGATACCGACAAGATGGCCAAGCTGAACAGCGGCGAAAAGAGCTACGACACCTTCTATGTGCGCGTCATGGATGCTCATGGGGCCTATTCCGAAATCAAGGAACTGAAGGTTACCATTGACGGAACCAACCACGAGGGTTCGCTGAATGCGTCTTCCGCCACGGCCAGCGGTGCGGAAGCGGGCGTTACCACCGAGGCGGATTACAGCGCCAATGCCAACCTGCATTTTACCAGCGAAGGTGACCGCTATCTTGGCGCCAATGAGGAAAAGCTTCCCGAAGCTATTGGGCATACGCTGAAAGTTGATGACAAGGACAATACCAACTACGGCAACTTCCGCTTTAATGATGCGGACAACGACAACAAGGTGACCGTAACTATCACCAAAAATGGCGTAACAACCACAGAAGAATGCAGCATCAGCAATGGCACCATTACAACAAGCTATGGCAGCCTGACCCTGAACAACAGCACCGGCGTGTATTCCTTTACCGTTAATGAAGACACCATGAACCCGCTGACACCCAAGGACAACGTGAGCATCCGCGTTTCCGTCAGTGCCGATTCCGCGACCACGGTAAACAACGCGGACGGAACTAACACCGGTGCTAACCTTGGTGCAAACGCAACCGTTACCGACAACCTGATCGTCAATATCCGCGGAACCAATGACGCACCTGTGGTGCAAATTGACGCGGGCAAACTTACCGGCGGCTTCACCACGTTGCACAGCGGCACGGCTGCCGTTGATTTTCTGGTGGCTGACAGCGCCTTGGTAAAAGAGTTTATTCATGACTATGTGCCCGGCAAGGGCTTGTCGTGGTTGGCCAATCTTTTTGCGGGCGGGCTTGATCGCCTGGGATTGCTTGATGATTTTCTTAAGTCTTCCACTGAGGCGCAAGCGGCGGTCAGCGACTTTCTCACCGGCAAATTTGGCAATCAGGTGCTTGTTGACAGCGATGAAACCGCCAGTTGGAACAGCAAGGGGGGCCATCTGGAGGTAAGGGGCGACCTTAATCAGAAGGCCATAGTCACCGATGTGGACAATGGGCACAAGCTGACCTTCTTTGTCGTGGAAGACACGACCAAGGACGGCATTGTTAACGGCCCTGTAGTGCAACAGTTTGACGGCAAGTACGGTACGCTTGTTATTCAGCCTGACGGCTCGTACCAGTATATTCTTGACCGCAACGGCAGATATGCCGAAGCGTTCAAGGGAGATGCCCTCGGCTCCGGCACGGAAAAGTTCACCATCTATGTGCGGGATGAATACAATGCCGTGGCTGAAAAACCCATTGAACTGGTCATCAACGTCAACGGCCCCGGCCTTGGCGGTGGTGGTGGCACTGCCACGATAGTGGATCTTGACAATGCTGGCGACAAGAAGGACGTGTACGAAGACGGTGTGGGCGGCCTGATGAAGATCACAGGCTCAGTGGCTGCCGACGAAAGTAATACGAAGTACGACAACGGCATGTATCTGGTAAAGGATGACGGCGGCAAGAGCAGCGTCATCAGTAACGACTACGGAACCATAACCCTGCTGCCTGATGGCACATATACCTACACCCTGAATAACGATCATCCTGCCGTGCAGGGCCTGGGTAAGGATGAAAAGCTTCCGCAGTATTTCAAGGTTATCAATGGCGCTGGCGAAGAGCGGCTCATTACCATTATCATTCATGGTACTAATGATGTGCCCTACCTGACCAGCAAAGATCCTGAGCTTTCCATGCACCAGGGTGAAACCGGGGGATGGGATAAGGCCGAAGTGGAGGGCAGCTTTACCGCCACCGACCGTGACGTGATTGACCGTGACAGCTTGAGCCTGGTGGATAAGGACGGCAACACGCTGTCGGGAGCGGGAACCAATGCCACCCCCTATATCGTTCACGGGGAACATGGGGAATACCACATATGGAAAGAAACCACTCAAGATGGGCAGACAAAGTTTTCCTATACCTACACGCTCAACAACACGGCCACCAACTACGACGGTGCAGCCAGTGACAAGGTGACGTTCCTGATTGCGGACGGCCACGGCGGCACTGTGGAAAAAAGCCTGACGGTTGACCTCAGCGCGGAAAATGCAAAACCCACGCTCACTAACGCTGCGGCCACACATGAGGTGGTGGAAGACAGCAACGACGGTGTGCCTCTGGTTTCCGCCACTGTGCCCGCTACGGATGGCGACGCCGCGCACCTGGGCGGCTCCAGTGCCCTCAGCTACGCGATTGAAGGCGACAGTGGCACGGGTATGTACCAGGGCAAGTACGGTACGCTCTTCCTCACGGCTGACGGCACATACACCTACAAGCTCAATAACAACGACCCACGGGTGCAGGCGCTGGGTGCAGGCGAAAAGCTGACGGATGAGCAGTTCACCATCAAGGTGAGCGATAACGGCAGGGGGAACGATACCCCCAAGTCGAGTGACTTCACTGTGAATATCACGGTCAGCGGAACCAACGATGCCCCCAGCATCACCCTGCATGAGGCTGACGGCACGGGCGCGGCTGGCTCCGGCGCGGCGCTCTACATAACGGAAGGCGATATGGCCTCGGTGAGCGGCCAGGCCAGAGTCTACGATGTAGATACGTATGACACGCACACCTATGCAATTAAGAGCAGCGAGGAGGACGGGGACACTGTTTACGCCAAAAAGAACTCCGACGGCGCATGGAAGCAATGCAAGGCGAGCGAGCACGGTACAGCAATCGGCACGTTCGAGATTGGTACGGACGGCAAGTATACCTTTACCCTGAGCAAGGATGCCGATGCCCTGGCCCATGGCGATAAGGTGGTGCTGAACGCCATAGTCACAGTAACAGACAACTCCGGAGTTACAACCTCGAACTCTGCCACAGCAAAGGTGCAGGTTACGGTTACAGGAACCAATACGGCTCCTGTTATTGAGAAATTTACGGACATAATCCTTGAGGACGTGGCAGCCACAGCTGGCAGCCCCTATACAGCCCCCACGCTCACCGGCTCCATCTATGCGACCGATGCCGATGCCCTTGAGGGTGAAAAATTGAGTTACTTCATCAAGTCCGGCAACAACAACGTCACACAGCTTTCCAACACCTATGGCACGTTGAAGCTTGATGCCACCACCGGGGAGTATACCTTTACACTGAATAACGATGGTGTGAAATTGCTTCGGTCGCTTGGGCAAGACAAAAGTCTGGACAGCATCACCGCCGCCGACTTTGCGTTCACCCTGGTAGCCAAGGATAAGTACGGCGCAGAAGGCGAAAAGACACTGCACATTGACTTGGCGGGCGTCAACGACGCGCCTGTGGCGACAAGTGGAACTTTTGGCACAGCCAACGGCCAGTTGCACGCCATAGATCCGGATACTGGCGACACAATAGATTCTTATGCCTTGCAGAAAGATGCTGCCTATGGGCATGTTGTTGTATCTGACGACGGTCATTACAATTATGACCTCAACATCCACTCCGAGCAGGAGCTGGATGCTCTGCAACATCATCTGAGCGGCAGTGGGGATACGTGGGCTACCAGCTTTACGGATTCCTTTATGTTTACCGCCACGGACAACCACAAGCTTACATCTGCTCCTGGCACGGCAAGCCTTGCCTTTGATGTTACCGTTAAAGAAGAAGACGGCGGCCACCATGTAGATATTACCACTGGCGGCGAAACCAGCCACCTGCTGTTTGGCAGCAACAGCGCGGATTACCTTGATGCGAGTAGCGAGACGCAGAATCACATTCTCTACGGCGGCGGGGGCGATGACATCCTTCAAGGCGGCAGCGGCGACGATATCCTCTATGGCGGCACAGGGCACAATGAACTGTACGGTGAAGGCGGCAACGATACCCTCTATGCCGGCAATGATGGCGACCACCTTTACGGCGGAGCTGGCAACGACCACCTTTACGGCGGAGCTGGCAACGACCACCTTTATGGCGGTGACGGCAACGACTTTCTGGACGGCGGCGCGGGGAATAATGTTCTCTACGGCGGCGCAGGCAACAATGTGCTGGTCTTCCATCAGGGCGATACCATTGATGGCGGCACCGCCACGGGCCTGAACGTACTCATCAACCACAGCACCGAGAATCTGGATTCACTGTTGGCCGATCCCAGCCAGGTAAAGAATGTGAGTGTTTCCATTCAGGATGGCGCGCAGACTGGTGACGGCACTGACAGCCTGACGGATATGAACGCGCTTATCAATGCGGGCATCAAGATGGGTACGGATTCCATATCCCTGGACAGCTCGCAGTGGACGAAGGGCGACGACGGCAAGACTTTTACCAACACCTCGCACGACCTTGTCATCACCACCACGGCTGATATACAGGTGACTGATCATGCAGCCGACAAGCAGGAATTTATTTTGAAAAATTCGTAACCAGGGGCTGCGTGCCGTTATGCGGCGCGCAGTGCCATCATAAAAAACCGCCCGCACCTTCTTGCGAAAGTGCGGGCGGTTTTGTGCTTTTGGCCAGCGCGCAATGCGCGTCGATATGTTGTGGGTTGTGTGCTACAGCCCCAGGTCGCGCAGCAGATTGTCCACGGCCATGTTGCCCATGGTTTCCGTGGCTCCTGCGGTGGAAGAAGAGCAGTGCGAACCCATCACAAGGTTGTCCAGCTCATACCAGGCCGGATCAGCCGGGGGCTCCTGTTCAAATACGTCAAGGCCCGCGCCGTAGATGCTGCCCTCTTTCAGAGCCACCAGCAGGGCGGCTTCGTCGATAAGCCCGCCGCGCGCGGTGTTGATCAGCACGGCTGTCTTTTTCATGCTTGCAAGGCGCTGGGCGTTGATGAGGTTGCGGGTTTCGTCCGTCAGCACCGTGTGCAGGGTGATGAAGTCGGCCTCGCGGCAAATGCGGTCAACATCCGCGCGTTCCACGCCTTCCTTGGCGGCCCAGGCATCGTCCCACACAACGTCGTGGCCCAGAATCTTCATGCCAAAGCCCTGTGCGCGTTTGACCACGCAGCGGCCAATGGCCCCAAGGCCGATAATACCGATAGTTTTGCCGTACAGGTCAATGCTGGTGATCTTGCCCCAGTCTTTCTGGCGGCAGCGGCGGTCAATAAGTCCTGCCTTGCGCGCCACCATGAGCATGAGGGTCAGGGCGTAGTCGGCCACGGCATTGCTGTTGGCCCCCACGGTGCGCGAAACCGCGATGCCGCGCTCCTTGCAGGCCGCAAGGTCGATGTTGTCCAGCCCAACGCCGTATTTGGCAATGGCCTTGAGGGCAGGGGCAGCAGCCAGCACAGGGGCGTCCATGGGGTCAACGCCAAGAATAACGCCAGCGCAGTCGACCAGCTTTTCCTTCATCTGCTCGGCGGAGAGAATGCCGCCCGTGTCGTTGCGTATCACTTCCAGCCCGGCCTGGGCCAGACGGTCAAACAGCTCGGGATTGGTTTTGCCGAAAGAACGGGGTGTTACAAGAATTTTCACAAAAACTCCTTGTGCGGATATGGGCAGAATCTGGGCCGGGAACCGGCGCATACAGCCTTACTACTCTGCGGGTATTTGTCAACGAGTGCGGATAAACGAAAAAATGTCGGAAAGGCGGCAGCGGAATGCGCAAAATGGCCGCTTGCAGCCGGGCCGCAGGCTGATCCTGATTCCTGGTTTGTCCTCGTAACGCGCAACAGCCGCCGGGCAAAACCCGGCGGCTGTTCCTCTTCGTACGGCAAAGCGTATTAAGCCTGCACGTCCAGCTTCCCGCCAATGCCCTCGGCGGCAAGCCCTTGGCTGCGCATGTTCTGCTCCATTTCCGCGCCCTTATCAATAGTTCCGTTGATAAGTGCGGCAGACATGTTGGCCTGAATGTTCAAGGCGCTTCTGGCCAGGCTTACGCTCATGCCCATCTTTACATCGTCCATGGCTTGCTCCTTGGCCGCTTGTGCGAACCTGTGCATCCATCTGATCGGCCAAAGCGCAAAAAACTGTAGGGCAAAATACAAAGGCAAAACCAGCCGCGGCTGGCTTCAGGCCATGTCCGTACAACTTGGGGTCAGTCCTGCCCCTGCTCTTCGCCTTCAAGTTCCTTGAGTTTTTTCCATACCGTCACGCGGCTGATGCCAAGAGCGTCAGCCAGGGCTTTTTTGTTACCGCCGTGCTCCTCGAGCGAGGCCTCCAGAATGAAGCGTTCCATCTCTGCCATGGTGCCGCGCGGCACTTGCAAAACATCATCCAGAGGATGGCATGGGCCAGCCATACCCTGTCGCAGGCAGTGTCGCCGCATGATGTCTGTAATCAGCGCGTCAAAGTCCTGTTGCTCGTCATAGAGGGTAAACACGCGCTCCAGAATATGTTCCAGTTCGCGCACATTGCCCGGCCAGCCGTGCGCTGACAGTGCGGAAAGCGTTGCATCGTCAAACTTGAGGCGGCTGCGCCCGGCCACGTGTTGATGGTTCTTTTTGATAAAATGGGCAATGAGCGTGGGAATGTCTTCCTTGCGCTTGCGCAGCGGCGGTATTTGCAGCGGCAAGATGTTGAGCCTGAAAAACAGATCGCGCCGAAAGGAACCTTCCTGCGCCATGGCGTAGAGGTCGCGGTTTGAAGCCGCAATGATGCGGACGTCAATGTTGATTACGCGGTCGCCGCCAATGCGGAAGATTTCTTTTTCCTGCAAGGTGCGCAGCAGGCGCACCTGAGTCGCGAGGCTCATCTCGCTGATTTCATCCAGAAACAGCGTTCCCCGGTGGGCCAGCTCAAACATGCCCGGTTTGCCGCCCTTGCGCGCGCCGGTAAAGGCCCCTTCTTCATAGCCGAAAAGTTCGCTCTCCAGCAGATGCTCGGGCAGGGCCGCGCAGTTCAGGGCCACAAATGGGCCTTTTTTGCGCTCGCTGAAATTGTGGATGCTCTGGGCAAAAAGTTCCTTGCCGGAGCCTGTTTCTCCTTCAATGAGAATGGATGCGCTGCTGCGGGCATAGCGCTTGGCTTCGGCCACAACCGGGCCAAGGGTGTTTTTTGAACCGATAATGTCCGAAAAATTGTATTTTGCCACCAAGCCCTTGCTGGCAAGCTGTACGCGGGCCTCAGCTTCGATTTTCTGGATTTTGGAAAGTTCCTGAAAAACAATGATGGTGCCCTGGTCATGCTCGCGCACGCGGATAGGCACGCGGTTGACCACCAGGGTCTTGCCCTTGAGGGGCAATACCTTGTCCACTGTGTATTCACCGTTGCCGAGCATCTGCTTGAGTTCCGGCGGCGTTGACGGGGCATCAATGTTCATGCCCACGAGCTTCTTGCCGTGCAGGTCAAGCATCTGCTTTGCCGGGCGGTTGCAGATGGCAATGGTTTTGTCTCGATTAACGGAAACGATGCCGCTGAGGGAATAGTTGATAATATTGTTCAGACGGCGGGAGCGGGTACGCTCCTTGATGTGCTGGTCAACAATGTTGCGGGCGGAAAGCACCGCCTGATGCACGCTGTCCTTGCTGGAACGTATGAGATAGTAGGGCAGGCCGTACTGAGCCGCCTTTTCAATGACGCATCCGCCAAATCCGACAATGGCAACATCGTTCAGTGTGGGAAGACGGGAAATAATGCTGTTGAAGTCCTGCTCGTTGCGGTAGATAACCTGGCGAAAATTCTTAAGCCGCGCAAAGGCCGCCAGGGATTCAATATCAACGCTGAGATTGCTGTCGTAGGTGATGCAGAGCAGGTTCTGGTGACGTTCTGAGGCTTCGCGGAGGGGGGTGACGATGTCGTTTGCTGTAATCTGGATGGGCACCACAGGTGTTTTGACCATCTGCTGGATGGCGATGGCCGTTCCCGCCTGACTGATGATGACATCGTAACGGTTTTCCACCTCAAGCGCGTGGAGGTGCCCGCTGTTGTAAATGCCGCCATCAAACACATCAACCTCAACGCCGAACTGGCCCGCGGAGTGGCGCACAAGCTGGGCCATTTCATCATAAATGGAGACGCAAAGAATACGCGGTTTGAAACTGGCTGGCAGCATGGGAGCCTCGTCATCTGATGGATTCGCACATGGCGTATGCGCCGGGCGGTGTTAAAAACATAAACCTCGCTGTATGCAAAGTAAACATGAACAGTATAAAATATTGAATGAATACAGCAGGTATTGACAAAACGCAGGCCAAAACCTGTATTGCGTCAGTGCCGCTTTGCCATTTCATGCAAGCAACGCAAGCCATGAGGGTCTTGCACCATGTATGCCGCAATTATCCCGTATATTCTGTTCAACGACGCAGTCACGGCAAGGACTTTATAATAAATCCATGCCGCGACTGCGTAATAAATCCGATTTGCGTACCCAACACGCCGGAAGCGCGCTATTTTATGAGCCCGAGCATCTTCCAATAGGGTATGCTGATAAGGAAGGCCACTATACATATGGCGGTATAGGCAGCCGAGAGTTTGATCATGGCTCCGTGCCGCGCCATTTTGCCCTGTGTGCCGAAATGGGCGCAAAGGTAAATGGAGTTCATGTAGCTCAGGTACCAGATATCGCTGCCGGCAAAAGTGACCATGCAGGCGATCCAGGGGTTCATGCCGTGGGCAATCATGATGGGCGGAAGAATCAGCACAAAGATTGCCGAGGCGGATGTGAGCGACACTATAACCAGTTTGACGAGCGAGGCCACAACGACCAGTGTCACAATGAACAGGGCGGGTTCGGAAATCACGTTGGCAAGAAGGGGCTGCAGCTCCGTACCAAGCCAGCGGTCAACCTTGAGCGACTGGATAACCGAGGCCATGTTCAGGATGCTGCCCACGAAAACAACGGACGACCAGTCGATGCCCGTTTTGAAATCGCTCTTGTCCATAACCTTGAGCAGCATGAGCACGCACATGGCCATGAGGGAAACTTCACCGGCAGATATCTTGTGCAGCGATTCGGTCATCCACATAAGCAGGGTGACGATAAGCACGCCCATGCACAATTTTTCATTCCGCGTCATGGGCCCGAGCTTTTCAAGCTGGGCGGTGCTGTAGCCTGCGGGCAGGCTGACCTTTTCCTTGGGCTTGTAGCAGGTCACGATGAAAAGACCCATGCCGAGGAAAACGCACACGCCATAGGGCAACGACCACAAAAGCCACTGCAGCCACGTAACGCCGCGATAAGCCTCGGGCAGCATGCCCACCAGCACATAATGGCTGAACGAGCCGCTCATGAACATGTGGCCCATGAGGATAAAGCCCACATAGCATGCGCCAAACAGGCCGTTTGCCGCGTTGGACTTGCGTTCAATGCCAAGTTCATCGCTGATGCCCATGGCAATGGGCGAAGAAAGCGTGGCCTTGGCGTTCATGCTGGGAATGAGCGGCCCGATCACCGTGCCCGAACCAATCAGCCCCCATACCTGTCCGGCAAAGCTGGCAGGGAACAGCTTGAGCACCCAGAGCGAGATACGCTTTAACAGGCCCGTTTTACCAGCCACTGCGCCCAAGGCGAATGCGCCGACCATGATCCACCAGCCGGAGGTGGAAAACGTGGCAAACGCTGTTTTAAAGGGCACGCACTTGAAGGCCGACCACAAGATACACATCATCAAACCGGTGACAAATTCGGGCACGATCTCGGTAATCCACCAGCCCACAGCCCACACGGTGATGCCAAGAGCAATCATGGTCTTTTCATTCAGGCCTTCCGGCGGCGCTTGCAGGGCGACCCAGATGCCAAGAATGATGGAAAGAACAGACCCGGCAAGGCGAATGTTTTTGACCAGATTCCCTTTGTTTTCAGCAGCGATTTCAGCCATGACACTCCCTTTGTGTAAAAAATGGAACGGCCTCGGGGCATAAAAATGGACGAAAAATTGTAAGCCCTGAGCAGGCCGGAAAAGCAAAGGAGGCGCTATTCACCCAACCTGAAAATGTACTTTACTTCATATGTTAAGTGTCACATCAGATACAAACACAATAACGCCCTTGCTATCCTCTATTGTGCGGCATACCGAACACAGACAACCAGTCGCTCTCAACGCGTTTGAGATATCCACGGCGCTCTTTCATGAGCGCTACTATTGATACCGCTTTGAGCAATTTTTATGCCATAGTTGTCTTGTAAAATTATTGTTTATTTTCAGTTAATTGCCATGCAGCGTGCGCACATGTGCTTTTTTTGCGCTAAGTAAATTAACACGCAAGTTAAATATTGTATTGTTAGAAATGCACCACCTGCCAGAAGCCGCTGATCATCGGGCAGGGACAAGGCGCAGTATGCGCCCTGCCCCTGAGGGTCTGCTTGAATGACAGGGATTGGGGCAAGCAGAGTGACACGGGTAGCACCTGGCTATTCGTGGAAGGTATGGAAACCTTCTTCCTTGCGCAGTACGCGCAAAATTCCGTAAGCCAGCGCTTCCAGCTCGTTTTCTCCCGGCAGCACCATGACTTCGCCGAGGAACTGTATCCGGGGCACCACACGTTCAATGATGTATGAGGAGTTGGCCAATGCGCCGGTAAGCACCACAACATCCACCTGGCCGTTGATGACCGCCGCCAGCGAGGCAATGTGCTTGGCTACCTGATAGGTCATGCCGTCGTACACAAGGCGGGCTTTTTCATCGCCTTCGGCAATGCGGCGTTCAACCTCAAGGGCGTTGTTGGTGCCAAGATAGGCCATCAGTCCGCCCTGACCGCGCGTGCGCCGCGTGGCTGAATGGCGGTCAAACTTGCCCGAAAAGCACAGGTCGATGAGCTGCCTGTTGGGCAGGCCGCCGGAACGCTCGGGCGAGTAGGGGCCTTCCTCATCGGTGATGACGTCAATCATGCGGCCCTGATGAATGACCGTGGCGCTGATGCCCGCACCCATGTGGCTGACAATGATGTTCTTGTCCGCCAGCTTCCAGCCCTTGCTCGCGGCGGCCTTGATGGCCATGGCGCGCATGTTGAGGGCATGGCACGAGGCCTTGCGGCGAATTTCCGGCAGGCCGGAGAGCTTGGCGATGTCTTCCATCTGATCCATCACCACGGCGTCATAGATGTAGGAGGGGATGTTCAGCGGCTTGGCGATTTCGTGCGCCAGCAGCGCCCCGAGGTTGGAGGCGTGGTCGTCAATGGGCCGGTGCCGCAGAAAGTCCAGCATGCCTTCGTCAACAAGATACGCGCCTTGCAGCAGTGGGGGCAGTTTGCCGCCGCGCCCGGCCACGGCGGAGAGCTGGTGCAGGTCAAACTGCTCTTCCTGCAGCGCCTTCAGTATGGCATCCAGGCGGATGGGGAACTGGGCAACGTTGCTTTCAAAGCCGCGCAGGGATTCTGCCGGATGATCCACCTTTTTCTGGAACAAAAGCTCGTGGTTCTTGTAAACGGCAATCCGCGTGGAGGTGGAACCGGGATTGATGGAAAGAACGGTATAGTTGGTTTCCGCCATGTCGTATCCTTATGGGACAATGTGAAATGCTCTTGCTGCCATGGGCTGCCGCGTCTGATGCGCTGAGCTGCATGCAGCGCGGCAGCCTGAAACCTTGCGAGCAGGTGGCTACCCCGCGGCAGAGGCCGCAAGAACCATGGTTCTGAACTTGTCTTCAGCGCTTGCCGCGCGGGAATTGAGCACCACTGGCACCCTGCCGCCCACCACTATGCCTGCGGTCAGCGCGTTGGCTGTATGGCGCAGGCACTTGATAAGCACATTGGCGGTGACAATATTGGGGCACACCAGCAGGTCGGCATCACCGGCAACGGGGCTTTCGTAGCCCTTGGTGGCGGCTGATTCCGCGCATACCGCCAGATCATAGGATATGGGGCCTTCAATCAGGCAGCCGGTGATCTGGCCTTTTTTGTTCATTTCTTTCAGCGCGGCGGCGTCAACGCTTTCAGGCATTTTTTCATTAACTGTTTCCGCAGAGGACAGCACCGCAACCTTGGGGTTATCAATACCCATGCGCGCAAGGGCATCCACCGCGTTCTGGATAATGTCGCGCTTCTGTTCAAGCGAAGGCGCAATGTTGATGGCGGCATCGCACAGGGCCAGAAGCTTGGGGTAGGTGGCAACCTGTACAATATTCATGTGCGAGATCAGCCGCCCGGTGCGGAAGCCGGTTTCTTCCTTGAACAGGCCCTTGAGAAGAATTCCGGTCTGGATCAGGCCTTTGAGAATAAAGTTGGCCCGGCCTTCCTTGACCGCCATGCCAGCTCCGGTGGCCGATTCCTGCGGCGTGGCGGTTTCAACAATGGGATAGGCATCGCCCGGCAGGCCTATGGCTTTGAGTTTGGCTGCGATATCTTCCCGCTTGCCAAACAGCAGCGGCTCCACAAGGCCAACTTCAACAGCGTGCCGCACAGCTTCAAGCACATGTTCGTCTGCGGCTTCCACCACAGCCACCTTGCACTTGTGGGCCTTTTGCATCACTGCTGCTTCAAGCTCGTCAAAGCTTTTGTATACCATGATAGACTCCGGCCTGTTATTTTTCCAGAACTTCAATGGCAAAGTCGGGGCAGACCATCATGCACGTGCGGCAGCCTATGCAGGCCTGCGCACTGACCGGAGTCATAAAGAGATAGCCAGCCGCATTGTATTCCGTGCCGAAGTCGTAAACGGACTTGGGGCAGAGTTCCTTGCAGTAGCCGCAGCCCTTGCAGAGCACGGCGTCCACGCAAACTTCAAAAGTTTTCTTTTCCTCGCTCATCAGTTTCCCCCCCGGGCGGCTTCGGCAGCAGCAGCGCCTCGCCTGATCACTTCCATGTTAATCTTGGCCACTTCGGGTTTGCCCTTGCGCTCGGCGATGCTCAGCAGCGTGTCCAGAGGCAGTGCCCCTGTAAGCGCCATGGCCGCTCCAAGACCGGCAAGGTTGGCCGATTTGGGCGCGCCCAGTTCATGGGCGATCTCGGTCATGGGGATGCCGATCCAGTTGCTCATCTGGCGGGGTTTCATGAGCGAGGTGTCGTACACTACGGGGGCTACGGCATTGTCGTAGCGGGTGCCCACAACTTCGTTCAGCGCAATGATCAGATTGGGTTTGACGACCTGCTGGAAAAGAATTTCCGCATCGTCCATCAGCACTTCGGCGCTGATAAAGCCGCCGCGCTGCGAGATGCCGTACGACTGGGACTGCACTACGTTGCGGCCACCCAGAATTGCGGCTTCGGCAAGGAAGGACGCGCAAAACACAAGGCCCTGCCCGCCGGTGCCAGCCATGATAAATTCATACTGGGCCATGCTACTTTCCTCCCTTGGCGGCCGTGATCACCGCGCGCTCGGCCTCGTAGCGAGTGTTGAAATCATGAACGTCCTTGTCGGCGATGACGCCGGTGACAAAGTAGCCAAGATCCGCGGCATTCTCGATGGAATCAAACTTGGCCTGGGAAACGGCCTTTTCCTTGAGATTGCGCAGCATATCCACAGGCTGCTTCATCTTGTTGCGGGGGCCGAACAGGGTGGAGCAGGGGCTCATGGCCTCGATAAGCGAAAAACCCTTTTTCTGAATACCGGCAACGATGCGGTTTTTGAGGCGCATGCCGCTGGTGACGGATTCGCGGGCAACAAAGTTGGCCCCTGCCGCGCGCACCAGATCGCACACGTCAAAGCCGCGTTCGGGGTTGCCGCCAACAGACGTGCTGGTGATGGCCCCGTTGGGCGTGGTTGCCGAGTACTGGCCGCCGGTCATGCCGTAGTTCAGGTTGTTCACAATGATGGCAGTGAGGTCCATATTGCGGCGGGCCGTATGGATAAGATGGTTGCCGCCAATGGTGGTGCCGTCGCCGTCGCCCATGAGGACGATGACGTGGAGATTGGGGTTGGCCGCCTTGGCGCCGGTGGCGAAGGTGAGGGCGCGCCCGTGCGTGGTATGCAGGGCATTGGCGGAAATATAATCATCGGCCTTGCCCCAGCAGCCAATGCCGGTGACGACAAGAACGTCTTCCTTTTTGAAATTCAGCTCGTCCATGGCGCACAAAAGCGCGTTCAGGACAATGCCGTTGCCGCAGCCCGCACACCACATGAGCGGCAGTGCCTCTTTGTTAAGAAGCGAGCGTGAAATAGCCTGTGCCATTGTATTTCTCCTTTACTTCAAGGCGGCTGCGATCTGGGCCGGGGTCATGATGCTGCCGTTGTAGCTGTTAACCCCAACAACCAGCGAAGGATCCGGCACATACTTTTTCACTTCTCCAGCCAGCTGGCCGGAATAGTTCATTTCAGCAACAACAATGCGCTTGGCCTTGCGTGCGGCTTCCCGCACTTCCACATCGGCAAAGGGCCACAGAGTCTGCAGCTGGAGAACGCCAACCTTGCCGCCGCTGGCATTGGCCTCTTGCGCCACGCTGCGGGCTGCGCGGGTGACCACGCCGGAAGTAATGATCAGGGTTTCGCAGTCTTCTTTACCGAAGTAGCGCGTCATGACGATTTCATCACGGCCCTTGGCAATCTTGGTGTGCAGCTGGGCGACCCTGCGTCCGGCATTTTCGGGCGTATTGCAGCTAAAGCCGTTTTCGCCATGCATGGAGCTGGTGACATGGAAAACATAGTCGCTGCCATATCTGGCCAGAGGGGCAACCGCGCCTTCGTCAAAGCAGAAGGGCATGTAGTCTGCGGGGGCGCAGGTGGGCTGGCTGCGGTCAACCACCTCCACCTCACCCTGGTCAGGAATGACAACGTTTTCACGCATGTGCCCGCAGACTTCTTCCGGAGCCATGATGACCGGCACGCGGTATTTCTCGGACAGGTTGAAGGCCTTGACCGTCAGGTCAAAGCATTCCTGCACCGAAGCCGGGGTCAGCGCGATGATTTCCTGGTCGCCATGCCGTCCCCAGCGCAGTTGCATGATGTCGGACTGGGCCGGTTTGGTGGCAAGTCCTGTGGATGGGCCGGAACGTTGCACGTTCACCACCACCACAGGTACTTCGCCCATGGTCGCCATGCCGAGGTTTTCCTGCATAAGCGAAAAACCGGGGCCGCTGGTGGCGGTGAACGACTTCACGCCAGCCAGTGATGCGCCCACAATGGCGCCCATGCTCGCCAGTTCGTCTTCCATCTGCATGAAAATCCCCCCGAGCTTGGGGAGCTCGCGCGAGGCGATTTCAGCAATTTCGGACGAAGGGGTGATGGGATACCCGGCGTAAAACCGCGCTCCTGCGTAGAATGCGCCTTGGGCGATGGCGGCGTTACCCTGGATGAGCTTGCTTTGTTTTTTCATTGCCTTTCTAAACCTCGTTTCCGTTGTGGTGCCACCAGTAATTATTCTGCCATTGCTCAAATTGATGTGTACTGCTTTGTGCAAAACAACTTCATTTGTCGAATTTCACGGCATTAATTGCAGTTTGAGTGGCTGTAGTTTTCTTTTTTATATGAAAAATACAAGCGCTTGAGAGCGTATTTATCTGCCATTATCCAAGAGTTGCAGTCTGTAATTTAGCAAATATTGTGCCAAATAATTAATTACTGCACTGCGCTGAAATTACTTCTCTTTTTTCCAGAGGCTGGATTGTTTTGTTAACGATGTGTTCGGCAGTGTTGCGAAAGTTAACGTTGTGTGGGGCTGACCCCTTATTCCCGCGCAAAAGATTAAACCGCAGGGAGTTACAAGTATTTCGCGACTGATCAGATCCTGTTTCCCCTGCGGGCATGCTCGTTGTGCAGATGGCTCAATCAAAACAGCAAGCATGCTCGCAAGGGATGCCGCGTAGGGGACGCGGCATGGCCCTGTTACAGGCCATATGCCTTGGCAAGCAGTTCGGCAGTGTGCAGCACGCGAATGTTTGCGCCGCGGTGGCTCAAACCGTCGATGAGCTGCATCTTGCAGGCGGAACAGCCAGTGGCGACAACATCTGCCCCTGTGGACAGAATGTCGCTGGTTTTATCCGCCAGAATCTGCTGGGACAGGTCATAGTGGGTGGCGCTGAACGTGCCCGCGCAACCGCAGCAGACATCGGGGCGGCTCATCTCCACAAAGCGCAGGCCGGGTATGGCGCGGATGAGACTGCGGGGCTGCTTGGAGACGCCCATGCCGCGCACAAGGTGGCAGGCATCGTGATAGGTCGCCTTGAGAGGGACGTTCTGCACATAGGGCGCGGGGCCAAGCCTGGTGAGGAAGTCGGAAAAGTCGAAGACCTTGTCCTTGAATCCCTCCCACGCAGAAAGCGCGTCGCTGTTTTGCAGCACCTCGCCGTATTCCTTGCTGAGGGCCGAGCCGCAGGTGGCGCAGCCGGTGATGACGGCGTCAAAGCTGCCGCGCGAAAGGATGCGCGCGTTGTTTTCAGCCAGCAGGGCCGCGCCGTCAAAATCGCCGGATGAAAACAGCGGTGTGCCGCAGCACTGGAGGTTGTCCAGCAGGTGAACTTCCACGCCGTTGGCCACCAGCACGTCTATGAGGGCTTTGCCCGCATTGACGTAGACATAGTTGAGCATGCAGCCGGGGAAAAAGGCCACCCGCGCACGGGCGGAGCCCTTGGGGCTGCTGACGGCAGGCATGACCTTGCGCAGCGGCTTGTCGGCCAGGGCCGGGACAACGCGGCGCAGGTTCAGCCCTGCGGCGGGGATGGGAATGCGTGAAACCTTGCCCGCGCCGTTTTCAGTATTTTTGAAGAGTAT
This sequence comes from Desulfovibrio sp., assembly GCF_019422935.1. Taxonomy (NCBI): domain Bacteria; kingdom Pseudomonadati; phylum Thermodesulfobacteriota; class Desulfovibrionia; order Desulfovibrionales; family Desulfovibrionaceae; genus Desulfovibrio; species Desulfovibrio sp. The sequence goes on along the minus strand of NZ_JAHZCJ010000007.1, from coordinate 172,770 downwards.
GGACTGAAAAGGTTTGGCGTGGCTCAAGGCCATATCAAACAGCCGACCCTTGGTGACAGCTTTGAATGCTATGGTCTTTGCGGCTGGCAGCTGGCCTTCTTCCGCCATCTTGCGGCGCAAGGCCATGATCAGGTCGGTGGTGTTGACGCCGGAAGGGCAGATGGCCTTGCAGCGCATGCACAGGGTGCAGCGGGCGGCCAGTTCCATAAGTTCCTTGGTGGGCTTTACCGTGCCGTCTGCCAGAGAACGCAGCAGAAAAAGCTTGCCGCGCGAAGAATTGGATTCTTCGTATGTCTTGCCGTAAACTGGGCAGATGGTGAGGCACTGCCCGCAACGGGTGCATTTGAGGGCGGCTGCTTTCAATTCGTCCAGGGACTTGCTCATGCCTGGCCTCCGAAGATGCAGCCAGGATTCAGGATATTGTTGGGATCAAGGGCCTTTTTGATGGCCCGCATGGCCCCGACCTGAGCTTCGCCCAGCTGCTTGGTGATGTAGGGCGCTTTTTCGCGGCCCACGCCGTGTTCCGCAGAAACTGTCCCGCCCATCTTGATGATTTCGTAATGGAATTCGGAACGGGCCTTGGCGGCTGTTTTCTTTTCTTCATCAGAGTTGAAGAAGAAGTGAGGATGAATGTTGCCGTCGCCCGCATGGCCCTGACAGCTCACCTTGATGCCGTGCTTTTTGCCCACTTCAAAGAGCATGTGCACGGCCTGGGCGAGCTTGTTGATGGGCACAGCCGGGTCGCCGCCCAAGCGTCCCTTTGCCACGCGGGCAAGGGCGGGCAGGCCGGAACGGCGGGCAACCCAAAGCTGCTCGGCCTCTTCCGCAGTTTCTGCCACGTGAAAATCGACCATGCCCAGCTGCTCGCACACCCGGCGGATGACCTCCACCTGCGGTTTGAGGGTGGAAACATCGCCGTCCACTTCGATGAGCAGCATTGCGCCCGCATCCACGGGCAGGCCCGCATGGGTGTAGTCTTCAACAGCGCGGATCAGGGTCTGTTCCTGAAATTCCATGATGGAGGGCACAACGCCGCTGGTCATGATTGCAGAAACAGCCTTGGCGGCGTTTTCAATGTTGTTGAAGGCAACGCGCATGGCGCGTTTTGCCTGCGGCAGGGGAATGAGCTTGAGGGTGATTTCTGTTATGACGCCAAGAGTGCCCTCGGAACCCGTGAACAGCTGGGTGAGGTTGTAGCCGGTCACGTCCTTGATGCATTTGCCGCCAGCGCGGATAATCTCGCCCGAAGCCAGCACTACCTGCATGCCCGTAACGTAGCTCTTGGTGGTGCCGTACTTGACGCACTGCAGGCCGCCTGCATCGGTCGCCACGTTGCCGCCGATGGAAGAAAAAGTGAAGCTGGCGGGATCCGGCGGATACATGAGGCTGTGCGCGGCGGCGGCTTTTTTGATGTCAGCGGTGATTGCGCCGGGGCCAACAACAGCCATCAGGATTTCCGGCTCCACAGTGATGGAATTCATGCGTTGCAGCGAAATGATGATGGAATAGTCGCTTTCTGTAATGGCGTTGACGCTGAGGCCGCTTCCCTGCGAACGGGTGACCACGCTGATTTTGTGTTCATTGCAGAAGCCGACGATCTTGGAAACTTCTTCGGCGGTGATGGGCAGTGCAACCAGAATGGGCAGAAAGGCCGATGGGGCCGCCCCGCCCGCGTTGTAGGTGTAGCAAACGAGGTCTTCCTGCTTGGTGAGCATGTTTTTTTCACCGATAAATGCAGCGATATGTGTGCGAATATCCTCTTTTGTCAGCATTTTTTCTCCTCGCTAACCGCATTGGCGCGGTGTGCAAAATTTTTTGTCCTTCCAAACGCCTGCCGATGGTATGTGCGTCCAGCAAGACAGCGACAACATATTCAATAAAATCGCGGACACTCCGCGCGAAATTTATCCTTTTTGACGTAACCTGAGCCGTCATTTGCCTGGAGCTTGGGGCACTTGTTACGAATTGTTCATAATTAAGCAGCAATCATGCCACATAATATATGGTTATGTTTTTTAGATAGTTATGTATATTTTTCTAAAATACGGAGGCTTGAAATCCCCACTAGCTGTTTATATTGCGTACGTGATGGTTGCAAAAATTAACAGCGGGAATGGAAACGAGTAATGGCTCGAGGCGTTGCGCATGGCTTTGTTTGCCAGTATGGCGGTCTGTGGCGGGATTGTTCCTGTGCGTGGCAGTTGGCACCCAATCTGGGGGATGGCGGCGGCACGTCTGCCAGCCGTTCGCCTGCCATCTGCCAACTTGCCGGATTCGGGCAGGCAAAATAGCCGGAATAAACGCTGAAAACTGTTTTATGGATTTAAGCTGCGGCTGCGCCCTTGCTTATGCCAGGAGCGTGCTTACTGAATAACAACGGGGCAGTATGTTTTTCTGACCGTGCGGTGTGCGGGATATCCTCTGAATGCAGCGCTTTTGGGAAAGAATTTAAGGTCGTTTCAGGTGTGGCGCGCCTGCTTGCGTTAAAAGTTTTAACGAAGGGCGTGATTTATTGTGTATTTTCTGTAGCGGCGCTGGCTGCCCATTGCGGCAGCGGGCAACTCCATGTAGGCTGATAAGAATTACCGGGACGCCCGCAGCCGGCCTGAGCCGCCCACGGGTTCAAGCGTAACCGAATATTTCCGCAGGATTTTGCCATGAACAAAAAGCAGGACATCACCACGATCGGCATGCCCCTCATAGACAGCGTTGTTGAACGCCTTTGCCGGGAAGATTCGCTCAGCACCGTGTGGCACCGCTCGGGGCAGGGCGCGCCCATGCCATCTTTGCCGGTGCTTTCCGAAATACTGGAGCGTCTACGCGCCGCTATCTTTCCAGGCTATTTTGGCGCGGCCACTGTGCGGCGCGAATCCATGCGCTATCACCTTGCCGCCAACCTGGACAGCATACACCGCCTGTTGGGCGAGCAGATCGTGCGCGGCTTCTGCTTCAGTTGCGAGGGGCTGGGCATCCCCTGCACCTCGTGCGAAACAGAGGGCCAGCAGGCCGCTCTGGCATTTATGGACAGCTTGCCGGAAATACGCCGTCTGCTCGCTGGCGATGCCAAGGCCGCCTATGAGGGCGACCCTGCGGCCACCAGCCCAGGCGAAACCATTTTCTGCTATCCTTCGCTGCGGGCCATGTTTCACCACCGCATTGCCCACGAGCTCTACAAGCTCAAGGTGCCGGTCATTCCGCGCATCATCTCTGAAATGGCCCACGGCACAACGGGTATCGACATCCACCCCGGCGCGGCCATTGGCGAGGAATTTTTCATCGACCACGGCACAGGCGTGGTTATTGGTGAAACCTGCATCATCGGGCGTAATTGCCGCCTGTATCAGGGCGTGACCCTGGGCGCGCTTTCCTTTCCCAAAAATGCGGATGGAACCCTCACCAAGGGCAACCCCCGGCATCCCATACTGTGCGACAACGTCACTGTTTACGCCGGGGCCACGATTCTTGGCCGCGTGACAGTGGGCAAGGGGGCCGTTATCGGCGGCAATGTGTGGATTACACAGGATGTGCAGGCTGGCGCACGCATCACGCAGGAGAAACCCCGTGACTAAAGGCCGCAGGTTGTTGCGCCCCACGGTGCTGCTCCTGCTAAGCGTGGCCTTGTGCGCCGCCTTGGTAAGCCTTGGAGGCTGCGGCCTCAATGTGCAACCCAAGGGTCAGGTGGTGACAGACGTCAGCGTGGGGCACTAACGCGGCTTGTGGCCCTGCCTCAAATTGACAAGCCCTGTCGTTCTTGCGCGCCCAGAGGTGTGCAGGAACGGCAGGGTCTGTTGTTTGCATTTGAAACCGTGGTCAATGTTGCTGGCATACAGGCAGCGATTGCCGTTTTTGCGGGCACCATGCCGTGCAGGGCGCGCCAGTGCAGGAATTTTCAGGTTCAGGTGGGCTGACGCTATGGACATGACGCCCCTTGCATGACATACTCCCGCCTTCATAAATTCTGGCCTTTCGCGGCGTATGTTCCTTGGCGTGTTTTTCTTTTGAGATGTTTGCCTGTCAGCAAGGCCTCCAAGCTGTCTTCAGGGGCTACTCCCTGTAGGACAACGATTGGGGCAACAGGCAGACATCGTGCTTTGCAGGCATTTCATGGCGCGGATTTTTGCAACAATTCGTGCAGGGCAGGCAGTTGCTCAAACGCCAGGCTTCCGCCCAGGAAGGGGAGTTCGCATGGAATTTTTTACTGAAGTTGTGGGCACGAGCATCAAAATTTATGCGCTCATGACGCCCCCCGCCGTGCTGAGCGCTTTTATCAGCGGCACCAAGGGCTTTGATAAAAAACAGAAATCCATGGTGGCCGCCAAAACCTCTGCGGCCATCTTTCTTATCGGCGTAACGCTGTTCCTGTTTGGCCCACACCTGTTTTCGCTTTTCGGCTTCACGCTTGATGCCTTCCGTATCGGCGCGGGCGTGTTGCTTTTTCTTACGGCAGTCTCCCTCATGAACGATGATGGCAAGGATGCGCTTTCCGGCAAGGAGGGCGACATCAGCGTTGTGCCGCTGGCCATACCGCTTGGCATGGGGCCTGCCTCCATCGGCGCGGTGATGGTCATGGGCGCGTCCGCCACAGAGATGCATCAGGTGCTGGTGGGCGTGTTTTCACTGCTTGCCGCTGCCTTTGGCATGTTTGTGCTGCTGCGTATGGCCGATGGCGTGGTACGCGCCCTGCACCGCACGGGCATTGCCGTGCTGTCCAAGCTGACAGGGCTTTTGCTGGCAGCCATAGCGGCGCAGGTGATTTTTACCGGTATACGGGCCTTTCTGGGGTAGAGTATTTGTCCCGCTGCACGGCTGGCGGGCCAACAATACGAACAGACGGCGAAAATTACGGATTTCGCCGTATTTTCTATAAGATGAACAGAATTTGGCGGTAGAGGGGTAGGACGCCCCGGCTGTGGTTCAGGTTCGATCTTGGCACAGGCAAGGGGCGAGGCCCGGAAGCGGCGGCGCTGCAAAGGGCAAACCAAAGAGATTAACGGCATGGGGGCTGCTGCCCCGGCGCAAAACAACTTGATATATTGGGCGCGCGGTGCGGCAACAAGAGGAGGATGTCATGGGCATACTGGAAAAAATGTTTAATCCTGCGGCCAGAGGCAGCACGGTTCGGCGCGAGTTACGGGCTGGCCTTACCAGCTTTATGGCCATGTGCTACCTCATTTTTGTGGTTCCCAGCATGCTTGCTGACGCCGGTATGCCCAAGGATTCCGCCGTGGCGGCCACCATCTGGATTACCGTCATCGCAACGCTGCTCATGGGCCTGTGGGCCAAGTTCCCCGTGGGCGTAGCGCCCGGCCTCGGCATCACGGCCTTTTTTGCCTACTACGTTTGCGGCCCTGCGGGCTATACATGGCAGACCGGCCTTGGCGCGGTGTTCATTTCTGGTGTGGTCTTTCTGCTGCTCACCGTCACCAAGGTGCGCCAGCTTATCATCAACGCCGTTCCCATGGATCTCAAGTACGCCATCGTGGTGGGTATTGGCGCGTTCATCGCCTTTATCGGCATGAAGAGCTGCGGCCTCGTGGTGGCCAGCCCGGCCACCTTTGTGACCCTCGGTAACCTGGGCGACCCCAAGACCCTGCTTTCGGTGGTGGGCATTTTTCTCATCAGCGCGTTGCTTGCACTGCGCGTGCCGGGAGCCATGATCATCGGCATCGTGGCCATTGCGGCGGCGGACATGGTGCTGAACGGGCCGCATATGCCGCAGGGCAGCATCATCAACACATCCCTGCTCCTGCCCACAGAGACCTTTATGGCGATGGACCTCAAGGGCGCGCTGCACCACGGCCTGATCTCCATCATTTTTACCCTGACCATGGTTGATCTGTTCGACAACATGGGCGTGCTCATCGGCCTTTCGCAGAAAGCCGGGTTCATTCGTGAAGACGGGCACATTGAAAATCTGGACAAGGCCCTGATTTCCGACTCAATCGCCACCATGGCCAGCGCCGTCATGGGCGCGACCACATCCACCAGCTATCTTGAAAGCGCGGCGGGCGTGGTCGAGGGCGGGCGCACTGGGCTGACCGCCGTGACCATTGCGGTGCTCTTTTTCCTCACCCTGTTTTTTGCGCCTGTGATTGGTATGGCTCCGGCCTATGCCACGGCCCCGGTGCTGATCATTGTGGGCGCCATGATGATGCAGGAAGTGGGGCGCATCAAGTTCAAGGACTTTACCGTTGCCTTGCCCGCCTTTTTGACCATCATCAGCATGCCGCTTACCTTCAACATCGCCACGGGTTTTGGCTTTGGCTTTGTGAGCTGGGTCGGCATCAAGGTTCTTTCTGGCCGTATCAAGGATCTTAATGTGGTGATGGTGGTCATTGCCCTGTGCTTTGTAGTCAACTTTGCCCTGCGCCTCCACTAGAGTATTTTAAGGCGCGGATTTTTCAAAATCTGCGCGGAGCAGCCGAATCTTGCAAGGTAGCCTGCTCCAGGCCCCATAGCGGCAACGCACTGTGATTGCTGAACAGGCCCCTGTTCCGGTTGATGCCGGGCGGGGGTTTGTTTTTTGCTGAACCGCAGGGAGAAGAAGCACAGCTCCTTGCCTTTACTTTCGCATCAGGGCATACTTTGCGACCGAAAATGTAACGCTCACCAGCCCCAAAGGCACATGAGGAATATTCGCACATGGCAATGCTTCTGCAATCACAGCGCCCCCCAAAACCCCTGTGGCGGGAATATGGCGAAGCTCTGTTCGTCGCGCTTATTTTGGCTCTGGTCATCCGCACCTTTGTGGTGCAGGCATTCAAGATTCCTTCGGAATCCATGGTTAAAACCCTGCTTGTGGGCGATCATTTGCTGGCAAGCAAGTTTTCCTATGGCATCAAGGTTCCCTTTACCCACTCCTACATTTACAAGGGGAGCGACCCGGTCAAGGGTGACATTATCATTTTTGAATACCCCAATGATCCCAGCGTGGACTACATCAAGCGCATCATCGGTACGCCCGGCGATACCATTGAGGTGCGCAACAAGCAGCTGTTCCGCAACGGCGAGCCGGTAAAGGAATCCTACATCCGCTTTACCGAGCCTGACCGCATCCAGCCGGTGCGCGACAATTTCGGCCCGATCACCGTGCCTGAGGGCAAGTATTTTGTCATGGGCGACAATCGCGACAACTCAATGGATTCGCGCTTCTGGGGCCTTGTGGACCGCAGCGCCATACGCGCCAAAGCCTGGCGCATCTATTGGTCGTGGGGCGGTCTGGGCGATATCCGCTGGGATCGCATCGGCAAGGCCGTGCAATAGCATCTGGCGGTACATTCTGCTTGCAGGCGCGAATGGGATTTGCCCGGTGCGTCTGACGGCAAGATTTTTGCGGCGTGGGTAGATGCAATAATCCGCGCCGCTTATCATTTGCAGGCTCAAGGAGAACGCATGGTTGTCCGTTTGAACAGCGGCGGGGTTGAAGGTGTGGATGCCTACCCCGTGGAACTGGAAGTGGACTTCGTGCGGCAGGGCCTGCCCGGCTTCACCATGGTGGGGCTGGCGGAAACAGCGGTGCGCGAGGCCAAGGACAGGGTCTTTGCCGCCTTGCGCGCCTGCGGCTTCAAGCTGCCTCCGGCGCGGATTACGGTAAATCTTGCCCCGGCGTGGCGGCGCAAGAGCGGCGCAAGCTATGACCTGCCGCTGGCCGTTGGGCTGCTGGCCGCTGCGGGCATTATACCTGCGGAGCCTTTGCAGGGCATGTATCTGGCGGGCGAGCTTTCGCTCAATGGCGCGCTGCGCCCGGTGAGCGGCGTGCTGCCCTTGGCCCTGCTGGCGCGCCAGCAGGGGGCTGCAGGCTTGGTGATTCCCCCCGGCAACGGCGCGGAAGCTGCGGTGGTGCGCGGGCTCAAGGTGTTCGCGCCCGAGGGCCTTGGCCGCTGCGCTGCCTTTCTGGCTGGCGCAGAACCGCTGGAGCCGCTGTGCGAACCCGTGGCCGATATGCTTGAGGCACCGGCCTACAGGCAGGATTATGCCGAGGTCAAAGGGCAGGAGGCCGCCAAACGCGCTCTGGAAGTGGCTGCGGCAGGCGGCCATAACGTGCTGCTCATCGGCCCGCCCGGCAGCGGCAAAACCATGCTGGCCCAGCGCCTGCTCACTATTCTGCCCCCTCTGGACTTTGAAGAATCCCTGGAAGTCACCAAAATTTACAGCGTGTCGGGCAAGCTGCCGCCGGAGGCCGGGCTTATGCGTGTGCGGCCCTTTCGCGCGCCGCACCACACCATATCCGACGTGGCGCTGGTGGGTGGCGGGGGGTATCCACGCCCCGGCGAGGTGAGTCTTGCCCACCGAGGGGTATTGTTTCTGGACGAACTGCCGGAATTTCGCAAAACGGCCCTTGAGGCGTTGCGTCAGCCCCTGGAAGGCGGCGTGGCGGCCATTGCGCGTGCCGCGCACAGCGTGAACTTTCCCGCTGCCTGCATGCTGGTGGCGGCCATGAATCCCTGCCCCTGCGGCTATTACGGCGACCCCACGCACCAGTGCACCTGCCGTGAGGAACAACGGGTACGCTATCAGTCGCGGCTTTCCGGCCCCATGCTTGACCGCATTGACGTGCATGTGGAAGTCCCGGCCGTGGCCTATTCGGATTTTCGCGGCACAGGCCGCGGCGCTTCGTCCGCACAGATGCGCGAGCGCGTGCTCAAGGCCCGGGCAACCCAAAGGGCGCGTTACGGCAGCGATGGCCCGCGCTGCAACGCGGAACTTTCCGGCGCGCTGCTCGATCAGCATTGCGCGCTGGATGCCGAAGGCCATGCCTTGATGGAGGCTGCGGTCAACCGTCTTTCCCTCTCCGCGCGGGCATGCGCCAGAGTGCTGCGCATGGCCCGTACCATTGCCGACCTGGACGATGCCGCCAACATCGCAACGCGGCACCTTGCCGAAGCCGTGTCGCTCCGTGTGCTGGACAGGGGCTGATTCTCTTTTCAGCACAGCAACATCCCACAAATTTTAAGAATGTTACCTCCCTAGGCAGCCTTAATTGAGGCGACACCTGGGGCGCGAAGTGCTCTTGACTAAATACATGATACAGTCATATATCAACCAAGGAATATATTTCCTCGGTTCTGTATATGGAGTATTTATGGAAAACGACATTCTGGAAAAATCGTATATTCCTTTTCAATGCTTGGTAATCAGCACTCTTAACCGCCTCAATGTTGAAGGCATCACCACCGCGCAATACGAAATCCTTGATGCCCTTGCGCAGAACGGCAGCAAAACCACCACGGAGCTGGCCGCCCTGCGTGGGATTTCCCAATCTGGCACGTCCAAGCTTACCAAAAGGCTTTTGGATAAAAATTACATTGTTCAAAACAAAAGCCGAACCGACAGGCGCAGTTACGACATATCAATCACTTCCGACGGAAGGGATTTTCTTAATAGAGCGGAAAAATTTAGAAGAGAACTGTTGGGCACCATCGAAACCGCCTTGTCGGAACAGGAACGCGAAGTCTTTGCGGCACTTTGCCGTAAAATCGTAGCTTCGTCCGGCAAGGGAAAGGCATAAGCAATGAAATTCAGCGGCAATATTGCCATAGTTACAGGCGCCTCCACCGGAGTTGGCGAAGCCATCGCTCAGGAGCTTTATAACTGCGGGCTTACAGTGGTCATAACTGCCAGGGACAGTGCAGCTATTGAGGCCACGGCGCGGAACATGGATCCGTCTGGACAACGCGTTTTCCCCATGACTACAGATGTCAAAGACCACGTTTCCGTCAAAAACTTGATTGATTCCGTCATAGAACAGTTTGGAAAAATTGACTATCTTGTGAACAATGCGGGCATAACCGGGCCGCATGGCGTCTCCATATGCGATTATGACGTGGCGGATTGGCAGGAGGTTATTCAGACGGATCTGAGCGGCGTTTTTTACGGCATGAAGTATGCCATTCCCGCCATGCTCAAAACCGGAGGTGGTGCGGTGGTCAACCTTTCCGCCGTCAACGGCATGGTGGGGATTCCGGGGATTGCCCCGTACACTTGCGCCAAGCATGGCGTTGTGGGGCTGACGCAATCTGTTGCGCTGGAATTTGCAGAAAAAGGTGTACGCGTAAACGCCCTGGCCCCAGGTTATGTTGATACAGACCGCATGAAAGGGTTGCCGGAAAGCATTCGGCAGATGATGGCGGAATCTCACCCCATGAAGCGTATGGCTAAACCGGAAGAGGTGGGCAAACTGGCGGCTTTTTTGCTTTCGGATGATGCATCGTTCATTACAGGCAGTTGTTACACTGTAGACGGCGGCTACACCGCGCAATAGTGTGGGACGTCTTTCCTTTCTGCGGTTTTATAAGAAAGGCCCGTGAACCTTTGTAGTTCACGGGCCTTCAAAATTTCCAGCTGAGCGCCTTTCTTTTAGCTGGCGTTGTTGGCAACGCGGCGGGCTGCCTGCCCGTCATTGTCGTTACCGCGCTGACGGGCGACTTTTTCCACGTTCTTCTTTTTGCTCTTGGCCGTCTTGGTCGCCTTGGCCTGCTTGCTGTGGTTGGTTGCCTTGGCGCGGTGTACGGTCTGGGCACCTTCGCCCCGGTCGTTTCCGGCAAACTGGTGGTATGCTTCGCGGGCATTTTTGCGGATGTCGGGGTGATATTTTTCGCGCGGCAGGGTGTCCAGAGCGGCCACAACTGTGGGAGCCTCGCTGCTGCATACCTCAAAACCGGCATCCAGCAGGCGGAAGGCCTCAATGCTGCGAATTTGCGAATCGGGCGCGCCCATAATAACGGCCAGCAGGCGTTTGTCCCCCTTGAGTGCCGTGAAAACCAGGTTGTAGCCCGAGGCGTTGATCCAGCCGGTTTTAAGGCCGTCCGCGCCAGGGTACTGCCCAAGCAAGGGATTCTTGTTCCAGGTGACACGGCCCCGGTAGTTCAGAACATGGGTGTTATGGAAGCGTAGCGCATCGGGGTAGGCATGCAGATAGGCGCGGGCAAGGGTCAGCATGTCGCGAGCGGTAGTGTACTGCCCCTTGGCCGGGAGGCCATGCGGATTGACAAAGTAACTGTCGCGCATGCCCAGATCGCGGGCCTTGGCGTTCATCATGTTGATGAACGCGGGTACGGAGCCGCCCACATATTCGGCCATTGCCGTGCTGGCGTCGTTGCCGGAAGAAACAGCCATGCCCGTGAGGAGCTGCTCAAGCGTAACCTGCTCGTTTTCGTTGAGGCCCATGCGTGAGCCGCCGGTGCGGGCCGCGTTACGGCTGATCATGGTGGTATTGTCAATGCGAGCCAGGCCTGAGTTGATCTGATCCATGGCAAGAAACATGGACATGATCTTGGTCAGCGAGGCAGGGGGAATGCGCTGGTCGGCATTTTGCTCAAAAAGTATGGCGTCGCGGTCAAGGTCGTATAAAATGGCGGAGCAAACGCCAAGGGAACTTTGCGGCGGAACGGCTGGGGCCGAAACAGCAGCGCCTGGGTGTGACAGAAGAGCTGCACAAAGCAGGGCGGCGATAGCAAAGAGCGTGCGGAGCGGCAGGCAAAAACGACGGGTGCTGGTCATGCACAGTCCTTATGCGTTGGCTGGACGTCAAGCCTCAAGTGCGCTGCGCTACGCGGCTGCAACGGCTGGGCCGTGGGGTCGCGGGCGTATGTGTTGAGGAAAGCCACGAGAAAAAGTTTAGAGATTTACTAAATGGAACAACGCAATGCTTGTGTACTAAAGATGGGCAGTTATGGCAAGCGGGCAGTGCCTCCCCGCTTTGCGCGATTTTTGCTTGATATTGCGTTGGCCCGTTAGGTCGGCTCTTACTCCCTCTCCATTGCCGGACATGCTTGGGTAACATGCAATTCATTGTCTAGCCTGGTAGTTCTTGCCTGATTTATGTATAATCGATGGTTTGCGATTATTCATTTCTGAAATGACAAGTAGAATGCTCTTGTCATCGGTATTGCATAATATGCTTGTGCATGGTGGGCGCGCAATGAATGGCTACACGCATGTCTTGACCATGAAAATGGAATGAAATGCCTTTGATTTTTTGCAATATGCAAATTAACTATTGGCGTATAGCACTCCATATCCAGAGCGACATGAAATACAACAAGGAGCTTACAGTGCTGGACATCCCCCGTATTTTCACCATTACGGAAAGCGAACACCGCATCCATAATCCGTATACTTCAGAAAAGCTTGCGACCCTTGGGGCTGCGTTGCGTCTCAAACCGGGAACCCGTGTGCTCGACCTTGGCAGCGGCTCGGGCGAAATGCTCTGCACATGGGCGCGAGATTACGGCATTACAGGCATTGGCATAGACATGAGCCCGCTGTTTTGCGGGCAGGCACGGCTCCGCGCGCAAGAGTTGGGCGTTGCTGGTCAGGTGGAATTTATCCACGCTGACGCCGCAGGCTACGTTGCGGCTGAAAAGGTTGATCTGGCCGCCTGCGTTGGGGCCACATGGATAGGCGGCGGCGTTGCGGGCACCATTGGGCTTTTGAGGCAAAGCCTGTGCCCCGGCGGGGTAATCCTCATTGGCGAGCCATATTGGCTGCACCTGCCGGCCACGGAAGACGCTGCCCAGGGCTGTGGCGCAACTGCCATTGCCGACTTTCTCATGCTGCCAGAGCTCATCGAATCCTTTGGCGATCTTGGCTATGATGTTGTGGAAATGGTTCTGGCAAATCAGGATGGCTGGGACAGATACGAAGCTGCCAAGTGGCTGACCATGCGGCGCTGGCTTGAGGCGAATCCGGATGACGATTTTGCCCAAGAAATTCGCAGCCAATTGACCAACGAGCCAAAGCGCTATGCCAAGTATGCGAGGGAATATCTTGGTTGGGGCGTGTTTGCGCTCATGGCGCGGTAATCAGCAACTCCATCCATAAAAAAGCCGGTGCTTTCGGAACAATCGAAAGCACCGGCTCTGTTTTTAGCGGGCAGCATTCTTTCAGGCGTCTGCATCCATGCGAAAATCCACACGGATTTTATACAGTTTGGTGGCAGGCAAATTAAGAATGGCAATGCCGGTGGCCTCGGTGAGGGCATCAAGCGTGGCTTGGCTTTCTTCTCTCGAGGGGCTGATAAGTGTGAACCAGATGTTGTAGACATGCTCGCGCAGATAGTTGTGCGTCACTCCGGGGCAGGCGTTTACCCGCGCCACAAACTCGTCCATCTTGTCGTCCGGCACCTTGGCGGCGCACAGGGTGGACACAAAGCCCAGCTTGGCCGACTGGAAGTTGGCCCCCAGACGGCGGATGATCTTGCGGGCCTTGAGACCGCGCACACGCTCGAGCGCTTCTTCCTCACCGATGCCGAGCATCTGGCCCAAATCTGCATAAGGGCGCGGGGTGAGGGGAAAGCCTGTCTGGATGATATCCAGCAGCTGGCGGTCAACGCTGTCCATCAGCGTTTCTGTGGTGGCAGGGGTGGCCGCGTGGGCCGTGGGCTGCGTCATGGCGTTCCTCGTGTGGCTCAGGGGTTTTCCTTGCGGCGCAGTTTGGCCGGAATATAGGTGCACAGAGGTTCTTCACCCATGTGGTCACCGTCCATGCTGTGGGCGCGGGCGCGGCAGCCGCCGCAGACCTTGTGGTATTCGCACACGCCGCACTTGCCCGTGTAACAGGACTGGTCGCGGAACTGCAAAAAGTATTTGCTCTCGCGCCATATTTGTGGAAAGGGCGTTTCGCGCACGTTGCCGCAGTTCAGTTCAAGGTAGCCGCAAGGCTGCACCTGCCCCACGTGGCTGATAAAGCAGAAGCCCGTGCCGCCAAGGCAGCCGCGCGTGAGCGCGTCCATGCCGAAGGTTTCGGGTGTAACGCTGATGCCCTCCTCCTTGGCGCGCTGGCGCATGATGCGGTAGTAGTGCGGCGCGCAGGTTGCCTTGAGGTGCATGTTGGTGCTCTTGCGGAAATCATACAGCCAGTGCAGCACGTCTTCATATTCCTGCGCGGTGATGACCTGATCGGCCAGGCCGGAGGCGCGGCCCATGGGCACCAGCAAAAAGATGTGCCATGCGGCTGCGCCGATGCGCTCGCACAGTTCGAATATTTTTTTGAAGCTGCTCAGATTGTTGCGCGTTACCGTGGTGTTGATCTGAAAGGGCACGCCCACGGATTTGAGGTATTCGATGCCGCGCAGCGAAGCTTCAAACGCGCCGGGTACGCCCCGGAAGCTGTCATGACTGGCGGCGTCCGGCCCGTCAATGGAAATGGAGCAGCGGTTGACCCCAGCATCCTTGATTTTTTGCGCGTTTTCGGGGGTTATGAGGGTGCCGTTGGGCGAAAAGGCGCAGGGCAGGCCCTTGCTGTGGGCATAGGCCACCAGCTCGTACACGTCGGCCCGCATCATGGGGTCGCCGCCGGTAAAGATGATGATGGGCTTGCCCACCTGCGGGAATGTATCGATGAGGGCCTTGGCTTCTTCCGTAGAAAGCTCGCCGGGGTACGGCTCCGTGTGGGCTTCGGCACGGCAGTGCTTGCAGGCCAGGTTGCAGGAGCGGGTAACTTCCCAGGCGATGAGGCGACAGGCGGGGCTACCGTCCTCAAGAGTGCGCAGAGGGGCTGATATGCCGTCGGGATGCCCGGAGGAAGGATTGCCCGCAGCGCCTGCGGGGTGTCCGCCCGGATGCCCGCCCGGATGGCCGCCGGGGTGCCCCATGTTGTGAGGATGATTGCTCATTATCGTGCCAGTCCTTCGCGCAGGATGGTTTCTGTAAAGTAGGTGATGATCATATCCGCCCCGGCGCGTTTCAGGCCCGTGAGGGATTCCAGCATGACGGCGCGCTCGTCAATCCAGCCGTTGAGGCCAGCCGCGCGGATCATGGAGTACTCGCCGCTCACCTGATAGGCGCACAGGGGCACGCTTGTATTGTCGCGCACGGTGCGGATGATGTCGCTGTAAGGCCCGGCGGGCTTCACAATCAGGGCGTCCGCGCCTTCTTCAAGGTCGGCAAAGGCCTCAAGCAGGGCTTCGCGGGCGTTGGCCGGGTCCATCTGATAGGATTTACGGTCGCCGCTGGCCGGGGTATTTTCCGCCGCTTCGCGGAAGGGGCCGTAGTAGGCTGAGGCATATTTGACGGCATAGGACATGATGGGCGTTGCCGTAAGGTCGCCTTCGTCCAGCGCCTCGCGGATGGCGGCCACCCGGCCATCCATCATGTCGGAGGGGGCCACCATGTCCGCGCCTGCAGCCGCATGGCTTACCGCAGTTTTTGCAAGCAGGGGCAGGGTAGCGTCGTTGAGCACTTCGCCGTCAGGCATGAGTATGCCGCAATGCCCGTGGCTCATGTATTCGCACAGGCAGACGTCAGTAATAACGAACAGCTTTGGCCAGCGGTGCTTGAGCAGGCGTACGGCTTCCTGCACGATGCCGTCTTCAGCGTAGGCACCAGAAGCTTTTTCGTCCTTGTGCGCGGGGATGGCGAAAAGAATGACGGATTTCAGGCCCGTATCCACGGCCTTTTCCACCTGTTTTTCCAGCTCGGCAAGGCTGAGCTGGAACTGGCCGGGCATGGAGCTTATTTCTTTACGAAAGCCCTTGTCGTCTGTTTCAACGACAAAGTAGGGCTGAATAAGATCTTCAACAAGCACAGGAGGGGTTTCACGCATGATGGTGCGGATTTCGGGAGTGGCGCGAAGGCGGCGGCCTCTATGAAATGTGGTCATGGCTGTTGTCCTTTATTCTGCGTGTTGCAGGTCGGTGTTTGGCCAGCCTGTGCGGCAATGCTGCCGGTGATGCAGTTGATGTTATGTATGGCAAAGACGCGGCATCCGTCACTGTCGCTGTTTGCACAGCGGCTGCAGGGCGCTTTGCGCAGTGTCAGTATGCCCTTGTGTCCGGATAAAAAACAAGCGGCGCGCCTGGGCGGAACGTAGCGGGCTACGACCGGGGCGCGCCGCCATGCTTGCACATTCAGCGGAAAAAGGGCCGCGCCGGAGCGCTACTTGATGCCGATTTCCTCATCCGTCAGATAGCAGGCAGGATCCTGAGCCCATTCGTCGCCGTAATAGGCTTCGGCGCGGGCGCGGAAGTTGCCGCCGCAGATGTTCAGGAACTGGCACTTGGCGCAACGGCCCTTGACGTGGGTCTTTTTGTCCTTGAGCTTGTGCAGCAGTTCGATCTGCGGGTCGTCCCAAATCTGCGAGAAGGGGCGTTCCAGCACGTTGCCAAAGGTGTGGTCGCGCCAGAACTGGTCGGCGTGAACCTTGCCGTCCCACGAAATACAGCCGATACCGCGACCAGAGCTGTTGCCCTCGTTATACTGCAAGAGTTCAAACACTTCTTCGGCACGCTTGGGATCTTCGCGCTTCATGCGCATCCACACATAGGGGCCGTCGGCGTGGTTGTCGACAGTGAGGATTTCCTTGGGCTTGCCGGCGTCAAAAAGGGCGCGGGTTTCGTCCATGATAAGATCGAGCACGTGGCGGGTTTCGGCGTGATCCAGATCTTCCTTGATCAGTTCGGAACCACGGCCAGAGTACACCAGATGGTAGAAGCAGGCGCGGGGCACTTCCAGATCCTTGAGCAGGCGGAAGATACCGGGAATTTCAGACACGTTGCGCTTGTTGATGGTAAAGCGCAGGCCCACCTTGAGGCCTTCGGCCTGACAGTTGGCAATGCCTTCGAGCGCTTTTTTGAAAGCACCGGGCACGCCGCGAAACTTGTCGTGCACTGCTTCCATGCCGTCCAGCGAAATGCCAACGTAGGAAAGTCCCACTTCCTTGAGTTCGCGGGCCTTTTCCTTGGTAATGAGCGTGCCGTTGGTGGAAATAACCGCGCGCATGCCCTTGGAGGTGGCGTGGCTGGCAAGTTCCACAAGATCCTTGCGCACCAGCGGTTCGCCGCCAGAGAACAGCATGACCGGCGCGCCGTAGGCCGCCAGATCATCGATCATGGTCTTGGCCTGCTCGGTATTGATATCGTCCGAGCCGTCAACCTCAATGGCGTGGGCGTAGCAATGCACGCATTTAAGGTTGCAGCGCTGGGTCATGTTCCAGACCACAACGGGCTTCTTATCTTTGGAGAACTGCAACAGGTGCGAGGGCAGCTTGCCAGATTCGCGTCCGTAACGCAGGGCGTCGGAAGGCTCGACCTGTCCGCAATACAGCTTGGAAATGCCTATCATGGCCTTGTCCTTATTGTTCGATGCGTTGTTTCAGCACGGCAAAGGCCTCGTCAATGCCATCGGCCTTTGTGCCGCCCGCCTGGGCCAGGTCGGGTCTGCCGCCGCCGGAGCCGCCGCAGGGAGCGGCAACGTCCTTGATAAGCGCAGGAGCAGTGAATTTTCCGTGCAGGTCTTTGGAAACGTAAAGCAAAAGCCCAACCTTGCCGTCTTCGGCCGTTGCCAGGCAGACAACGGCATTGTCGGTAAGGCGCGAGCGCACATCGTCCATGACTTCGCGCAGGGCTTTCACAGGAACATTATCAAGTTTGGCGGCCAGCATGCGCACTCCGTTGACGTCCTGCGCGCGGGCGGCCAGATCGGCCCCGGTGGCAGGAGCGGCGGCGGCCTTTTCCGAGGCCTTGCGCAGCTTTTTCACATCGCCTTGCAGGGCGGTCACGCGTTCGGCCAACTGGCCGGGGCGCGCCTTGAGTATGCCCGAAAGCGCGGCAAGTTCCGCGCGCTGCTCAACAGCCTGGGCATAGGCGTTCCAGCCGGTTACGGCCTCAATGCGCCGCGTGCCGGCGGCCACGCCGCTCTCGGAAACGATCATGAAGGCCCCGGCCTCGCCTGTGCGTTCAAGGTGTGTGCCGCCGCACAGTTCCACGGATTCAGGTTCGCCTTTTTCCGCGCCGGAAACTGTGAGCACGCGCACAATATCGCCATATTTTTCGCCAAACAGGGCCATTGCTCCGGTTGCCATGGCTTCGGCCACGGGCATTTCCCTTGCGGCCACAGGCTGGTCGGCCATGATGGCGCGGTTCACGTCGCGCTCCACCGCCGCCAGTTCTTCGGGCGTGAGGGCCGCAATGTGCGAAAAGTCAAAACGCAGGCGGTGCGGGTCAACCAGAGAACCGGCCTGCTTCACATGGGTGCCCAGCGCGCGGCGCAGGGCGGCGTGCAGCAGGTGGGTGCAGGTGTGGTTGCGGGCCGTGGATTTGCGCTGGTCGGCGTCCACTTTGAGGGTGGCCTCGCCGCCCTTGTGCAGTTCGCCCTTGGTCACTTCAATCTCATGTACCAGCAGGGTGGGGGCAGGTTTGTGGGTGGTCAGCACTCGCGCCTCGCCGGAGGTGCTCGCCAGCGTGCCCATATCGCCAGCCTGGCCGCCGCCCTCGCCGTAAAAAGGCGTGGCAGCGGTAATGGCGTAGCCGGTATCGCCCTCGCCGAGGTCGGCCACTTCTTCGCCAGCGGCATTGAGCAGCAGGGTCAGGGGGCTGGTTTCAGTCAGGCGCTCATAACCCACAAAGGTGCTGGTTACGCCAGCGTCCAGCAGGGGTTTGAACACGTTTACGCCGTCAGCCTGACCCAGCAGGCCGCCTTTTTTCTGATGCTCACGGGCGCGCTTGCGCTGTTCGCCCATGTGCTTTTCAAAGCCCTTGGCGTCAGCGGTGAAGCCGCGCTTTTCGGCAACGTCGGTCACGATGTCGAGCGGGAAGCCGTAAGTGTCGTACAGCTTGAAGCAGAATTCACCGGGAATCTGCGTCTGCCCGGCGGCCTTGAGGGTCGCCAGTTCTTCGTCCAGCAGTTCCAGACCCTTTTGCAGGGTGAGGGAGAAGCGCTGTTCTTCCTCATGCACGGCGCGGGCGATAAAGTCGGCATGCTCGGTCAGCTCGGGATAGGCGTCGCCCATCACTTCCGTAACCTTGCGGGCCACCTTGTACATGAAGGGTTCGTTCACGCCAATGAGCGTGGCAAAGCGCAGGGCGCGGCGGATCAAGCGGCGCAGCACATAGCCCCGGCCCTCGTTGGAGGGCAGCACGCCGCCAGCCACAAGGAAGGCCGCCGAGCGGCTGTGGTCGGCAATGACGCGCAGGGCCGTATCCACATCGTTGGTGTCGGGCGCGCTGAAGCTGTAGCTCACATTGGCAAGCGAGGCGGCGTACTGGATGATTTCCTGAAACAGGTCGCAGTCAAAGTTGGAGCGCTTGCCCTGGGCAACGGCGGCCATGCGTTCAAGGCCCATGCCCGTATCAATGTTCGGATTGGCAAGTGCCACGCGAGTACCATCGGCAGACTGGTCAAACTGGGTGAACACGAGGTTCCAGATTTCAAGGAACCGGTCGCAGTCGCACTTGCCGATGCCGCAGTCCGGCCCGCAAGACATATCTTCGCCCTGATCCACGTAGATTTCGGAACAGGGGCCGCAGGGGCCGGTATCGCCCATGGTCCAGAAGTTGTCTTTTTCGCCCATGCGCACAATGCGGTCGGCGGGCAGCCCGGCAACTTCGGCCCAGATGGCCGCAGCTTCGTCATCCTCGCGGAACACCGTGACCCAGAGCTTTTCCTTGGGAAGTTCGAGTTCCTTGCTTACAAACTCCCAGGCCCAGGTAATGGCTTCGCGCTTGAAATAGTCGCCGAAAGAAAAGTTGCCCAGCATTTCAAAAAACGTGTGGTGGCGCGCTGTGCGGCCCACGTTTTCAAGGTCGTTGTGCTTGCCCGAAACGCGCAGACATTTCTGGCAGGTGGTGGCGCGGCTGTATGCGCGCTTTTCCTCGCCAAGAAAGAGCTTTTTGAATTGCACCATGCCAGCATTGGTGAACAGCAGGGTGGGGTCGTTGGGCGGAATGATGGGGCCGGATTCGACAATTTCATGCTGATGGCGTTTGAAAAAATCGAGGTAGCGGCTGCGGATTTCTTTGGCGGTGAGCATTTACTGGCTCCGTAATGGGGTCTGCGCGAACAACGACCGCGCACCACCAAGGCGCGCGGTCGCAGGTAAAAAATGGCCTTTATTCGTAAGTGGGCGCGGGGGCTTCCCCTTCGTCCAGGTCTTCTTCTGTGGGTACAAATTCCTTGGGGTTCAGGCCCAGAAATTCCACAACCTTGGCTTCAATCTGGTTGCGCAGATCAAGGTTTTCATCCAGCAGCGCACGTACTTTTTCGCGGCCCTGGCCGAGCTTTTCGTTTCCAAATGCAAACCACGAGCCGCTCTGGTCGATGATCTTGGCTTCAATGCCGAGGTCAAGCAGTTCGCCGGAGCGCGAAATGCCCTGACCGTACAGAATGTCAAAAATGGCGCTTCGGAAGGGCGGGGCAACCTTGTTTTTGACCACCTTGACCCTGGTGCGCGAGCCGAAGGATTCTTCCTTGTCCTTGAGGGTCTGGATGCGCCGGATATCAAGGCGCACGGAAGAATAGAACTTGAGCGCGTTGCCGCCAGTGGTGGTTTCTGGGCTGCCGTAGCCGGTCACGCCGATCTTCATGCGGATCTGGTTGATAAAGATCACAGACGTGCGCGATTTGTGAATGGTGCCGGTGAGGCGGCGCATGGCGTGCGACATAAGGCGGGCATGGCCGCCCACCTGTGTTTCGCCCATGTCGCCGTCAAGTTCGGCCTGCGGAATAAGCGCGGCCACAGAGTCCACTACCACAAGGTCAACCGCACCGGACCGCACGAGCATGTCGGCAATATCCAGCGCCTGTTCGCCGTAATCGGGCTGCGAAATGAGCAGTTCGTCGGTGACGACGCCGAGACGTTTGGCGTAAGCAATGTCAAGAGCGTGTTCTGCATCCACAAAGGCGCAGGTGCCGCCCATTTTCTGGCATTCTGCAATAATGTGGAGGGTCAGCGTGGTTTTGCCCGAAGATTCCGGGCCAAAAATTTCGCTGATGCGCCCGCGCGGAATGCCCCCCACGCCAAGGGCCAGATCAAGGCCGATGGAACCTGTGGGGATCACGGGAATATTGACGTGGGCATCGTCGGAAAGCTTCATCACAGCGCCCTTGCCGTACTTGCGTTCGATGGTGGCAAGTGCGGTGCCCAAGGCTTCGGCGCGCGCGTTTTCCTGACTCATGGCCGGTTTCTTCGCCATAGCTCATTGCTCCGGGTAAAAATATCTTCAAGCGCATTAGTGTAGCAGACCAAGACGAGCAAGGCAAATGCCAGATCGGCGGCGGGCCTGCGCTTGTGCTGTTAATAATTGAGTATAATTCCTGATAATGATAATTGCAAGCAGGCAAAAGCTGCGCAAGGCAGCATGCTCCCCTTGCGCACGGGCGCATGCTGTCGTACAAGCGCGGGCATGAGCGATTCTCCCCAAATAATAGTATTGTTTTCCGGCGGGCTCGACAGCCTGCTTACAGCCAAACTGCTTGAGCGCCAGGGTCTTGCCGTGCGTTGCCTGCATTTTTATTCGCCCTTTTTTGGCGGCGAAGCTGTGGCGGCACGTTGGCGCAAGATTTACGACCTCGATATTGTTACTCAGGATGTCGGCCCCCAGTTCGCCGCCATGCTGCGCCAAAGGCCGGAACACGGTTTTGGCAAGGTGCTCAACCCCTGCGTTGACTGCAAAATACTGCTGCTGCGTGAGGCCCGCAAATATATGGAAAGCGTGGGGGCCAAGGCCCTGGCTTCGGGCGAGGTTCTGGGTCAGCGCCCCATGTCGCAACGGCGCGACACGCTGAATGTCATCATGCGCGATGCCGCCGTGGCAGATATCCTGCTGCGGCCACTGTGCGCCAAGCATTTGCCGCCGACCCCTGTGGAAGAAAGCGGGCTTGTGGACCGCTCGCGCCTGCTGAGCATCTGGGGCAGGGGCCGCACCGAGCAACTGAACCTTGCCAAGGAATACGGCATCAAGGAAATCCCCACTCCGGGGGGCGGCTGCCGTCTGACCGAGCGCGAGAACGCCCGCCGCTACTGGCTGGTGCTTACCCGTTTGCCGGAGCCGAGCGCCAGTGATTTTACCCTTGCCAATCTTGGCCGTCAGTTCTGGCACAGCGAGGGGCAGAACCACTACTGGCTGTGCGTTGGGCGCAATAGTGCGGACAACGACCTGCTGGGCGCGGCCGCAGGCCCGGACGACCTTGTCCTGCGCATGCGCGACATGCCGGGGCCGTTGGCTCTGGCCCGCAACGGGGCCTTATGGCCCGAGGACGTGCTGCGCACCGCCTGCCAGATGACAGCCTCCTATGCGCCCAAGGCCGTTGCCACTGGCGGGGATGTGTTTGTGCGCGCCCGCCGAGGCGAGGAATTCACAGACATATCCGTTCCCACGCAGCGTTGCGAGGATTTGTGGAACGAGCCTGCCTGGGACGAGATCAAGGGCGTTATCCGCGCTGAAGCGCGCGAACGGCAGGCCGCACAGGATGCCGCCAAGGCAGCAGCCCGCGAAGCCCGCTACGAGGCTGAGCGACTTGAAGCCGGACGGGAAGACGATCCAACTGGAGCCTGATTGCCGCGCAACGGTCATCATAGCTTCTTATTGCTGTGCTTTTATCGCATCTTAAGCCCCGGTTTAACCGGGGTTTCTGTTTGCGCCAGTCGCCAAAGTGCATGCTTTGCGTAATCTTGAGGGCACAGCTTTACAAAGATTGCGCATGTAGCTATATGAGTCCATTGCATCAAAAGAGCATTTTCATTGAGAGGTGCTCTGAGCGGGCCATGCCGCCGCATGGCTGGCCAACGCAGGATATGCGGTGCGAATTGCTTGCTCCATGCATGTTCCTGCAAGGCCTATTAGTAGACCGTTCATGCGCCCCCCAGCGGCGTCCGCCGGAGGATTTAAATGGATCACAAGGATTTGGAATACTTTCGCAAGCTTCTTTCCGACATGCTTGAAGAAGCGAAGCAGAAGGGTGACAGCACCCTGGAAGAACTGACGGATAGCAACGAAGTGTTTGCCGACCCGGCTGACCGCGCCACTGCAGAATCCGACAGGGCCTTTACCCTGCGCATCCGTGACCGTGAGCGCCGCCTGATCCGCAAGATCCAGGCAGCCCTTACCCGCATTGACGATGGCACCTACGGGATTTGCGAAGACTGCGGCGACGACATCAGCGTTCCCCGTCTCAAGGCCCGGCCTGTGACGCGTTTGTGCATTAACTGCAAAGCCAAACAGGAAGAAGACGAACACCTTCGCGGCGATTAACGTCATTTCTTTGCCTTAAAGGCACTGTTTTTGTTGCTTTCGGCCAGGCGGGCGCTGCGCTCGCGCACTCCCGCTTGCGCCTGACGGCATGCATACTTCGGGCAGGCTCCCGGTGGTTCCGCCGCGCGGCGGGGGTCTGGCGAACTGGGTCTGCGAGACTTCTGGCCTGTTCGCAACGGTCGTACCATGCCAATGGAAAGAGCTGGCGAGGCTGTTACCCAAACCGTCTGCGCAATTATGCCAGCCTGCGGTCTGCCATCGGTTGCGCCTGGAACTGCGTTTGCCGCTCGTACGCGCACACTCTGGGGATGTTGTGCGGCCTTGTCTTTGGCAGGCTAAGACCTTCCCTCCCGATCGGGCCGTCTGCCCCGCCTTGCCCCTGTTTACTCCCCAGCCATTCACTTTGCCCCTAAGCCGGTTTTTTCTATGGATGCCCATCTTTTCCGCCGTTTTTGTGAAGACCTCACCCCCCTGCTCACTGGCGCAAGGGTGGAAAAAATTCAGGAACCTGCTGATGGCCTGCTGGCTCTCATGGTTTACAGCGGTGGGCGCAAGAGGCAGCTTTGCCTGCGCTTTGGGCGCAAGGAACCGTTCTGTTTTATTACCTCACAGCGCATCAGCGTGGGCCGTGCGCCTTCAGCGCCCATCATGCGGCTGCGCAAATATGCCGCTGGTCGGCGTATTGTTGCCTGCGTGGCCCGCTGGAGCGAGCGCTGTTTGTGGCTGCTGCTTGGCGGCGGCGCAGAGGCTCCCCAACTGCCGCCATTGCCGCAACAGGGGCAGGGTGAGTCAGACACGGAGCAATCCCCGCGCCTGACCTGGCTGTTGCTTGATCTGCGCGAAGGGCCTTCGCTCCGCTTCCTGCCCGAGGATGAATCGCCGGAAGATGAGCAGGCCGTCTGGCCTGAGCCTGTGCAACTGGCGGATGCCCTGAACAACTGGCGGCAGTGGCCTGTGCTTACCCCCGCCCTGCGCCGAACGCTTGCCTGCCTCGAAGAGCCGGAACAGTGGGCCTTGCTGGAAGACCTGCGGGCTGGCGGCGGTGACGTGTTCTGCTACGGCCCCAGCGCGCCTGGCTTCGACAATGCCTCTGCACCGGCCATGCCGCGTCCAGTGCTCGCCATAAGCGCCTGGCCTCTGCCCCCGGAACAGCAAAGGGCCTTGCAGGGCAAGGATGCGGAGGCATCATCCATTGCTGAATTTTGCGGGCCGGATGCCTTGAATCTGACCGAACTGGCAGGGCAGGATATGGTGCTTGCCCGTCTGGCTCTGGATCAGGCGCGGGAGGCGGCCCAGCCTCTGGACAGGCGCGCGCGCAAGCTCACGAAGCTGCTGGAAAAACTGCGCGAGGAAGAAAACCGCCTTGGCAAGATGATGGCCTGTCAGGCAGACGCTCTGGCGCTTCAGGCCGAATTGTGGCGCTGGCCTGGGGATTTTCGCGCGGCTTCCATCACTGTGGAGGAAGGCCCGCACGGCCCGGCGCGGGAAATACCGCTGGATCTGCGGTATTCTGTGCGCGAGCAAATGGCCCGCCTTTTTCACTCGGCCCGGCGCGGTCAACGCGGCATGGAGCATCTGGCTGTGCGGCGCGCGGCGCTGGAAGACGAACTGGCCTCCTTGCGTCAGGCCCGGCCCGGCAGCCTGCTGGGCGCCACTGCGGGCGCTGCCGATGAGGCGGCTTCCCCCGGGCGCGCGGCTGGTTCTGGCATGGCCGCCACCCTGCCTAAGAATGTGCAGATGTTCATAAGTTCAGATGGGTTTGTGCTGCTGCGCGGGCGCGATTCCAAGGGCAATCTGGCCGCGCGCAAGCTTGCTGCCCCGCACGATATCTGGCTGCATGCGGAAAACGGCCCCGGTTCGCACGTGATTATCCGCCGAGCCCACGGCGGGCAGGAAGTTCCGCCTCGCACTCTTGACGAGGCGGGGGCGCTGGCCGCCTGCAAAAGCTGGCAACGCGACGCCGCCCGTGCGCGCATACAGTATGCCGAGGTGCGTCACGTCAAACCTATGCGCAACGCCCCTGCGGGCACGGTGCGCATAGACAAGTCGCTGCCCTCGCGTGAGGTTCCCGTAGATCTTGCCCTTGAGGAAACGCTGCTGCCCCGGTAAAGAGGGGCAAGCCCCACGGGCGCATTATGGAGAGAGGTTTTCATGGATTTTACAGTTGAAGGCAGAGTCTTTCGGGCATGTGCCGTTGAGGCCCATGTGCTGGCAGTTGCCCCCTGGCAGGCTTCTGCGCAGGAGCAGAACATCGCTTTGGGCAGTGGTGCAAAACTGTGCATGCCTCGGGGCCGCAAGCAATGGCAGTGCGCTGTAGTTCGGCTTGAAAACGGCGCGGAGGCGCAGTTGCCCCTTCCCGATTTCTGCCCTGTCGCGGTAGGGGACTGCCTGAAGCTCGGTTGCCTTGGCCCGGCCAGCACCACAGAGGGCGGCGATGGTGCTGCTCTGGAAGTCTATGCTGCAAGCAACCAAACATCAGGCTGGAAGCATGATTTTGTGGACGCCGCATCCTTGATGAAACGCTGCGGCGTGAGCCGCGTTACCGAGTATGACCTGGAATCCTACCCTTTGAAAAAGGTCTGCAAGGTCAGCGTCATAGTCTTTCTGGTTGGGCTGGTCTGTTTCAGCTTTCTCATGCATCTGTTTACAGAAAGCATGGATGAACTTGCGCGCCGTTTGCCCGAGGCCCTGTATATGAGCGCCAAGTTCGGCGGTATTGCCGCGCTGGTGGTAGCCGCTGGCGGGGGCCTGTATATGAAGAGCTCCAACGACTACAACCGGAAAAAGAAGCTGGACAGCTATACTCTGCAGTTTGAGCAAGCCATGCACGAGGCGATGCCGCAGCCTTCCGCATAATGTGCTGCTTTTAAATTTGTCGGGAAGCATCTGCGCCGTCATGATGGGTCGTCCGCAGGGCGGCCTTTTTAGTATGAAAAGCATATAATTCCACAAATACATAAAATTACAATTTTGTCTTACTTGCATGTCTTTTTTACGGAATTGTATCAAGACTACGTCATTTTATGATGCCTTGGCATATTTTAGTAATTAAAACAAATTGTTGAAAATTTATTAATGGCACGCAAACTGCAACATTTTTGTCACTTACAAGTTTACTCAAGCTGTGAAAATTCAAATGTTGAGCTGCGGCTTGGGGCTATTCTCTTGGCATGGCAGTGCTGGGAACAAAAATGATTGCAGGAGTGTACGATATGCAAAAATGCAGATTATGGGTGTGCTGTGTGTTGGTTACTGTGGCGATGTTCATGGCTTCCGCCGCTGGCGCAGCGGATACTGTCATGTTGCAGCGCGAGGGGTGGGATCCCACCGTCAGGCAGAGCCTCAATGAAATGTTTGTGCTCTATGGCAAGGGCAGCCCCAACTATAATCCTTCCATCCGGCCTTACGCTGTTTTTGATTTTGACAACACTGTTTCCATTCTGGATGTGGAAGAGCAGCTTGCAATCTATCAGCTGGAGCACATGCGCTTTGCCGTCAAGCCCGAGCAAATGTACGCCGTGCTGACCACCGGCGTGCCGGATATCAACATGGATCTGGGCAAGGAATATAACAATCTCACGGTTGCCACGGTTGCTGCCGATGCCGCTGCCGCATACAAGCGGCTGTACGCGCAGGGTTATGTTTCCCCCGCCGGAGTTTACGGCGAAAGAATGCAGAAGATGCAGGCCAGCGACGACTGGAAGGAATTTGCCACCAAGGCGCGCTGGCTTTATGACGCCATTGGCGACACCATGGATGTTTCTGTTTCCTACCCCTGGATCACCTACTGGTTTACGGGTATGACGCCCCAGCAGGTTTACGGCATGGCGCACGAGGCCTTTGTGCACTACCGCAAGGGCAGCGCTGACCCTGCCTTCTGGCAAAAGCGCAAGTGGCAGAGCCCTGCGGCCTACAAGGGCAGCAAGGCCGGGCAGATCACGGTATCATACAAGCAGGGCATAACGGTATCGCCTGAAATTCAAGAGCTGTTCCACGCGCTTGAAGTCAACGGCTTTGACGCCTGGGTGTGTTCTGCCTCGTTTATTGATGTCATCTCCGCTGCGGTCAGCCCCGAAGTTTTTGGCATTGAAGGCGTGGACGGCGTACTTGCCATGACCAACAAGGAACAGAACGGCAAGTACATCAATGCCTATGATGATGATTTTCACGCGCAGACCCAGGGCAAGGGCAAAACATTGAGTATTTCAAAGCTCATTGCCCCCCTGTACCGTGGGCGTGGCCCCGTTTTTGTGGCTTTTGACTCTCAGGGCGATTTCAACTTTGTGAGCGAATACGCCGACACCGCCGTTGGCCTTGCGCTCAACCGCGCCCGCAAGGACGATGCCGGTATTCTGGCAGCCGTGGCCCTGTACCAGAACCAGAAAAAGCTCACTGTGGCCAAGGCCGTGCAGCAGGGCAATACCCGTTACCTCCTGCAAGGACGTAACGAAAACGGCGGATTTTTGTGGCCCCGGCCCGAAGTGCAGCAACTGGGCAAGGACAAGCCCGAACTGCTCAGCAGCAAGGCCGAAGCCTGGCTGAAAAAGCTCGAAAACGGCACCCCTGTGCCCGTGCTGATCAATGACGCTCCCAAACTCACAGGCAAGCTCAAAACCTACGATGGATACAAATCCATACGTTAGCGGCTGGAAGGTTGGATTTTTTGCAATGAGGCTTTATATCCCGACACAGTGATTTAAGGGTAAGCTCGCGGTGAAGCCACGCGCGGTGCGCACTCACGCGAGCAACGCACGACAAAACAAAAGGCCGCCTCCTTTCGGGGGCGGCCTTTGACATGCAATAAGGCAAAAGTAAGGGATCTTACTTTTTCAGCACTTCCACCGTGGCAAGGGCGAT
Source organism: Desulfovibrio sp. (assembly GCF_019422935.1). NCBI lineage: Bacteria > Pseudomonadati > Thermodesulfobacteriota > Desulfovibrionia > Desulfovibrionales > Desulfovibrionaceae > Desulfovibrio > Desulfovibrio sp. The sequence continues at coordinate 144,947 of NZ_JAHZCJ010000007.1, read as the reverse complement.
CTGGAGCTCTTCGTTGGTGGGGATGATGATCACGGGGATCTTGCTGTCCGGCGTGGTGATGATACGCGCGCCGGGCTTGCGGGTGCTGTTTTCTTCCTTGTTCAGCTTGATGCCGAAGGCTTCAAGGCCTTCGCAGACCATGGCGCGGACGATGTCATCGTTTTCGCCGATGCCGGCGGTGAACACCAGGGCGTCCACGTTGCCTTCAAGCAGGAAGAAGTAGGAACCAAGGGTCTTTTTGATGCTGCGCACGAGCAGCTTGAGGGCCAGTTCGGCGCGCTCGTTGCCCTTGTCCACCTGAGCATGCACATCGCGCATGTCGGTGTAGCCGCACAGGCCAAGCAGGCCGGACTTCTTGTTCATCAGGGTGTCGGCTTCGGAGGGGCTGAGCCCCTTCTTTTCCATGACAAAGGGCACGATGGCCGGGTCAATGGTGCCGCAGCGGGTGCCCATCACAAGGCCTTCCAGCGGGGTGAGGCCCATGCTGGTGTCAAAGCACTTGCCGTTTTTCACGCAGCTCATGGAAGAGCCGTTGCCGAGGTGCATGGTTATGGAGCGCAGCTCGGAAAGGGGCTTGCCAAGGAACTCGGCAGTGGCGTTGGCAATGTACTTGTGCGAGGTGCCGTGGAAGCCGTAGCGGCGGATGCGCAGTTCTTCGTACAGCTCATAGGGCAGAGCGTACATGAAGGCTTCCTTGGGCATGCCCATGCCGAATTCGGTATCGAACACAGCCACGTTGGGAACGCCGGGGAAGAGCTTTTCAGCCACTTCAATGCCCATGAGGTTGGCGGGGTTGTGCAAGGGGCCAAGCACGGCGCATTCTTCCACAATCTGCTTCACACGTTCGTTCACCAGCACGGGATCGCTCACGGCTTCGCCGCCGTGCAGCACGCGGTGGCCGATGGCGTAGATCTCGCTCTTGTCCTTGATAACGCCCTTGTCGGCGTCGGTCAGTAGAGCGATGACCAGTTCCATGGCTTCCACATGGGTGGGGAAGAAGGCCTCGCGAACAAGCTTTTCTTCCTTGTCCGTATCGGGGGCGATTTTGTGGGTGAGGCGTCCGCCTTCCTGACCGATGCGCTCGGCAAGACCGGAGCAGAGCACGCTGCGCGTGTCCATTTCCAGCAACTGATATTTGCAGGACGAGGAACCCGCGTTAATCACCAGAATTTTCATAACTCTTCCTTTCCTTGAACTTGTTTATTCTGATCGCGGGCCGGCAGTTTGTGGCGCATGCCTTGCGTCAGTAATGTTTTTGCGGCGGCAGGCTTTATGCGGCGGTTTGCCCTGTCAGGCAAACCGCCGAAAGCTCATGTCAGCCGGGGCTGAATATCTGCAATTATTTCTGCGCGGCCTTTTCGGCAGCGGCCTGCACCGCAGTGATAGCCACGGTATTGACGATGTCGGGCACGGTGCAGCCGCGCGAGAGATCGTTGACAGGCTTGTTCAGGCCCTGGAGCACGGGCCCGATGGCCACCGCGCCAGCAGCGCGCTGCACGGCCTTGTAGGTATTGTTGCCGGTGTTGAGGTCGGGGAAGATGAACACCGTGGCCTTACCGGCAACCTTGCTGTCGGGCATCTTGGTTTTGGCAACCGAGGGGTCGATGGCCGCGTCGTACTGCAAGGGGCCTTCCAGTGCGAGATCGGGGGCCATTTCCTGCGCGATCTTGGTGGCTTCCACCACAACGTCCACGTCCGCACCCTTGCCGGAAGTACCGGTGGAGTAGGAAAGCATGGCAACGCGGGGCTCAATGCCAAACACCTTGGCCGTGTGGGCCGAGGCAATGGCGATTTCGGCCAGTTGCTGCGCGGAGGGATTGGGGTTCACGGCGCAGTCGCCAAAAGCCAGCACGCGATCCTTGAGGCACATGAGGAAGACCGAGGAAACCACGGTGAATCCGGGCTTGGTCTTCACAAATTCAAAGGCCGGGCGGATGGTGTGCGCCGTGGTGTTGACCGAACCGGAAACCATGCCGTCGGCATCGTCCTTCTTGACCATCATGGTGGCAAAGTAGGTGGCGTCGGTCATGGTGTCGCGCGCCTGTTCAGGGGTAATGCCCTTCTTCTTGCGCAGTTCGTAGTAGGTGTTGGCGTAGTCGTCAAACAGCTCGGATTTCACCGGGTCGATGAGGCGGGCCTTGGCAATGTCCAGGCCAAAGGCGCTGGCCTTGGAGCGGATTTCTTCCACATCGCCAAGCAGGATGATCTCGGCAACATCGCGGCGCAGAAGGATATCCGTGGCGCGCAGGATGCGCTCCTCGGTGCCTTCGGCCAGCACGATGCGCATCTTGTTGGCCTTGGCGCGCTGGATCAGCTCGAATTCAAACATCATGGGCGTGATGCGGCTGCTGCGCTCGCCGCCGATGCGGTTTTCGATTTCCTTGCCGTTGACGTACTGTTCAAACAGGCCCAGCACGCTGTTGATCTTGCGCAGATCGCCCGGTTCAATGGGGGCGATGATGCTTTGCAGGGCCATAAAGGCCTTGTAGGTGTGGTGCGGCGTCAGCAGGATGGGCAGGGGCGAGCCTGTCCAGCCTTCAATGAACTTGCAGACGTTTTCGGAGGGACGGATGCCCCCGGTCAGCAGTACGCCCGCAATATCGGGAGTAGAAGACGACAGGCGCGAGGCAATGGCGGCCAGTAGCACGTCGGCGCGGTCGCCAGGGGTGACGATGAGCTGGTCTTTGGCAATGTAGTTGAGCACATTGTCCACATGCATGGCGGCGATAAGGTAGTCGCCCACCAGCGCGTCCAGGCGTTTTTCGCCAAACAGCACTTCCGCGTCCAGGCCCTTTTTCACGTCAGCCATGGTGGGCTGGCCGATGGTGGGGTCGTTGGGAACGGAGAAAATCAGGGCTGGGCTGTCCTGCGTGCTGAAATGGGCGCGCAATTCGTCCAGTTCTGTCTGCGTGAGGTTGCGGCGGTTCACAATGGTGGCAACCACGTCCAGTGCATAGGGTTCAAGGCTGTCCATGGTGATCTGGAGCGAATCACGAATGTCTTCGGCGCTCACATTGTAGCCGCTGGTGACCAAGAGAACCGGGCAGCCAAGGTTGGCGGCAATTTCGGCATTGAGTTCAAACTCGAAAACCGGGTCTTTGGCAAGAAAGTCGGTGCCCACGCACACAACGAAATCATAGGTTTCCAGCAGCTTTTTGTACTTCTGGATGATGTTTTCGATGAGCAGATTGCGCGAACCCTGATTGATGATCTGGCGGGCTTCGCGCTGGGTGTAGGCGAAGGTGTCGGCGTAGTCCATCTTGAGCTTGAAGTATTCAAGCATCAGATGGATGTCGGGGTCGCGGTCGTCCCACAAAGGTTCGTTGATGATGGGACGGAAAAAAGCCACCTTGCGCATGCTGCGGGTGAGCAGCTGCATGGCCCCGAGGGCAATGGCGCTCTTGCCCGTCATGGGCCCGGTGGCGGTGATGTATAGACCGTTGTGCATAGTGCCTCCCCTGCTGTGCCGGCAGGCTGGCGGTATTAACGCGAAAAGGGCGCGAGGGCTTTCCTCGCGCCCAGGCCTTTAACCTTTGATCCCAAGCGTGTGACGTAGCCCGCGCCCGCAGCAACGGGCTGCCCCCCGGAGAGGAGCCAGGTGCTGGCGGGCGCGGGTAGTCATAACGTCAGGCCTCTCTACTCGGCGCTGGTGCCGGGGTAGGGCAGGTCAGCCAGCTGCTTGAGCATGGCGTAACGTTCCGTATAGGCTTCGGCCAGTTCGGCGCGCAGCTTCTTGGAGACTTCGGGAGCCATCTTTTCCAGAGAGGCAAACCGGGTTTCGCCGCCCAGGAATTCCTGAATGTCAGCAGAAGGAGCCTTGCTGTCGAGCTGGAAGGGATTCTTCTTTTCCTTGGACAGTTCGGGATTGTAGCGATACAGGGGCCAGTAGCCGGAAAGCACGGCCATCTTGGCTTCTTCCTGGCTCTTGCCCATGCCCTTGCGCAGGCCCTGGTTGATGCAGGGAGCGTAAGCGATGATGAGCGAGGGGCCCTTGTAGGCTTCGGCTTCGCGGAAGGCCTTGAGCACCTGCTGCTTGTCCGCGCCCATGGACACGGAGGCAACGTACACGTAGCCGTAGGTCATGGCCATGCGGCCAAGGTCTTTCTTGCCGGTGCGCTTGCCTGCGGCGGCAAACTGGGCCACAGCGCCAAGCGGGGTGGCCTTGGAGGACTGGCCGCCGGTGTTGGAGTACACTTCGGTATCCATCAGCAGCACGTTGATGTCGTCGCCGCTGGCGAGAACGTGGTCAAGGCCGCCGTAACCGATGTCGTAGCCCCAGCCGTCGCCGCCGAAGATCCACACGCTCTTCTTGGTGAAGAGGTCGTCCATGTGCCACAGTTCATGGGCCAGGGGGCTGTCAAAGCCTTCCAGGTTGGCCATGATCATTTCGCCGTACTTGCGGGAGCCTTCGGCATCGTCCTTGTTGTCCAGCCAACCCTGGAGGGCGGCCTTCAGTTCGGGAGAAGCGGATTCTTCTTTCAGGGCTTCCTGAACCTTCATGGCAAGCAGACCACGGCGCTGTTCGTAGGCAATGCCCATGCCGCAGCCGTATTCGGCGGCGTCTTCAAACAGGGAGTTGCCCCAGGCCGGGCCAAAGCCGTCCTTGTTGGTGCAGTAAGGCGTGGTGGGCGAAGAAGCACCCCAGATGGACGAGCAGCCCGTGGCGTTGGCCACGATCATGCGTTCGCCGAACATCTGGGTGAGCACCTTGACGTAAGGCGTTTCGCCGCAACCGGCGCAGGCGCCGGAGAACTCGTGCAGGGGCTGCTGGAGCTGCGAACCCTTGACGGTGTCGCGAGCCATGAGCTCGTCCTTGAGCGTGATGTTGGCTTCGGCGAAGGCCAGGTTTTCCTTCTGGGTGGGCATCTGGGTGTCAAGGGGCTTCATGACGAGGGCCTTGACCTTGGCGGGGCACACTTCGGCGCAGGAGCCGCAGCCCAGGCAGTCTTCGGTGTACACCTGGATGCGGAACTTCATGCCCTTCAGTTCTTTGCCAATGGCGTCCTTGGTCACAAAGGACGCGGGCGCGCCGGCCAGTTCTTCCTCGGTGGCGAGCACCGGGCGGATGGCGGCGTGGGGGCACACAAAGGAGCACTGGCAGCACTGGATGCAGTTTTCAACCTGCCATTCGGGCACGTCGATGGCGCAGCCGCGCTTTTCGCAAGCGGCGGTGCCGAGGGGCATGAAACCAGCCGGATCCATGGCGGACACGGGCAGCTTGTCGCCCTGCTGGGCCAGAATGGGACGCACAACGGCGCTGATGTATTCGTCGTCATCGCAGTGGCAGGCAGCGGCGCCTTCGGTGGCAGTGGCCCAGGAAGCGGGGTATTTCACTTCTTCCAGAGCGTCCATGCCCTTGTCCACGGCGGCGATGTTCATGTTGACGATCTTGTCGCCCTTGCTGCCGTAGGTTTTCTTGATGGATTCCTTGAGCAGGCCCACGGCCTTTTCAAAGTCAAGCACGTTGGCAAGCTTGAAGAAGGCAGTCTGCATGATCATGTTGATGCGGCCGCCGAGGCCCACTTCCTGGGCAACCTTGACAGCGTCCACGTTGTAGAACTTCAGCTTCTTGCGGGCGATGACGCGCTTCATGGAGGCGGGCAGGTGCTTTTCCATGTCAGCAAGCGACCAGTTGGAGTTCAGCACAAAGGTGCCGCCTTCCTTGATGCCTTCAAGAATGTCGTACTGGGTCACGTAGGCGGCCTTGTGACAGGCAACGTAGTCGGCCTTGGTGATCAGGTAGGAAGAGGTGATCTGTTCCTTGCCGAAGCGCAGGTGCGACACGGTGAAGCCGCCGGACTTCTTGGAGTCGTAAGCAAAGTAGGCCTGGGCGTAGAGATCGGTGTTGTCGCCGATGATCTTGATGGCCTGCTTGTTGGCGCCCACGGTGCCGTCAGCGCCGAGGCCGAAGAACTTGCACTGCACGGTGCCAGCGGGCACGGTGTCGATTTCTTCTTCCACGTCAAGCGACGTGTAGGTGACGTCGTCGTTGATGCCCACGGTGAAGTGGTTCTTGGGCTGAAGGGCCAGCATGTTGTCGTACACGGCCTTGGCCATGCCGGGGGTGAAGTCCTTGGAGCCCAGGCCGTAGCGGCCGCCCACCAGGGTGGGAGCTTCGCCCTTTTCGAGGAAGGCGGTGCAGACGTCCTGATACAGGGGATCGCCAAGAGCGCCGCTTTCCTTGGTGCGGTCAAGCACAGTGATGCAGGTCACGCTGGAAGGCAGGGCGCGCAGCAGATGCTCGGTGGAGAAGGGGCGGAACAGGTGCACCTTCACGAGGCCCACGCGCTGGCCCTGTGCGTTGAGGTACTTCACGGTTTCTTCGATGACTTCACAGGAAGAACCCATGGAAACGATCACGCGGTCGGCTTCGGGGTGGCCCACGTAGTCAAAGAGGCGGTACTTGCGGCCAGTGATGGACTCGACCTTCTTCATGTTCTCAAGCACGATGCCGGGCACGGCATCGTAGTAGAGATTGGAAGCTTCGCGGTTCTGGAAGTAGATGTCGGGGTTCTGGGCGGTGCCGCGAATGTGCGGATGCTCGGGGTTCATGGCGGTGGCGCGGAATTCGGCCACCTTTTCCCAGTTCACCAGGGGGCGGATGTCTTCGTAATCAATGGTTTCGATCTTCTGCACTTCGTGGGAGGTGCGGAAGCCGTCAAAGAAGTGGCAGAAGGGCAGGCTGGAATCGATGGCGGAAAGGTGCGCAACGAGGGCCAGGTCCATGCATTCCTGCACGGAGGAGGAAGCCAGGAAGCAGAAGCCAGTCTGACGGGCGGCCATCACGTCCTGGTGGTCGCCAAAGATGGACAGGGCATGGGAAGCCAGGGCGCGAGCCGAAACATGGAAAACGCCGGGAAGCAGTTCGCCGGCGATTTTGTACATGTTGGGGATCATGAGCAGCAGGCCCTGGGAAGCCGTGTAGGTGGAGGTGAGGGCGCCGGCGGAAAGCATGCCGTGCACAGCGCCAGCGGCGCCGGCTTCGGACTGCATTTCACGCACATTCACGATCTGGCCGAGCAGGTTTTTGGTGCCCTTGGCCGCCAACTGATCCATGACTTCGCCCATGACGGACGAGGGGGTGATGGGGTAAATGGCTGCCGTTTCCGACAGAGCGTAGGCAATGTGCGCGGTGGCGTTGTTGCCGTCCATAGTTTTCATATGAGCCATCTGTTCCTCCTTGGCGCCCACAGGCGCGCAATGTTTTTACAAAATCAGCGTGGGTCGGATCGGCCCCTGAGATAAGGCCCCGCACTTGGCAGGGACGGGCAACGGCTATTGCCGTGAAGTGAACACAAAATGGAGGCTGGGAGTGGAATCGTGGTAGAAAAACCCTACCCAATCCGCCTTTTCGCGTCCACCAAAAAAGCTTGGTATCACTTGTTTTGGAGCCTTGCTGCACACCCTCGTCTGCCCCGACGGAATGCGCGTTTTTGCGCTTACCATAAAATTGTTTGTTTGAACAGTTTAATCGAGGGCGCAACAAAAAAAATTGTGACAGACGCAACGTGCGGAAAATAGTGATGAATTGTCAAATCTGACAAGGTGGTTTGGCCCATGCCCGATGGGAAAACCTATGATGCCAGCACGTTGGAATGTGCAGGGCAAATGAAAAAAATGTTACAAATGTTCCAGGGCAGAAAATCTGCGGCTTGCCCTTGTGTCAATGTTACGGATTTTGGGCGTTTGCGGGCTGAACCCTTGCTGCGCCTCCAGCGTTAACCCGCCAGCAAAAATCCGTCCTGCGGGCAGTGCCCAAGCAGATTGTGGCAGAATACGCCGGCTGGAGAATGCCTGTACCGATTAAAGCGGGGGAGGAAACCTCTTGCAAAAGTTCCTCCCCCGAAAGCGTTCAGAAGCGTTCTCTTCTGGCAGGCAAGTTACAGCGAGAGGCCCATCTTGATGACCGCCTGCATGCCGCCTGTGGAGTTGACCACGTTGGTCACGCCATTGCGGGCCAGCACCAGCAGGCTGTCATAGGCGCGCAGACCCGTATTGCAGATAATGGCAACAGGGCGGTCCTTGGGCACTTCGCTGATTCTGGCGGCAATTTCTTCCAGCGGCATGGCGTGCCAGTCGGGATGCTTTTCCTGCACGGCCTTGCCTGCCGCCGCAGGGCGGGAATCAATAAAGAATACGTGGTTTTCGTTGCGTTTCTTCCACAGATCCATGAACTGGTCGGCGGTCACGGGGGTGAAGCGCCCGGAGAGGGCGTTGTCGGCAACATTGGCAACCACGTTGACCACGTCCATGGCCGAGGCAAAGGGCGGGGCGTAAGCGATTTCAAGGTTGGAGATATCTTCCACCGTGGGCTTGGAATACTGCAGGGCCGCAGCCACCGCATCAATGCGGGCCTTGAGCGAATCCGGATCGGCGCAGGCGCCCTGAATGCCCAGCACCCGGCTGGTGGCCTTGTCCACCACCAGCTCAAGGCTCATCATGGATTTTTCGGGGTAGAAGTGGGCGTGGTCGAGCTGCTCCACGCTGACGCTCATGGCGTCAAAGCCTTCTTTGCGGGCGCGTTCAACCGTGAGGCCCACGCCGCAGAAGGAAAGGCCAAAGAGTTTTACGGCCCAGGAGCCCACAAACCCAGGGAATCTGGCGTTGCCGCCAGCAAGGTTGGTGCCGATGATGCGCCCCTGGCGGTTTGCCATACTGCCCAGGGGCAGATAACCGATCTTGCCGGTGATGATGTTCTTGATGGCCACGCAGTCGCCGCCCGCATAGATGGAGGGGTCGGTGGTGCGCATATGCTCGTCCACCACCACCGCGCCAAAGGGGGCCACTTCCAGCCCGGCATCCTTGGCAAGCTGGCCGTTGGGGATAAAGCCTGCTGCAAAGATCACCAACTGGGCGGGGATTTCACGCTTGTCCGTGACCACCTTGGTGACAGTGCCGTTTTCGCCTTCAAGGCGCAGCACTTTTTCAGAGGTGAACACGTCAACCTTGTGGGTCAGGCAGTCGTTGGCGGCCATGAGCGAAAGAGGCTGGGAAAGCACGCCGGGCAGAATCTGATCCATCATTTCCACTACGCTGACTTTCACTCCCCACATGTCGGCCAGGGCCACGGCAGCCTCAAGGCCGATGAAGCCGCCGCCCACAATGACCGCCTCGCTCACCTTGCCCTCCTGGCAGGCGGCGCGGATGGCTCCGGCAGCTTCAAGGCGGGTCAGGGAAAGCACGTTTTTCAGATTCTTGCCTTCAATGGGGGGCACGCGCGGGCTTGCGCCGGTAGCCAGCACCAGCTTGTCGTAAGGCAGTTTTTCTTCCTTGCCGGAAACAACATCCTTGACGAGCAGAGTTTTGGCAGCCCGGTCAATGGCCAGGGCGCGCGTCTGGGTGCGCACGGTGATACCCTTCATATCGCGGAAAAATTCGGTGTCGCGTACGGTATGATAAGGCGTGGAGCGCAGGTCGTCGAGATTCTGTATTTCACCGGACACGTAGTAGGGGATGCCGCAACCGCCGTAGGAAATGAAGACGTTTTCGTCCACAAGCATCACTTCCGCATCGGGCATGAGGCGCTTGCAGCGGCAAGCCGCCTTGGGCCCCAGGGCAACACCACCAACTACCAGAATTTTTTCAGACATATCCGGGCTCCTTAGTGAAGAGTTATGAGCAAATGAGCATTACTGAGATATATGAGCATTCAAGGCAAGAATGCAAGGACAATTCCTGTTTACGGAAAAACCTAACGCCCGCGAAAACGGCGCTGGTCGCCCACGCGCACGGTTATGCGCTCATTATCCATATATTCCAGCAAGGCGATCAGGTATTTGCGCGAAAGCCCCAGGAGTTCTTTCAGACCGCCCACATCAAGATTGTCGTGGGTGGTGAACCAGCCGCGCACACGTTCAAGAATATCGGCCAGGGCCGGGCCGTGGTAATACAGGCCGTCCTTGATCTTGACCAGTTCGCCAGCTTCGCAGAGCAGGCGCAGCACCGGGGCGGCCTCCTTGGGGGAAACGCCGAGTTCCTCTAGCACGTCCTTGGCGTTGGGCGGGGTCAGCCCCGCGCTGGCATGCGCGTCCAGCAGCTTTTGGCGCAAGCCAGCCTGATCGGCAGCCAGGCTCACGGTATGCGATTGCAGGCGCAGCCCCTCGCCTTCAGTGACCAGATCGCCCTGCTTGAGGGCCTGATCCAGCACTTTTTGCACCAGCTTGGGGGGCAGGTTGCGGCTCCAGCCCGTGCACAGGGCTCCCCGGGTGAATCCGGGTTTGAGAGGCTCGCGGCGGTGCAGGTCGGCCCCGCGCTCAAGACTGGCGGCCAGCAGCTTTTCAAAGGGAATTTTGCCAATCCAGCAGCGGTTTTCCTTGTCCCAGCAGATGGCCTCGCCACGGGTGGAAAGCAGTTGCAGCGCCGCCTCCACAGCGGATCGGGCAAGGCCCGTCAGGGCGCGCAGACGCGCTTCGTCAGCGCCCTCAATACCGCGCAGGGTCAGTGCGCCGCGTACCAGCGCAGCCCTGGCTTCATCGCGCGCCTTGGCTTCGGCCTTGCCGCCGCCGATGGCTTCTGCCGCATCGCGAAGTTCTGGCAGCTCCTGCAACAGCCGGAGCTTATCGGCCAGTTCAGGGTCTTTGGCCCGTAGTTCGGGCGGCAGAGGGCTGACCAGCAGCCCGCCAGCAACTGTGCGCAGGGGGGAGTAGGCCCGCAACACGCAGTGGTCGCCAAATACGCCCACCATGGGTTCCTTGAAACGCAGTTCCGCCAGCGCGGTTTCACCGGGGGCGAGCTTGTCCCTGTCGCGAAAGACCACCCGCGCCGCGCATTCGCGCGTACCGTGGTGGAAATGGATTTCCACCCTTTGGCGCATGGCTCTTGGGGCGGAGGAAAGGCAGGTGAGCCTGACCAGCCAGCGGTTGGAGGGGAACAGTTCACCGGGGCGGGCCAGCACAAAACCGCGTTCGATTTCCTCCACATCCAGCCCCTGCACGTTGACGGCGCAGCGCTGGCCCGGCTGCACCGAATCGGCGGCCTTGCCATGACGTTGCAGCCCGCGCGCGCGGGTGGGCAGATCGGGCGGCATGAAGCGCAGTTCATCGCCAAGGTTGCACACGCCGGAAATGACCGTGCCTGTCACAACAGTGCCGTGTCCCTTCATGCTGAAAACGCGGTCCACCGGCAGGCGAAAAATATCGCTGCGCCGCTGAGCGGGCAGCTCGGCAGCCATGCGCGCAAGATGGTCGCGCAGCGTGTCCACTCCTTCGCCTGTGGTTGCGGAAACGGGGAAGATGGGTGCATTTTCAAGAAAGGAGCCTTGCAGGAATCCGCGTACTTCTTCCTGCACCATTTCGAGCCAGTCGGCGTCCACCATGTCTGTCTTGGTGAGGGCCACAAGGCCGGTGCGTATGCCCAGCAGGGAGCAGATTTCGAGATGTTCGCGGGTCTGGGGCATGATGCCTTCGTCTGCTGCAATGACCAGCATGACAAAGTCCACTCCTGCCGCGCCTGCCACCATGTTTTTGACAAAGCGCTCATGGCCCGGCACATCCACGATGCCCATCCGCTCGCCGCCGGGTAGATCAACCCAGGCGAAGCCTAGTTCAATGGTGATTCCCCGGCGTTTTTCTTCTTGCAGTCGGTCGCAGTCAATGCCTGTAAGCGCCCGTACCAGCGAAGTTTTGCCGTGATCTATATGCCCTGCCGTGCCTAGCACTACTGCCATAAAAGCTCCTTGGTGGTCTTGGGCCGAGTTTACACTCTGGCAAGCGCCTTTGCAAACAGCGCCCGCCCAGAAACGTAAAGGGGACCCCTTGCGTAAAGGAGTCCCCTTGAAAACGGCAAAAGAGGATTTAGGCGGTTAGGCTTCGCCCTGCTCCCTGGCCTTGATGAGGGCCATGGCCCTGTGAGCCAGCTGGGTAACTTCCGGCTTGGAAATCTGGTCGTCCGCACCCACGCTCACGCCCTTGTGGCGCAGCTTTTCGGTAATGAGTGAAGAAAAGAGCAGTACCGGCAGCTTTTTGAGCATGGAGTCTTCCTTGATGCGCAAGGTGAGATTGAGGCCGTCCATGACCGGCATTTCGATGTCTGAAACCACCACATGCACGAAGTCGGTGATGGGGCGGTTGCCTTCTTCGGCGCTCTTTTTGAAGTCCAGCAGACGATCCCAGGCAGCGCGTCCGTTGGAAACAACCTCAACGGTAAAGCCCGCCTTTTCCAGCAGGTCGCGCTGCATTTCGCGGATAAGGGCGGAATCGTCGGCTACAAGGGCCCGGTACCCCTCATTTGTCCAGTCGTCGCCCAGATCGTCAAGCCGCAGGCCCAGCTTGGGATTGAGGTTGGCGACCACTTTTTCAAGGTCGAGGAGAAAGATGATGCGGTCTTCAAGCTTGACCACGCCGATGACCGTATTGTTGGACACGGCAGCAACGTACTTGTTCGGCGGTTCAACCTTCTCCCAGCTGATGCGGTGGATTCGGTTGACGCCGGAAACCATGAAGGCCGTGGTGACGTTATTGAACTCCGTCACAATGGTTTTGGGCTGTTCTTCTTTTGCTGGGTGGGTTTTGCCCAGCCACATGGCCAGATCCACCAGCGGAATAATGCGCGAGCGCAGGTTGAAAGCACCCAGCACGCTCGGGTGCTGCACTTCGGGCAGTGCCGTCACCTTGGGCATGCGGATAATTTCAAGCACCTTGGCCACGTTGACGCCGTAGTAGCCGCGATAGGGCTTGGCGGGAACGGGTTCGCCATTTTCGTCCAACTGCGGCGCATCGGCAGAAGGAGGGGTGAATTCTTCAAGATAGAATTCCACCACTTCCAGCTCGTTGGTGCCGGCTTCCAGCAGAATATTGGTCTGGGCCATGCTGCCTCCAGAAAAGTACCGCTTCAGGAGCAAACGGGATTAAAGCGACTGCAGCCACAAATGAGCCGCGTCAATAAGACTTTTCGGCGTAGATGCGCCAGCCGTTAGACCTGCACGATTTTTTTGCGAAAAATTTTCTGCGGCTAGCTCTTCGACACGCTCCACAAGGTAGGTGTCGATACCGTTCAAAGAGGCCACATCAGCCAGTCTGCGGGTGTTTCCGCTCTGCCTTCCGCCTATGATTACCATGACATCCACACAGGAGGCAATGTTACGGGCTTCCTCCTGCCGCTCGCGGGTGGCGTCGCAAATGGTGGAAAGCACCACAAGGTCAGCTATGCGCGTGCGCAGATCTTCCACAATTTCCTGAAATATCTGTCGATCCTGAGTTGTCTGCGAGGCCAGCACATAGGCCTTGTTTTCGGCAAGGTGCAAGGACTCAAGCTCTGCCGCCGTGCCGAACACATGGGCCGGGCCGCAGGCGTAAGAAACCAGCCCGCGCACCTCCGGGTGATCCGCCTCGCCAAAAAGCAGCAGGGTTGCGCCATCAGCGGTGGCCCGCCCGATGGAAAGCTGGGCTTTTTTTACCTTGGGGCAGGTGGCGTCCACAATGTCGGCCCCGCTTTGTTTGACCTGCTCCTCAACCTGCCGCGTGATGCCGTGCGCGCGGATAACCGCCACATCGCCGGGGTGCAGTTGCGCGGCTTCCTTGACGCAGACCACGCCGCGCGACTCATACTCCGCCAGAACCTGCGGATTGTGGATGATGGGGCCAAGGGTACAGATGCGGGTCGTCTCGGGGGCGCCCCCTTTGCGCTCCAGCGCAGTGTTAAGTTTTTGCAGGGCCAGGCTCACGCCCATGCAAAAGCCCGCTGTCTTGGCGCGGTAAACATCCATCATGGCTCTCCTTCAAGGGCGGCGCTTTCAGGCGTGGAGCCGTGGCTGCACTGCCCCTCGCCTGACCCCAATCATCAACCTTAAAATTTTATCTGTATGCGATACTGTAGTACAGGGGCGTAGCAGGGGTAACTGCATGCGCCTTTGTTCCCTGCTAGCCGGGGCTTCCAAGAAAAATATCCAGTAACCGGTCAAGCTCTTCCCAATCATTACAGCGGCACAGCTCCTGACGCAAGGCCCTTGCGCCGGGCAGGGTACGCACGTAGCGCGGCACCACGGAGCGCATTTTCCACAGGGCGGCCTTGCCGGGGCAGTGGGCGCGGGCAAGCTCCAGATGCCGGGAAATCATGGCCCGCAAACGGGGGGCATCGGCCTGAACCGGAGAGTTCCCGGCCAGAAGGGCCGCGTGGTCCGCAAAGATGGCTGGATTGTGCATGGCCCCACGGGCATACATGACGCCGCTGGCCCCGGTGCTTTTAAGGCAGTTCACGCCGTCTTCCGCGCTAAAGAGATCACCGCTGGCGAGCAGGGGAATGGTCAGGCGTTGGGCCAGCATGGCAATAGCCTCCCACTGCGCTGCGCCGCCAAAACCCTGACGGGCCGTGCGGGGGTGCAGGGTCAGCCAGCCAGCGCCCGCATCCTCAAGGCGCAAGGCCAGATCGGGCAGCACCGGGCGGGCGTCGTCCAGGCCCAGACGCAGTTTGAAGCCCACACGGCCACGGCCTGCGGCCTCAATCATGGCGCGGGCCACGGCAAGCACGTTTTCCGTATCGCCCAGCATGGCCGCGCCCGCACTTTGGCGCAAAACCTTGGAAACAGAACAGCCCATGTTCAGGTCAAACCAGCCAAAGCCGGACTGACGCAACAGCTCCACCGCGCGGGCCAGAAAGAATGCCTCCGCGCCGAAAAGCTGCACCACCAGCGGCTGGTCTTCGGGCAGGGTCATGAGCAGCTCGTTGGTGCCGGGGCTTTCATAAACAAGGCCCTTGGCGCTGACCATTTCGGTAACGCACACGGCTGCGCCGTATTCGCGGCAGAGCAGACGAAAGGGCAGATCGCTGTATCCGGCCAGCGGGGCCAGCCAGGGATGCTCGGGGCCAAAGGGCAGGGAATCTGGGTTTGCGGGGCAGGTTGGCAGTTGAAAAACCTTGGTCACGGGCGCTCCTTGGTCACGCGCGGCGGTTCGGCGGAATTTTCCGCAGGGGCGGTTTGTTCGGCGGGCAGCACGTTGCCTTGGGGATCCAGCGCCACGCGGGCAGACTGCGCCATATAATCCGGGCCGGGGCTGGCGGGGGCAGGCGGGGTTGCCTGCACAGGTTGCGCGGGCTGCGCATCAGTTACATCTGCGCCCACTGTCGCGCACTGGGCATCGCTGCATGCAAAGCGGTTCAGCATGGCTGCGGCCAGCCGCAGGCCTTCGCCCGTGGTGTCGGCCACAAAGCCGTTGCTGAGATAATCCAGAAGGCCTGTGCGCCGCAAGATGGTACGCACCGAGGGGCTGCCCACCACAAGAATAACCGGCAGGCTGCGGGCATAACAGCGCTCGATAAATTGCGACAGCGCATGCGCCCCTGACGCATCAATCCAGAACACGCGCGAAAGATGCAGCACCACAAGCCGGGTTGGCTCGCTGTCCTCGGCATACAGCAGACGTTCAAGTTCGTGGATGGCCCCGAAAAACAGGGTGCCTTCAATCATGTACACGGTGATGCCCTGCGGCAGTTCGGCGGGGCCTTCGCGCAGCAGCGGATCGCCCTTGTGGAGCCTGTTCACACGCGGGTGGGCAGTCTTGTAGATAAACAGCGTGAGGGAAAGCATCACGCCGATGAAGATGGCTTTTTCAAGATCAAACAGCAGTGTGGACAAAAAGGTGATGAGCAGCACGGCCCTGTCCACGCTGGTAGCCACAACGCACAGACGGATAGCGTCAATGTCTATCATCTTGAAGGAAATGAGCAGCAGTATGCCGCTCAGGGCGGGCAGCGGCAGCCAGCTTATGAGCGGGGCCAGCACAAACAGCAGGGGCAGAGCCAGAATGCCGGAAAACACCGTGCCCATGCGCGTTCTGCCACCGGATGTGACCACAAGGGCGCTACGGGTAAAGGAGCCGCAGCCGGGAATGCCCGAGGTAAGGCCAGCGGCGATATTGCCGAGGCCCTGGCCGATAAGCTCCTGACTGCCGTCAAACGCATCACCCTTGATGTTGGCCAATTGTTTGCCAATGGCCAGTGATTCCACCGTTCCCAGCAGGGCAATGGCCAGCGCGGGCATGAACAGGTCGCGTACCGCGTCCAGATCAAAGGATGGAGGCAGGGAAAAAGGCGGAACAACGCTTGGGATGGCCCCAACCAGCGGAACGGCCCTTTCGTCCACGCTGAATACGGCGGCAAAAAGCGTAATCACGCCGAGCGCGGCCAGTGATGCGGGAAAGCGCGGCGACAGGCGCTTGAATGCCACGGTCAGCACAATGGTGCCAACGGCAATGCCGAGGCTCCAGTAATTGATAAAGGGCAGGCCGTGCAGCGCGCCGAACATCTGGTTGAAAAAGCCCGAGGGCTTGGGGCCGGTCAGACCCATAGCCATGTAGAGTTGCCCTGCGGCAATGAGCAGCGCCGCTCCGGTGGAAAAGGCCACCATGACCGAGTGCGAGATGAAATTGACCAGATCGCCCAGCCGCGCCAGCCCCATGCCCAGCTGGATAAGACCGCACAGGAGCGCCATGCCGAAAATATAGGCCATGCGCGATTCTTCGGGCATGGTGCTGATCAGTTCACCGCCCACGCTGATGGTAGCGAGGGTGGAGAAAATAATCATGGAGATTGCGTTGGTGGGGCCGGCGGCCATAAAGCGGGAGGATCCCCACAGGGCGGCCAGCACCACGGGCAGCATGCAGGCATAGATGCCATACTGCGGGTGAACCCCGGCAATAATGGCATAGGCCATGGCCTGGGGCACAGCCATGGGCGTCACGGTAAGGGCCGCCGTCATGTCCGCCTTGAAATCCTGGGCGGAATAATTCCTGATGGTCTCAAGAAAGGGAAAAAGCCGGGCGGCTCGCATGACTAATCCTCGCGTGTTACATCGTCCTCAAGGCGCAGCACATCGTGCCCAAGGGCGTAGTGCATCAGGCGCGGCCGGTCTGCGGATTTTTTGAGCGAATTGATAATGCGCGTCATGCGCCGCGTACCTTCAAGCACGCCGCCCAGATGCCCGGCAAGTTCGGTGAGGTCGTTGCGGGCGAGCGCGCGTTCCAGCTCCATGCCCAGCATGCGCCCGCGCGAATTTTCAGGAAATTCGGCCAGCAGCTCGCGTGCAAGGCGCAGGCTGCGCGCCTGGTTGGCGTCCAGGTCTTCCACCAGTTCGCCGCAATATTCCGCCTGATTGCGCATGACGTTCAGGGCGTTGTTGCCGTAATGGGCCATGGCTCCGGCGGCTTTTTCCAGCGTGTCGCGGGCAACGGCCACACGTCGGCCCACGGTGAGCGAAACAATGCTGGCACATTTTGAAAGAAAACGTTCGTCAAAGCTTTCAAAGCCATACTCACGTTTGGTATACAACATTACCAGGCCGAAGGGAGGCTTGTTGCTGCGCTCGCGCAGCACAAAGGCCAGACGCGAACGGTAGCCTTCCTTGTAGATGATGCAGTCGAACGATTCGCCGCCCATGGCCAGGGCCTGAAGGTTGTTTGACACCACATAGCGGGCGTGACCTTCAAGAATGGCGCGCATCACGGGGTGTTCGCGCAGGCCTTCCTCCAGCATGGGAGCCACGATGGGAATGCTGCCGCCGTCCACCTGATTGGCCGAGCGCGCCACCCATTCGCCATTGGCATTGCGCAGGCGGCACACGTACATATCGGCGTACAGGGCGTGGACAAGAATTTCAGCGCTTTGCCGCAGCACTTCCCCAGGAGGGGCCATGCGGTCGGCAATGGCCAGCAGATCGTTGGAAACGCGCAACAGCATTTCGGTATCGTTCTGCATGGCAGATATGGAGGTGAGCAACATGAGCAGGCAGCGCCAGCTACGCATGGGCACCCCCCGCAGGCAGGGGTGATAGCCGGTGTTGAGAGAGCGCTTTGCGGCGGGCAGCAGGGCAATGGCTGCGGCGCGCATCTCGGGCGGCGCATATTTGAGGAGTCGCTTGATTTCTTCGCGAATGTATTCTGGCGAATGCTGGGACACGGTTTGCTCCATTTCCCCGGGGTGCCTGTGTTGGCTGACAGCATGGGGAACCGGCGCGGCTATGCGCGTATTAAGACGTTGTTGCCCGGGCTGAACCGCCTGATTCCCAGAGAAATGACCGCCTTAAGCGCTCTTTTGAGGCCCGGGCGGCGGCTCTCGCGCGCATGGCGTGCAAGCCTTTTTTCACAGAAAAAGTATAGGTGGGAAAAAAGGTCTGGTCAACGGTAGCTCATAAAAGGGGCCGTCTGTTCTGAATTAAAGTACACATTTTGTAAAGTGGTTTGTCTGGGACGTGTGGAGAATTGGCAAAGGAATTGCAAGAAGTGTTGCGGAAGATTCTCGGCTGTCGGATTTCCGACGCTATGTCCTGCCTGCGGGCAGGGTGCATGAGATCAGCCCTACAACCGTCAGACGGCGGCAGGCTCAAGGCCGTGCCGACGCCCACGGGGATGCCCATGAAACAACGTAACACATTATTGCTCATATCGCTCGGCCTCGCCGCCGCCTTGCTGGTGCTCGGCCTGCTGGCCGGTTTTGTGCCGCAGAGCGAGGGGCCGGAACTGCGCCGCCGCGCCAGCGGCATGGTGGCCCGCCTGCGTCCCGAAGACATGCCCGTTCCCATTCAGGCGCAGGGCGACGGCATACGCCAGTGGGCCGTGCGCGGGGCGGTGGAGCCGCATTCTGAACAGACATCCGGGGGCAGTCCGCAGACGCGTCTGGCTGTCGATGCCAGCACATCTGTCCGGGCATCCGGTGCCGACAAAACGAAGGGGGCATCCTCAGCGACGGGCTCCGCTACAGGTCAGGCGTTGGGCCGGCGTATTGTCTCCTTTGGGCCGGGTGGCGTCATCCTTGATACGGGCGAACCGTCACTGGCCTTTTCCGGCGACGCGCAGGGCGATTTTGCCCCGCTGCTGGCTCTGGACGGTGTTTCCATTCCGCTTCTGGTCAGCAACCAGCCCCGCGATTACGGCGACGCCCTTGATGCCGCGGGCCGTCCGCTGCGCTGGGTGACGCCCACGGCCATGATGGAGGGCTATTCGCCCCGCGTGGTGCGCAGGGCCGCCATTGAAGTGCTGCGCCACGGCGCTGTCTTTGATAATTTTGTGGGCGATATTGACGATAACGACATGGAAAAACTACAGGCCAGAGCCCGACGTTATCAGAGCCTGGTGGAGAATTTTTCGCGCCGCTACAATTTGAGCACCGAACTTGTGTACGCCATCATTCACAGCGAAAGCGACTTTTCGCCAACCCTGGTCAGCAACAAGTCTGCCATGGGCCTCATGCAGGTAGTGCCCGATACCGCCAACGACGAGGTGCACAAATACCTTTATGGACGCATGGGCGATGTGGGTTTTGAAGACCTGCGCGTGCCCGAAACCAATATCCGCTATGGCACCACTTATCTGCACATTCTGTTTACCCGGTATTTTTCCGGGGTGCACAACCCGCTGGCAAGGGAATATTGCGCAATCGCCGCCTACAATATGGGGCCGAACCGGTTTTTGCGGCTCTACGGCAAGACCATGGAAGAAGCCGTGGACACCATAAATGCCATGACGGTTGACGCTTTTTACAGAGATCTTGCCACGCGACTGCCTGCCCGTGAAACACGTTTCTACGTTGCCCGGGTGCAGAGAATGAAGGCCCAGTACGCCTCGCTGCGCTGATGCGGATTTACCTCGTGCAGGGCGCGCGCAAAGCGCCGCCCAAGAGGGAATTTCAGCGAAAAATGGTTGTGGTGCCTATAAAAACAACGTACATGTTCTTCAACGCCGAGCCCCAACTCTATGCCCGGCATTTATTAGAGGAGTGGTCACAACCATGCGAATCCGTTTTTTTATGCCGCTGGCTCTGCTGCTGAGCTTCATGCTTTTTGCCTGCCAACAGGGCGACAATAATGCCCAGCCCAAGGTGGCGGTGGTGGATATGGCGCGCGTGATGCGCGATAGCGAACCTGGCAAGGCTGGCGTGAAGTTCCTTGAAAGCCTTCAGGGCGACATGCAGACCAAGCTTAACGACATCCAGCAGCGCCTGGAAGCCAACCCCAAGGACGCTGAAGCGCAGAAAGAACTGCAGGCCGTCTACATGTCTGCCCAGCAGCGCATGCAGGTGGAACAGCAGAATGTTGTAAACCTGCTGTATGATGCCATTCAGCGCGTGATCAATACCTATCGCACCGAAAAGGGCTATGCCGTCATCATCAGCACTGAAGCTGTCGCCGCTTTTGATTCCAAGAGCGACGTGACCAATGAAGTGCTGGAACTTGTGAACAAGCAGAAGCTTGATTTCAAGGCTGTGACGCCCGAAGCTGAAAAGGCTCCGGAAGCCGCCCCCGCCCCCAAGGCTGAAACGCCCAAGGACGACAAGGCTGCCAAGGCCAAGAAGTAAGACAGATTCTTTCGGCTGTATTTGACGGCTGAATGTTTGGTAAAGCCCTTCGTCATTGACGGAGGGCTTTTTTATGGCCTGTTTGCGGCTTTGGGTGAGGCTGAGCTGAAAAGCGGGCGAGTTCGAACCTCTGGCAAAAGGTTGGCAATTGTTTGAAGCAGATGATACAATTTTTGTAATATTCTGTAATTATAAATCTTAAAAACTGTTTGAACGAACAAACAGTTTTTGCTGGACAAGGTGGACAAGCCGCGCCATAGTTTCGCCGTCGCCAGCCGGGTATGCCGGTGGGTGAAAAACGCATCCGAATGGAAAAGGTTTGTTATGTTTCAAGCGCTGTTTGCCGTCATGCCCGTATTTCTGATTATTGGCGCGGGCGTTCTTTTGCGCAGTCGCGATGTATTGCCCGAAAACGCTGGCCCTGTTCTTGGCATTTATGTGCTCAAGCTGGCTCTGCCGCTGCTGATTCTGCACCTGCTGGCCGGGGCCAGCCTGAAGGATCTTGGGCACTGGGCTTTCTGGGGGGGCATCCTTGGTTCCCAGCTTGTGGTGTACTGCCTTGGCTATGTGGGCGACAGAATTTTTTGTCGGCGCGGCGTGGGGCCGGGCGTTATTGCCGGGCTTTCCTGTTCCGCCTGCAATGCCGCCTTTGTGGGCCTGCCCATCGTGTCCAACCTGTTCCCCGGCAATGCCACTGCCATGCTCATTGCCGGTCTGTGTACCCTCACGCCCAATGTGGTCATGATCATCGGGCAGTCCCGTCTGGATGCACTGGCCGGGTCGCTGGCCTGGGACGGCGGCAATCCCCTGAAATTTGTGGGCAAGCTCCTGAAGGTTTTCATCCTTGGCAACCCCATTCTGCTTTCGACCCTCGCTGGCATAGCGCTTTCCGCCTCCGGGCTTGGCCTGTGGGCACCCCTTGACCGCGCGGTGAGCCTTGTGGGCTACACTGCGGCCCCCTGCATGCTGTTGGCTCTGGGGCTTGATTTGCGGCAAAAGCTGGTGGTGGCCACGCGGCAGGCTCACGGACACGCCTTTGCGCGGCAAACGTGGTTCATCCTCTGCAAGCTGGTGCTGCACCCGCTGCTGTGCTGGGTCATGCTGGCAGCCTTGGGTGTTTCGGGTCTGTGGCTCGTGATCAGCGTGATTGTCAGCGCTACGGCCACGGCTCTGGTGGTGACGGTCATTGCCGAGGTGTACAGCACCGTGCCGGAAGAAGCGGCCCTTACGGCAGTGGTCGCCAACGGGCTGAGTATTTTTACCCTGACAGGTTTTGTATGGGGTTTTCAGGCCTTGGGTATGGTTTGAGCCGGGCCTTGAAATTTGTGGAATGAAAAGCGGGCTTTGTTCTCCGGCAGTGATCCGGGAAGCAAAGCCCGCTGTTTATGGTTGCGCGGTTGCGGCAGGTAGAGGCTGACCAGCGACTGGCCCGCAATCAGGCAAAGTTGGCTGCGTGGTAGCTGCTGCGCACCAGCGGGCCGGAAAACACGTGGCGCAAGCCCAGCGATTTGCCGTAGGCGGCGTACTCGTCAAACTGTTCCGGCGTCACATAGCGGTCAAGCTTATGGTGCTGGCTTGTGGGCGGCAGATACTGACCGATGGTTACAATGGAGCAGCCCACCGTGCGCAGGTCCTTGATTACTTCAAGCACCTGCGCGTCTGTCTCGCCCAGCCCCACCATGAGGCCGCTTTTGGCCGTCATGCCGCAGTCATTCACGCGGCGCAGCAGTTCCAGGCTTTGTTCGTAATCGGCCTGTGGCCGCACCTGCGCATAGAGCGCTGGGTGTGTTTCCACGTTGTGGTTGATGATATGGGGTTTGGCGTCCATGACCGTGCGCAGGGCATCGGCGTTGCCCTGAAAATCGGGGATAAGCACCTCAACGCTGCTGTCGGGGAGAGCCTGCCGCAGTGCCGTAATTACAGCGGCAAACTGGGCGGAACCACCGTCCGCAAGATCGTCGCGCGTCACGGAAGTGACAACCACATGCCTGAGGCCCAAGGTCACGGCGGCCTGTGCCACGCGCTGCGGTTCCGTTGGGTCGGGGGCGCTGGTCTGGCCGGGGTGGATATTGCAGAAGCGGCAGTTGCGCGTACAGGTTTCTCCCAGAATCAGAAATGTGGCCGTGCCGGAAGAAAAGCATTCCTGCCGGTTGGGGCAGTTGGCCTCCTTGCAGACGGTGGAAAGGCCCTGTTCGTTCAGCAGGGCGGAGGTGGTGAAAAATCGTCTGTCGGAGGCCAGCGGGCGGCGCAGCCATGCGGGCTTGCGCAGAGGGGCGTTGGCAGAACCGGAATTGTCGGAAGAATCGGGTTGGGTCATCTATTTCGTCCTTGATGGAACACCTGCGGCGGCATAGTGCCGCAAATGGTCTGAACTGGTGCTGGGCTTGTGATTTGATTCGTCCTGCATGTTCGTTACGGTTGGCCCGCGAGCAGTGCTTCGCAGGCTTGCGCCGATTGCAGGGGCGGCAGCGGCTGGCTGAAGACCTCGCAAAAGGCCTCAAGAAAACAGGCTTTCACAGCGTCCATGGTGGCCGGGTCGCCGCTTTGTTCCCGCTGCACCGAGGTTGCGGTCACGCCGTCAAGGCCGCAGGGGGTGATGATGTTGAAGAGGGAAAGATCCCTGTCCACATTCATGGCCAGACCGTGCAGGGTCACGTGGCGCTGCACGGCAATGCCCAGTGAGGCAATTTTGCTGCCGTCCACCCATACGCCGGGAAAGCCCGACTTGCGCGCCGCTTCAATGCCAAAGTGCCGTACCGTGCGGATGGCGGTTTCTTCCACATCATTTACATAGGCCCGGACGCCGCCGGAGCGTCGTTTCAGGTTGATGATGGGGTAGGCCACCAACTGACCGGGAAAATGGCAGGTAATATTACCGCCGCGCGTGCTGTGCACAACATCCACCGCCGAACCCCACTGGCTGGCGAGGTTGGGGGGCAGATTTTCCTGACCGGAGTTTTTGCCAAGGGTGACAGTGGGCGGATGCTCCAGAAGCAGCAGAATGTCATCGCCGCCCTGAAGCACATAGGCCTGCGCCTTTTTTTGTATTTCAAAGGCCCGCTGATAGGCGGTACAGCCGAGATCAAATGCGTACATGTGAGCCTTGGGCATTGGAGGTTGATGCAAAAAGCCCTCATAACGGCTTGCGGCTTCGGCGTCCAGCGTTTGCGGCACGCAGAGGCGGGCATGCCGCCGTGCCGGATCAGGGCGCAGCAGAGTCAGGCCAGATCGCAGGGCATGGAGGTCTGGGAAAGGTAGATAAGCTCCTCGGTTATTTCCAGCAGCTCGGCCAGAATGCCCCCGCCGTTCATGGGGTGCCCGAACAGCGATTCGCGCTGGTGGTCAAGGCCGCGCTTGTCAATGGCGTCCGGCATGGTGGGGGAGAGGGTTTCCGCAAGGCGGCAGGCCAGAAAATAATCTTCGGCCCCGGCGGCAAACAGGCCTTCAAGTTTGGCAAAGCGCGGGGACACCTGCTGCCAGTAGGCCAGCGCCGCCGCAGACGGTTCAAGGCTTGCCGCCGTGCACAGGGCCGCGTGCAGGTTGTTGCAGGCCGCGCCGGGCAGGCCCGTGCGCCAGCCCCACAGCCAGTGGGTGCGCCCAAAGAAAAGATGGTGGGCCACAGCCAGATCAAGCAGTTCGCGCATGTGGCGCAGGGCGCTCAGCAGGGGGCCGCCCGAGCCTTCTGGCCATGCGGCGCAGGGGTGGCGCAGCTGCCACAGGGGCACATCCTCGCGTGTTGGCGCAAGGCCTGTCATGCTGCGCAGCAACTGGGCCAGCCATGCGTTGGCATCAGGGCTGTGCGGCGTTTCAAGGTGCGAGTAGCTCAGCACATAGCGCCCCTGCCCGTAAGTTCCGGTCACGGCCATGGGCTGGCCTTCCAGAAAATCTGCCGAGAGGTTCAGACCGTAAAGGTCGCGCCAGTGAGAAAAAACCTTGGAGGGCAGGCTTTGCAGGGGCAGATCTGCCAGCCAGAAATCCGCATCCGGCGAACCGTAGGAGGCCAGCACGGCGACACTGTCGTTCTTTTCAGGCGCAAAGCGCCCCGGCCACCAGACAGGCAGTGAGGGGGAAAATATTTCAGACGCTGCTCCGCTCTGGGCCTGTCGCGCGGCAGCGCGGCGAACACCGGGGCACAGGGGGGCAGTCGCGCCTGTATCATTGTGCCCGTTCACGGGCTCGCTGGCTGGCACGGCAGGCCTGCGGGGCGAAAATTCATGCCCGCTGGCAACGTGGGCGCGCACATGCCCGGAAATAAGATGGTACAGGCGCTCAGGATAAGCGGCCCGCGCCCAGGGGCAGATATTCAGGCCGTGGTCTGGGTTTGGGTGGGTCAGGGCAAGGCCGGAACCGCCGCAAAAGCCCAGATAGTTGCCGCCGTGTTCCACCCACTGGCGCACGGCTTCGCGTCCGTTCTTGCCGAGGGCCGCAGCCTTGAGCCGTGCGTTGCCGCCGGGAACCAGCAGCAGGCGTACTCCTGCACGGCCTTGATGCAGGCCGCCATTGGGGCTGACGCCCCCCGGCTTGCCTAAATACGCGCCTTCGGCTATTTCTTGTCCCTTAACCAGGCGGCAGGGCAGTCCCAGCGCGCGAACAGCGCGCCAGGCCATGAGGCCCCAGATGTGGGACGCGTCCCATAAAATGCAGATTGGCTGTGCGGCAAACATATACCGCATTATCGCCGCCTTTCATGGAGAAAGCAAGATGGCGGATACGCTACCCAAGGGCTATGAGCCCCATGACGTTGAAGCCCGGTGGCGCAAGCACTGGGAAGATGACAAAACCTTTACGCCCGATCCGGACGCTCCCGGCGAGCCGTATTCCATTGTCATTCCGCCGCCCAACGTCACGGGCGCGCTGCACATAGGGCATGCGCTCAACCATACACTTATTGACGTGCTCTGCCGTCACGCCCGCCAGAAGGGCAAGAACGTGCTCTGGGTGCCCGGCACCGACCACGCGGGCATTGCCACGCAGAACGTGGTGGAACGCGCCCTGGCCAAGGAAGGCAAGAGCCGCAAGGATCTGGGCCGCGAAGCCTTTATCGACCGGGTGTGGGAATGGCGCGATGAATACGGCCACCGCATTCTTGATCAGGCGCGCGCCCTTGGCGATTCTGTGGACTGGACGCGCCTGCGCTTTACTATGGACGAAGGCCTTTCCGCCGCCGTGCGCAAGGTTTTTGTGCAGCTCTATAATGAAGGGCTGATCTACAAGGGCGACTACATCATCAACTGGTGCTCGCGCTGCCACACGGCTCTTGCCGATGACGAAGTGGAGCACGAGCAGAGCCGGGGCAAGTTGTGGAAGGTGCGCTATCTGCTGGCCGACGGCAGCGGGCACATCACCATTGCCACCACCCGGCCCGAGACCATCCCCGGCGATACCGCCATTTGCGTGCATCCCGAAGATGAGCGCTACGCCGCCCTCATAGGCAAAAAGGCCGTGGTTCCCGTGCTTGGGCGCGAGATCCCCATTATCGCCGATGCCTATGTTGACCGCGAATTCGGCACCGGCGCGCTCAAGGTGACGCCCTGCCATGACCATAACGACTGGATGCTGGGCAAGAAGCACGACCTCGTTTTTCTCAAGGCCATTGACGAAAACGGCGTCATGACAGCCGAGGCCGGGGCCTATGCGGGCCTTGCCAAGGAAGAATGCCGCACCCGCATCGTGGCTGATATCGAAGCCGCCGGACAGCTTGAGGGCATTGAGGAAATCGACCACGCCGTGGGCCATTGCTACCGCTGCCATACGGTGGTCGAACCGCACGTTTCCACGCAGTGGTTTGTGGCCGCCACCAAGATGGCCCCTGCCGCGCGCGACGCCGTGCCCGGTATGACCAAGATTTTTCCCGAAACGTGGCTCAAGACCTACTATCACTGGCTTGATAACATCCGCGACTGGTGCATCAGCCGTCAGATATGGTGGGGACACCGCATTCCGGCATGGAACTGCGAATCGTGCGGCGAACTGGTGGTGGCCGAAGAAGCCCCCGCAGTCTGCCCCAAGTGCGGCGGCGTGCTGAAGCAGGAAGAAGACGTGCTGGACACATGGTTCTCCTCCGCGCTGTGGCCCTTCTCCACCATGGGCTGGCCTGAAGACACCAAGGATCTGCGCCGCTGGTACCCCACCTCGGTGCTGGTGACGGGCTTTGACATCCTGTTCTTCTGGGTGGCCCGCATGATGATGATGGGCATCCATTTTATGGGCGAAGTGCCGTTCAAGGACGTGTACCTGCATGCCCTGGTGCGCGATGCCTCGGGCCGCAAGATGTCCAAATCCACGGGCAACGTCATTGACCCGCTGGCAATGATCGACAAATACGGCTGCGATGCCCTGCGCTTTACCCTGACGGCCTTTGCCGCCATGGGGCGCGACATCCGTCTTTCCGAGGAGCGCATCGAGGGCTACCGCCACTTTGTGAACAAGCTCTGGAACGCGGCCCGCTTCGCCCTCATGAACCTGCCGGAAGAAGCCCCGGCTCCGGTGGCTCCCGAGACGGTTCCCGGCCTGCACCACCAGTGGCTGCTGCATCGCCTTGAAGTGGTCAAGCAGGATATGGACAAGGCCCTGGCCGACTACCGCTTCAACGATGCGGCGCAGTTGGGCTACAAGTTCCTGTGGAATGAATTCTGCGACTGGTATCTTGAGCTTATCAAGCCCGACATGCAGTCTGAAGACCCCAAACGCAAAGCCGAGGCCCAGTATGTGCTGTGGCTGGCCCTGCGCGAGCTGCTGGTGCTGCTGCACCCCATCGTACCCTTTGTGACCGCTGAAATATGGGCCGCGCTGCCCGTGGCGGCTGGCGAAAAGGCCACAGATATCGCCCGCGAGCTGTATCCCGCAGCGCGCCCTGCCTGCCAGCGCCCGGTGGAAGCTGGTCGCATGGAGCTGATTCAGGGCATCATCGTGGCCGTGCGTACCATCAAGGCCGAGCTTGGCATCAGCCCCAGCCACAAGGTCAGCCTCATGCTGCACCCTGTGGACGCGGCTCAGGCCGAACTGCTCGAGGCCAGCAGTCAGTGCATGACCACCCTGGCGCGGCTTGAAACCCTCACCATCGGTGCGGACGTGCACGCACCCAAGGCTTCGGCCTCTGCGGTGGTGGAAGGCTGCCAGGTTATCGTGCCCCTCAAGGGCGCGGTTGATCTGAACGGCGAGCTTGCCCGTCTGGACAAGGAAATCGCCAAGCTTGAAAAAGACGTGGTGGGCGTGAACATGAAGCTGAGCAACGAGAGCTTTGTGAGCCGCGCCCCTGCGGACGTGGTGGCCCGCGAGCGTGAACGCGCCGAAAAACTGCTGGACGCCAAGGAAAAAATGCAGGCCCTGCGCGCCCGCTTTGCCGAGGCCCTGAACGAAGAATAACCGGCTGTAGCCCCAGGGGGTTTCCGGTCTGAATATGCGGCGCGGACGGCGGGCGGTTGCCTGTTGTCCGCGCCGCCGTTCCTGCGGCGGCTTTGCCGCCCCGGTATACAAAGAGGTTTGTATGACTCCTGCCGCAATGGCATATGTTCAGCTTGGAGCGGCCATTCTGGTCGAGGTGGGGGCCACGGCCTGCCTCAAGCATTCAGAGGGCATGAGCCGCCTTTTGCCCACCCTTGCTTCGCTGCTCGGCTACGGCATTTCATTCTACCTGCTTTCCAAGGTGCTCAATGTGGTGCCCATGGGCATATCATACGGCATCTGGAGCGGCATCGGCATTGTGCTGGTTTCGCTTCTGGGACTGCTGGTTTTTGGGCAGAAGCTTGACCTTGCCGCCTGCTTCGGCCTCGGGCTGATTGTGCTTGGCGTGCTTGTCATACATTTTTTTTCAGGCTCCATGCCGCATTAAAATGGACTTACTGATGCCGCACGCTGGCTAACAGCTTGTTTTTTTGTCAGCCTTTGGTATAAAAATAATTTTTTTGTGCGCGTGTCCGCCGAGGCTTGCCTATTGACAGGCCTCGGCGGACACGCTATGTCCTGTCGTTCAAAAAGCTCATTTTTGAGCGCAATATCCCATATGGAGGGAAATAATGCCCACGATTAACCAGCTTATCCGCATCGAGCGGAAGGCCGTGGTGAAGCGCAAGAAGACCCCCGCCCTGCAGGCTTGCCCGCAGCGCCGTGGCGTTTGCACCCGCGTTTACACCACCACCCCGAAAAAGCCTAACTCGGCTCTGCGTAAGGTCGCCCGTGTGCGCCTGACCAACGGCATTGAAGTTACGGCCTACATCCCCGGCGAAGGCCACAACCTTCAGGAACACTCCGTGGTCATCATCCGCGGCGGTCGTGTAAAAGACTTGCCCGGTGTCCGTTACCACATCGTGCGCGGTACCCTTGATACGTCCGGCGTGGCCGATCGTCGCAAGAGCCGTTCCAAGTACGGCGCCAAGCGTCCCAAGTAGTTTTATTCTTTCGGCGCGTGCCATGCGGCCCGCCTGGCTGCTTCCCGAGGGGAGCGCCGGTCGCCGCGGGGTTTGGTGCCGCCGCAAAACAAGCATGAAGGAGAAACCCCATGCCCCGTAAAGGTCCTATCCCCAAGAGGGAAGTGCTGCCCGATCCGTTGTACTCCAGCCGCCTTGTCACCAAGTTTGTGAACAGGCTTATGTTCGACGGCAAGAAGGGTGCAGCCGAAAAGATTTTCTACAGCTCCCTTGAGACCCTGGCTGAAAAGACGGGCGAAGAACCCATGCGCGCCTTTGAAAAGGCCCTGGACAACGTGAAGCCCCACATGGAAGTCAAGGCCCGCCGCGTTGGCGGCGCCACCTACCAGGTGCCCATGGAAGTGCGCCCGGAACGTCAGGTTTCCCTGTCGATCCGCTGGCTTATCAACTATGCCCGTTCGCGCGGTGAAAAAGGCATGACTGCCAAACTTTCCGCCGAACTGCTGGATGCTTTCAACGGTCGCGGCGGCGCGGTGAAAAAGCGTGAAGACACGCACCGCATGGCCGACGCGAACAAGGCTTTCGCTCACTACCGCTGGTAAGAGGGCCTTCCGTTTTTTATCTGAATTCAGCCCGACGCCGCGTCCGCAAGGAAGCGGCGTCGGCTTTGCACCACACCGCATCCGCAGTATGGAGGAAACACCGTGTCCCGCACCGTTGCTGTAAACAAACAGCGCAATATCGGCATTATGGCCCATATTGACGCAGGCAAGACTACCACCACCGAACGCATTCTTTTCTATACCGGCGTTAACCACAAGATCGGCGAAACGCACGACGGCGCCTCCACCATGGACTGGATGGAGCAGGAACAGGAACGCGGCATTACCATTACTTCTGCCGCCACCACCTGCTTCTGGAAAGACTGCCGCGTTAACATCATCGACACCCCCGGCCACGTTGACTTCACCATTGAAGTGGAACGTTCGCTGCGCGTGCTCGACGGTGCCGTGTGCGTGTTCGACGCCGTTGCCGGCGTGGAACCCCAGTCTGAAACCGTGTGGCGTCAGGCTGACCGCTACAATGTTCCCCGCATCTGCTTTGTGAACAAGATGGACCGTATCGGTGCCAACTTCTTCCGCTGCGTGGACATGATTCACGACCGCCTTGGCGCCAAGGCCGTGCCGTTGCAGTTGCCCATCGGCAGCGAAGACAAGTTTGAAGGCGTGGTGGATCTGGTGCGCGGGCATGCCATCCGTTTTGACAAGAGCTCCAAGGGCGCGGAATTCAGCGTTGAAGACGTGCCTGCCGACATGAAGGATCTTTACGAAGAAAAGCATCACGAGATGCTGGAAGCGGTGGCCGAGGAAGACGAAGCCCTGCTCGAAAAGTACCTCGGCGGCGAGACCCTTTCCGAAGAAGAAATTATTTCCTGCATCCGCAAGGCCACCATTGCCCGCAACATCGTGCCGGTGCTGCTGGGTTCCGCCTTCCGCAACATGGGTGTGCAGCCCCTGCTGGACGCCGTGGTGGACTACCTGCCTTCTCCGGTGGACATCCCGGCCATGCCCGGCCACATTGCCGGCAAGCCCGAAGAGATTGTGGAATGCCATTGCGACGACAAGGAACCCCTTGCTGGCCTGGTGTTCAAGCTCTTCTCCGACCCCTTCATCGGTCACTTGTCCTTCTTCCGTATTTATTCCGGCTTCCTTGAATCCGGCATGACCGTGTACAACGCCAACACCGGCAAGCGCGAGCGCATTGGCCGCATCCTGAAGATGCACGCCAACAAGCGTGAAGACGTGAAATGGGCTGGCGCTGGCGACATCGTGGCTCTGGTGGGTCTGAAAAACGCCTCCACCGGCGACACCTTGTGCGACGAAAAGCGCGAAGTCATTCTGGAATCGCTGAACATTCCTGATCCGGTTATTGAAGTTGCCATCGAGCCCAAGACCAAGGCCGACCGCGACGCTCTTTCCGCCGCTCTGAACAAGCTGGCCAAGGAAGATCCCTCGTTCCGCGTGAAGGGCGATGATGAAACCAACCAGACCCTGATCGCCGGTATGGGCGAACTGCACCTGGAAATCATCGTTGACCGCCTCACCCGCGAATTCGGCGTGAACGCCAACGTGGGCAAGCCCCAAGTTGCTTACCGCGAAACCATCTCCAAGCCTGCCAAGTCGGAC
This sequence comes from Desulfovibrio sp., assembly GCF_019422935.1. NCBI lineage: Bacteria > Pseudomonadati > Thermodesulfobacteriota > Desulfovibrionia > Desulfovibrionales > Desulfovibrionaceae > Desulfovibrio > Desulfovibrio sp. Next base: position 114,115 of record NZ_JAHZCJ010000007.1, on the reverse strand, counting down.
CTCAAGTACGCCAAGCAGTCTGGTGGTCGCGGTCAGTACGGTCACGTTGTCATCGACGTTGAGCCCAACCCCGGCAACGGTTACCAGTTCGTCAACGCCATCACCGGCGGTGTTATTCCAAAGGAATACATCCCCGCTGTGGACAAGGGTATCAACGATGCCCTGAAGTCCGGCGTGCTGGCTGGCTTCCCCGTGGTGGACGTGAAGGTGACCCTGGTGTTCGGTTCGTACCACGAAGTCGACTCCTCGGAACAGGCCTTCTATGTGGCTGGCTCCATGGCCATCAAGGACGGCATGCGCAAGGCTACCCCTGTGCTGCTCGAACCCATTATGGATGTGGAAGTGGTTACCCCTGAAGAATACCTCGGCGACGTCATGGGCGACCTCAATGGCCGCCGTGGCCGCGTGCAGAGCATGGAAGCCCGCGCTGGCGGCGCGCAGAGCGTGCGCGCTCAGGTGCCGCTTTCCGCCATGTTCGGCTATGCCACTGACTTGCGTTCGCGCACTCAGGGCCGCGCCACCTTCACCATGCAGTTCGATCACTACGAACGCGTGCCCCAGGCCATTGCCGAAGAAATCCAGAAGAGCCGTACATAATCTGAACTTGGCGGCTAGCCGCTCGGGGCTTTATACGGCGGGGGAGGAAGCGGTGAGCTTTCTCCCCCGCCTTGCTTGTGGTGGACTCTGAAATTAGCTGTTGTTGGCAGGGCCGGAAAAGGGCATTCTGCTGTAACGGAAACTTGGATTTGCCATATTGCGTGAGGCTTCGCACTCTGTTGGGGCATCACGGCACAGTCAACGATGTGATGGAGTAGGTGATGCAGGACGATCTGCCAAAGGGTTTCAGGGCTGGGGCTGCGGCTGCCAATTTCAAAAAGGCTGGCCGGGACGACCTCGGCATTATTGTTTCAGACACAACAGCCGTGCTGGCTGGCATGTTCACCCAGAACCTGTTCAAGGCCGCTCCTGTGCTGGTGTGCCAGGAGATACTGGCAAGCCGGGGCACGGCGCGTGCTGTTCTGGCAAATTCCGGTCAGGCCAACGCCTGCACCGGCGACGAAGGCCTTGCCAACTGCCGCGCCACGCAGGCTATGGTGGCTGGCCTTACCGGGCTTGAGGCCGATGAAATTTTGCCCCTTTCCACTGGCGTTGTGGGCGCTCATCTCAAGATGGATCTGTGGCTTGAGGCTGTGCCCAAACTGGTCAGGAATATCGGCACCCGCGATGCGGAGGGCTTTACACGTGCCTTCATGACCACGGATGCCTTTCCCAAATTTTCCATGCGCGAGGTTACGCTTGCAGGCGGTACTGTGCGTCTTACTGTGATGGCCAAGGGCGCGGGCATGATCTGCCCCAATATGGCAACCATGCTCTGCGTGGCGCTTACAGACGCCAGGGTGGCGCGCGATCCCTGGCAGGCCATGTTTGGCCGTGCCGTGGAAAAAACCTTCAACCGGGTGAGCGTTGACGGTGATACCTCCACCAACGATACCATTCTGGGCCTTGCCAACGGCGCGTCCGGCGTTGCCGCTGAAAGCGCGGCCGATTTGGCACTGCTGGAAGAAGCGCTGACCGACATTCTCGGCACTGTGTCGCATATGCTGGTTATGGATGGCGAAGGAGCCAGCAAGGTTATCCACATCACCGTGACCGGCGCCGCCAGTGATGACGATGCCCGCACCGTGGCGCGCAGCGTGGGGCATTCACAGCTGGTAAAAACTGCCATCTACGGCGGTGATGCCAACTGGGGGCGCATTGTTACGGCTGTTGGCTACAGCGGCGCAAAGTTTGATCCCGCCAAGGTCAGCATGAAGCTGTGCGGCATTGAGCGCTTCCGTCTGGGCTGCCCTGTCAATGAAGACAAGGAAGACGCCCTGGCCGAACTGCTCAAGGCCAAGGACGTGCAGGTGGAGATTGATCTGGGCGGCGGTTCCGGGTTCTACAATTTCCAGGCTTCCGACCTTGGTCATGAGTATGTGACCCTGAACTCTGACTACCGTTCATAGGGCTCCACCACTACTTCTCACTGTCATTGACCATATCAAGCCCCGCACCGCATCAGGCCTTGCCTGCGCGTTGTGGGGCCTTTTGCTATATCTTCCTATATTTTCACAGATATTTTTCTGGCATGAAAGGATGCGTCCATGCGATTAGTTCTTCGATGCTTCGTGCAGGTAGGATTTTTCTGCACACCATAATTTCTGCCTCCAGTTCATGCAGACATGCTGGACAGGCAGGGCTGAGGAGTTTTAGTGTTTATGCGGAGGGAATTATGGAAGAAGAGTTTTTTGAACGGCGCTATCTGGAAAATGTTGACGCCTGTCCTGTCTGTGGCAGCAGACAGCGTCAGGCAGTATATGAGGTTGGCGGGGGCGTGATGGCGCAAAAGTGCGCTTGCGGCGGGTACTATTGTGACCATCGCCTTAATTCCGAGGGTTTGTCAGCCTACTGGCAGGACTATCAAAACCGTGAGCATAGTGCTGTGCAGGAAGAGTGCGCCCTGCGGCAGCGTATGTACGCGGTGGACTATGCGTATATCGCGCAGTTCCTGAAACCCGGGGCCAGGGTGCTGGATGTGGGCTGTGCGGATGGCCTGTTTCTGGACTTGTTCGCGGCTGCCGGGCACGAGTGCAGCGGCGTGGAATTTGGTCATGAAGCAGCTTTGAAGGCAGCGCAGAGGTATCCTGTTCAGGAGGGATATTTTCCAGATCTGGACATGGCCCCCGGTTACGACCTGATTATTTTTCGCGGCGTATTGCAGTATGTGCATGCGCCGCGCAGCTTTTTCGGCAAAGCGACATCCCTGCTCGCACCAGGCGGGCACGTGTATGTGACCGCGCAGCCCAACATGGAAGCTTTTTGCCATCAGGTCTACCGCAACAAATTCCGCTTCAGTTTGACCCCGTGTGATTGCGTGGGCTACACGCCGCAGTCGCTGGCGGCAGAATTTGCTGCGCAGGGTTACGTCACGGCCGGGAAGACCTTCTTTTATGAAGAAACCCCATACGCAGACCCGCCCAGAGACGTTCAGACGCTGTACAAGGCCATTGAAGCCAGAAACAGGGGGGATGAACCGGAAGGTATGTCGCCGCCATTCTGGGGCAATATGATGACCATGGTGTTTCGCAAAAACTGAGTCCATATTGTCAGTACAGACAAAAAAAGCTCCGGGCATTTTTCATGTCCAGAGCTTTTGCATTTCACTTATATGCGGCGGTTAGAAACCTTCACCCACCCAGTCCACAATCTGGGTCATGCGGGTGAGGGTATGCTGGTTGTTGCGCTGCCTCTGGCCGATTTCTTCCATGGAGCCGTCAAGGCGGTAGATGCGCCAGTCGCCTTCGGTTAAAATTCCGAGCCGCACGGCCTCATTAACAGCCGCCCGAGCTTCGCCTGGTGAGCAGAACAGGTCGAACTCCTGCACGCCGGGGTCAAGGATCACTTGTGACCCACTGGCGATATCTACAATATAGTTGCCAGGCGCGTAGACGTACACAAATGGGCAAGGCTCAACCGGGGGAAGGGGCGCTGTATCCTGTGTTGGCTGCGCCTTGGTACAGGCCATCAGCGCAAGGCTCAACAGGGCGGCGCAAACAAGGCGTACGTGCATCATCTACCTCATTGTGCTGTGGTTTCAGCGCCCGGAAGCTGCCATTTCGCGCAGGCGGCGAATGCGCTCTTCCAGGGGCGGATGGGTACTGAAGAGGCTTGCCATGCCGCCGTGAGCGTACATGGGGGTCACAATGAACATCTGTTCCGTGCTGGGGTTGCCTTCCTGCATGGGGATCTGCCCGCTGGCCATGCCCAGCTTGTTCAGCGCACCGGCAAGGGCCAGGGGCTGACCGCAAAGTGCGGCGCCTGTGTCGTCCGCCAGATACTCGCGCGAACGCGAAATCGCCATCTGGATAAGCCCGGCAGCCATGGGCGCCAGCAGGGCCAGAGCAATGGCGGCAATGGGGTTGGTTCCGCCGCCTTCTTCATCGCGGTTGCCGCCAAAAATGGCCGTAAATTGAAAGATATTGGCAAGGGTCACAATGGCAGACCCCATGACGCCTGCAATGGTCTGAATGAGAATGTCGCGGTTGACGATGTGTCCAATTTCGTGCGCCAGCACACCGCGCAACTCTTCAGGCGAGAGCAGGCGCATGATGCCGTCTGTGACGGCAACAACGGCATTTTCCGGGTTGCGCCCCGTGGCAAAGGCATTGGGAGCTTCTTCAGGCACCACGCAGATGCGCGGCTTGGGAATGCCCGCATTATGGGCAAGTTCTTCCACGATTTTGTGCAGGTATGGGGCTTCTTCCGGCGCAAGTTCGCGCGCGCGGTACATGGAAAGCACTATCTTGTCAGAATACCAGTAGCTGCCCACGTTCATGATCAGGGCTAGGCCAAAGGCAAAGATAACGCCTGTGCGCCCGCCCATCAGGCCGCCAAGCATGATTATAATGGCGGAAAGCAGGGCGAGCAGAAGAACAGTCTTGATCTGGCTGGTCATGCATTTTCCTCTCAAGCAGATTTAAGCTGCGGGTTTTCCGTATGCTTCTTTCATTATAAGCACTCTGTTGATGGTGGCAAGCGGGGCATGCTCAGGGATGGCGAGCCCTCCACCACAGCTGGAAGACCAGCAACGTCCAGAGGGGCTTGCGCAGATCAGCCCTGCCGGAGACATGCTCGTCCATGAGGGCGCGAACCGCCTGATAGTTGAAGATGCCCTGCGCCTTCAGGGTGGATTCGCTCAGCAGGTCTTCCATGAGGGGCCGCATGCGGCCACGCAGCCACTGTGCCACAGGAATCTGGAAACCGCGTTTGTTGCGGTACAGGATTTCATCGGGCAGCAGCTCGGCAAAAGCCTTTTTGAGCAGCCACTTGCGCTTGAAGCCGTGCAGCTTCCTGCTCACAGGCAGGCGCGCTGCAAACTCCGCCGCGTCCTTGTCAAGGAACGGCGCGCGAACCTCCAGGCTGTGCAGCATGGAGCAGCGATCCACCTTGACCAGGATATCATCAAGCATGAACTGGCGGGCATACACGTGGAAAGCGCGGGCAAGCGGCGTGGCGGCGTTTTGCGGCTGCCAGTGGTCATAGTGTTCGCGCGTGGGGGCAAAGAGAACTTCGGGAGCCAGAAAGCCGGGCTGTTGCGCCTTGAAAGCGCTATCCAGAATGGATTCCTGCATGTCGGGCGTAAAGGCCGTGAGCATGGTCTGCACCCGCTGCCATGCCGGGGCATGCGCCGCCCGCAGGAATGTGGCAACGGCCAGGCGGGGGTTGATGTACCCCGCAGAGGAAGGCAGCAATTGTGCGAGCGGTTCTATGATGCCCTTGCGCAGTGCAGAGGGGGCAGCATTGTACCACTGGGCAACCTTGAAGCCGATATAATGTTCATAGCCTGCCCACAGTTCGTCCGCGCCGTCGCCGCCAAGAGCCACGGTGACCTTTTCGCGCGTGACGCCGGAAAGCAGCCATGTGGGGGCTACGGACGCATCAGCCATGGGCACGTCCATGCGGCTGATGATACCGGGCAGGGTATCCGCACATTCCTCGGCGGAGAGCACACGTTCATGGTGGTCGGTGGCGAAGGCCTTGGCCACGATGCGGGCATAGCGCGATTCATCGTAGCTGGCCTCGCTAAAGCCGATGGAAAATGTCTTGATGGCTGTGGAAGACTGGCGGGCCATGAGCCCCGCCACAATGGAAGAGTCAATGCCGCCGGAAAGAAAGACGCCCAGCGGCACATCGCTGACCATGCGGCGGCGCACGGCCCGTGAGAGCAGAAAGCGCAGTTCTTCGCAAAGCTCATTGTCGCTGCGTTTGTCGGATTCATCGGGCATGGGCATATCCCAGTAGCGGGAAATGCTCAGGTTGCCGTCCTGCAGCAGCAGCATGTGCGAAGGAGGCAGGCTCTGCACCTCTGTGTAGACGCTGTGCGGCGTGGGCACATATTCGTAGGCCAGATAGCGCATAACGGCCTGCGGATCCATGGTCAGGCTCAGATGGCGCAACTGTTCAATCCCGGTCAGCTCGGAGGCAAAATACAGCCTACCTTGCTGCACGGTGTAGAAGAATGGCTTTTTGCCAAAGCGGTCGCGGGCGCAGAACAGACGGCGCTGCTGGTTATCCCACAGGGCAAAGGCAAACATGCCGTCAAAGCGGGCCAGACAGTCCGGCCCCCATATGCGGTAGCCTTCAAGAATGACTTCTGTGTCGGAACTGGTCTGAAATTGTCCGCCAAGTGCGGTCAGCTGTTCCTTGAGTTCGGCATAATTGTATATTTCACCGTTAAAGGTGACGGTCATCTGACCATCGGCGCTGTGCATTGGCTGGCCGCCGCCGGAAAGGTCGATGATGGAGAGCCGCCTGTGTCCAAGGCAGACCGGGCCGCTGCACCACTGTCCTTCACCGTCGGGGCCGCGATGGGACATGCGATCGGTCATGGCCTTGACCCACTGCCCGGCTTCGGGAGTGAGAGGCGAGGCGTCAACTTGGCAAATGCCCGCTATACCGCACATTTTTGCTTCCAGATCGTGTAATGTTTGATGAAAATATCTGCCAGACGCCGGTTGTTGCGGGTCGGGTCAAACATATCCGCCGCAAGCTGTTTGCCATTGCGCGCCAGTTCTTGAGCCAGGGCGTCGTCATCTGCAAGGCGTTGCAACGCATCGGCCAGCGCTTCGGGATCGTTGGGCGGCACGGCAAGGCCGGTTTTGCCGTTGATCACTACTTCGGGCAGAGCATTGACCGTGGTGCTTACCACGGGCAGGCCGTAGGCCAAGGCTTCAATAACAGTGTTGGGAATGCCGTCGCGGCGGCCAGATTCGTGCACCACGCAGGGCGCTGCAAAAATGTCGTGCTCGGCCAAAATGTGCGGCAGTTCGTTGTGCGAAATAATGCCCGGCAGCAGCACGCGGTCTTCAAGCCGCAGCTCTTCGCGCAGGCGCAATATCTCGGCTTCCATACGCCCAAGACCCATAACAGCACCGCCGCCGCCAGCAAGGGTAAGTCTGAAATCCACGCCCCTGTCGCGCAGGATGGCGCAGGCCTTGATCAGCACGTCAAAACCCTTGGTAACGTCAAACCGCCCCAGAGCCAGAAGACGCACCGGGCGCTCCATGGGCTGCTGTGTCTGGGCATTTTCCTGTGCCTTGGGGGCGGCAACGCTTGCAGTTGTTTCACTTTCTGGCAGGGGCGGCAGGGTAAGGCTGTTGTAGATCAGCTCCACCTTGCCCTTGGCCTGCCCATTGGCAAAAACCTCGATACGGGTTTTGTCCGCCTCGTTGTTGGCACGTACAAAGAAAGCTGCGGTCAGCTTGTCACCAAGGTCAGGGTCTGCAGGCTCCAGATTGTCGCCGCGCGCGGCAGTGGCAAAGGGCAATCCGGCGATCTGCGAGGCAACCCAGGCAGCTGTGGCAGTGCCGCGCGGCCATGGAGCGTAGATCATGTCTATGCCAGCCTCGCTGAACAGGCGGCCCAGGTACATGCCGGCGCAGAATGCCCAAAGGTTTTCACCCAGAGTTTCCCAGCTGCGCCAGCGGCGGAAAATGGCCTTGCGGAAGAGGCGCCCGGAGCGCAAAGGGTGCAGCGCAATTTGCCGGAAGCATTCCCCCAGCACACGCCCCAGGGCGCGCATGCCGTAGGTGCGCGTTTCTCCGGCCACGGCCCGCATTTCGTTGGAACAGTGGCGCAGGTTGGGGCCGTACAGGCTGTAGACGGAAAGCGGCAGCAGCCCCTTGAGGCCTTCCACTTCCCTGAAGATAAAGGGCTGTGTAAACAGCGGATACCACAGCAGAACATAGGCCACGTGCGGCAGGCCCGTCTTGAATACGGGGCGGGAGGCCTTGGTGCTGTTTTCCGTCATGGTTGTCTCCAAATGCGGCGGGCTATTCTCAGCGGGTTGCTGGGTATTAGTGCTGTCGCCGTCTCTTTGTGCATGTATAATCACGGTTTAATTGTAAAATTTCTCTTGAAGAACAGTGCTATGGGGTTGCAGGCTCGCCGGTCCAGTCGCCCTTGCCAAGCAGGGTGGGGGCTGTTGGCCCAAGTTCGCAGCGCAGTTCGTCCATGGTCACGCACCGCACACTGTAATGCCTGTGCAGCCAGTTGAGCCAGTCGGCAACTTTGCGCGTGAAGCGAGCCACGGCTGCGGCGTCAGACAGGTGAGGCGTACCGCCGGGCATCATTTCTGATGAATGCCAGGTCAGGGAAAGCACCCGCCCGCCACGGGCCGCAAAGATTTTTGTAATGGCGCACATGGCCCACAGGGGATGGTAAACTGGCAGTAGCGCCAGCGCTCCCCAATTTTTCAGGCTGGCACGTATTTTTTTGCCAGCCGGGCCGGGCACGCGGCGCAACAGGGCCGGAAGCTGCGGAACGAGGGGAGTCACAGTGAGGGGAACTTCAAAAATGCTGTCGTCTCCCACCGAAACCCAGTAAGGGGTGCCTGGCGCGTCAAAATGGTTGGGGCCCTGCATTGGTGTGGTCGCGCAGTGCAGAGGGCGCACTGAGGCATCGCAAAGAATGCCTGCTGCGGCCAAAAGGGGCCAGTGCTGGCGGTGCAGATCCCATCTGCCCATGCGGAAGGAAGTGAGCGGCGCGCTCTGCACCGCCCGGCCAGCCTCCATAAGCGCAGCGAGTTTGGCGGCAAAGAGGTTGTTGGACAGTGCTGCAGCGGGTACGCTGTCGGCCATGTCTGGCAGGGTTTGCTCCGAGCCGTCCAGTGCCAGGGGCGGCGTGTTCCAATGGTGCAGGTGCGCGCCAATTTCCGCATGGTGCTCGTCGCGTAGCCATGCCAGGGTTTCGTGGGATGTTTTATCCGCCAATACGCTGTGGGCGCAGAAGAGCGTGGGGCGCACGCCCATGGTGCAGAAAGGGGCCAAGGCCCTCAGGCTGGCGGTGTTGCGCGTGGAAAAGCCACGGCGTGCGTAGCGTCCGCCAAAGAGGCCTTCTTCCTCAACGTCGAGACTGACGGCCAGATAGAGCGGCTGTTTGATGCTCATGCGTGACCTGCCGCTCCGGCATTCATGGCGGTGGGGATGCCGTCTTCAGCGGTGCTTCCGGTCTGTCGGCCGGAGTGGCTCCAATAACGACGGCTTTCATCCACATAAAGGCGCAGCAGGGCCGTAATGTTGTTTTCCCGGTCAAACATTTTTTCAACGCGGGCGCGGCCTGCCTCAGCCATGCGGCTCGCGTGCTCACGGTCTTCAACCATATGTCGCACGGCATCGGCAAGCGCGCGCGGGTTGCGTTGCGGGGTAAGCAGGCCGGTTTCTCCGTTGATGATCACTTCAGAGATGCCGCACACGTCTGTGGCAATGACGGGCATACGGTGTGAGAGGGCTTCCATGATCACGTTGGGGATGCCGTCGCGGTCACCGTTGGAATGGACAACGCTCGGCATGATGAGCATGTCGTGGTCGAGCATGTAGCCGCAGATCTGGTCGTGCGGGATAAAGCCAGGCATGTGCACAATATTTTTAAGGCCCAGCCGGTCGCGCATACCCATGAGCTTGAGCCGCCAGCGCCCGTTGCCCACGAGGGTCAGGCTCACTGGCACATTTTCTCTTTGCAGGCGCGCCATGGCGGAGAGCAGGTCGGGAAAGCCCTTGGTGCGCGCAAAGCGCCCCACCGCCAGCAGACGGTAAGGGGGGCGCATGCTGACTGCGCACTGCCCCTTGGGGGTAAATGTCAGGCTGTTGTAAATGGCGTGTACTTTATGCTCCTGCCCTACAGGGCAGAAGTTGCGCAGCCAGCTCACATTGGCGTGGTTGTTGGTGCGGATGAAGAGCGCATCTGCGGATTTTTCCCGCAGCAGGCCGTCCTCCGGATAGATGTCGCCAGCTCGGCCCGTAAAGGCAAAAGGGATGCCCGTGAGGCGCGAAGCCACCCATGATGCCGTTGCCGGGCCGTTGGCCCACGGGGAGTGGATGAGCTTTACGCCATCCCTCACGCACAATTCGGCAAGCAAAAAGCCCGCCATGAAGCACCACAGATTTTCACCCAGGGATTCCATGTTGCGCATGCGATGGAAAAATCCCTTGCGCATGAGACCCCAGACTTTGAGCGGATTGCATGAAAGCGCACGTACGAAAGCCCGGAGGATGCGCAGTGTGCCGCCAACGCCCATGCGCTCCACCGGCCCGGTAAACTTGCGCATTTCTTCGCTACAGCCGCTCAGGCTTTTCCCGTACATGGTATAGGCGCGCACAGGCAATCCCCGCGCCATGAGCTGTACAACCTCACGAAAAATAAACGTTTCGGAGGAGAGGGGAAACCAAAGCAGAACATAGGCAACAACCGGCAAGGCGTCCATTTGCGGTTGTGATGCGCTCTGTTCTGCTTCTGCGCCGTCAATATGCGTCATGGTTTTCTCCGCTGCAAACAAGAGCCGGGCCACTTGGCCCGGCACGGCAGACGGAAGTTCCATCTGCCCAAAAATGCGAACATGCCGCACAATCGCACAGTTGCGACTCTCAAGCGGGCGATGTAACGCCCGCTCAAGCGACAGTTCGACCACGCAACACGGGTCGCTATGAAGTTACGCCTGGTCGCTCTCGCTGGAGTTCTGGCGCTTGTAGTCGTCCACAATGGCCCAGGCCTTGGGGATTTCTTCCTTCACGGCATCCAGCGCAGTACGGATATGTTCTTCCGTATGGGCTGCGGAAAGGAAGAAACGCAGACGGTCAGTGCCTTCTTTGACAGCAGGGAAGGTGATGGGCATCACGTAGATGCCGCGCTTGAACAGTGCGTTGGACAAAAAGCCCGCCACCATGGGGTCGCCCACCATGACCGGCACCACGGCATAGCCTTGGGCCGCGCCAGTATCAAGGCCAATGCTGGCGGCGTAGTCCACAAAGAAGTGCGAAATCTTCTGCAGCTTGTGCACCCGCTCGGGTTCGCGCAGCATGATGTCCAGAGCCTTGTGGCAGGCCACGGCGATAATGGGGGGCATGCCCACGCTGAAAACAAAGCCCGGCGAACCATACTTGAGGAATTCGATCAGCTCGTGGCTGCCTGCAATGAAGCCGCCGCAACCGCACATGGATTTGGAGAGCGTGCTCATCCACATATCCACATCGGTGGGATCAATATTGAAATGCTCGTGCGCGCCACGGCCAGTTGCGCCAAGTACGCCAAGGGAGTGGGCTTCGTCCACAAGCAGCATACAGTCGTAACGTTTTTTCAGTTCAATGATGCGCGGCAGATCGGGGATGTTGCCGTCCATGCTGAACAGGCCTTCGGTAACGATAACGGCGCGCTTGTGCTCGGCGCGTTTGGCCTTGAGCATTTCTTCAAGGGCATCGCAATCGTTGTGGGCGTATGAGTAGCGCGATGCGCCGGAAAGACGCGCGCCCTGCACCAGCGAGTTGTGAGCCAGGCCATCATGGAAGATGGCGTCGCGGTGGCCGAAAAGAAAGCCAAGGGTAGAGACGTTGGTGGCGTGGCCGCTCACATAGACGATGCAGTCTTCCACCCCGTACAGGTCGGCAAAGGCGCGCTCAAGCTCACGGTGGGGCGGACGTTCGCCGCCGACCAGACGGCTGGCGCCAGCAGAGGTGCCGTAAATGGCAGCGGCTTCGCTGACGGCAGCGGTGATCTCGGGGTGAGCGTTGATATCCAGATAGTCGTACGTGGAAAAATTGAGATATTCTTTACCGGAAATGAACGTGGTGGCCTTGGCCGCGCGCTCATGGCAAAGAAACAGAGGATTTTCCATCCCCATCTTGGCTCCCATTTCCACAAGCCGATCAAAGGCGAGCTTGGAACGCGTGCGGTTAAATCCGGAAGCGCTGCTTTCGGCGGCGGCGGGAGTTTGCACCGCCTCTTGGCCAGCCTGATAGGAATGGTTGTTCTTCATGCCTCGTCCTCGTAAATTTGTCCAAAAAAGCCGTGCCTGGTGGGCCAGATGGGGGCCGAAATCCGGCAGGCGCAACATTGTAAGGAGTCAGTATAGCCAAAGCAAGATGTTATGGCAAGTCGCGTGTTGGGCGGCTCTGTTGAAAGCTTTGCAGGCAGCGTTGCACTGTTGGCAGCGCGGTAAAAGAGTTTGCAGGCGCTGGCTGGACAAGAATGATGTTATCTACTAACGTAATCCTTTACCCAAATGGCTGCTATGCCCCTTTTGCCCCGCCTCGGCCCTGTCGGGTTGCCGGGCTTTGGCCCTTTACAGGCACTAAGATATGCGTCAGGACTACGAAAATCCAGTACCAGGCACCTTACAAGACGAAATAGTTCTTGATGGCGTGCGTTATGCCAACCTGCAACAGGCTGGCCAGCAGTGGCGCATTGGTGCCGTCAACCCCGCATGGCGGCAGGAATTATTGGCTCTGCCAGCAAATCCCGATGACGAAGCCCTTGTCAGGCTGGAAGCGCGCGGTCTGTGGATCGCGCCGGAGCGGGCTGACGGCCCGCCGCCCTTGGCGGTGATGTGCTGCGGTCTTGGGGCGGTCTGGCCTGGAATGGGCCGCGAACTGTACGACAATTTTCCCGCAGCCCGAGCAGCTATGGATCGCATTGCCGCCGTGGCGGACTGGGACATCCTTGGCCTCATGGATGAAACGGGCGTGGAGAAAATCAGCCTTACCCGCTGGCAATCTCCTTACGTATTCATGCTGGAGTATGCCCAGTGGAGCGTATTGTCTTCGCTGGGGCTGCGCCCCTCGCTTTTTTGCGGCCATAGCCTTGGTGAAATGATCGCCCTCTGTTTTTCAGGCATACTGGCCCCCGAAGTGGCGTGGTATATCTTGGATACGCGCGCCGTACACATGGCTGAGCTGGAGGCTGGGGCCTCCCGCGAAACAGGCATGATGGCCGTGCACGCGGATGCCGAGATCATCAACGAAGCCTGCGCCACGTGGCCCGAACTCTATGTTTCCAACTACAACACGCCGCATCAGTTTATTCTGAGCGGCCCTCGGGGTGTGTTGCAGGAAGCCCGCAAGAGCCTGCGCAAGCGCCGCATTCCTGCCATTGTGCTCAATGTGAGCCTGGCTTTCCACCATCCCAGCATGCGCGTGCTGCGCGACATTTCTTTGCGCCGTCTGAGCGCCCTCGACATGTCTGCGCCCGAAAGACCCATGCTGAGTGGCATTACCGCAGATTTCTACCCTGAAGATCAACCCTCCATCTGCCAGTACATCGCCGATCTTGATGAAAATTCCGTGCGGTGGACAGAATGTGTGCAGACCATGTGGAACCGCGAGGGCATCCGGTATTTTCTTGAACTTGGCCCGCAGGATACGCTGTGCAGCCTTGCGGCTGACAATGAGCCGCAGGCAAAATGCCTGACCGCAGGGCGCAAGGGGAAAGAAGTGGAGGGCATGCGTCAGGCTTGCGCCCACCTGTATTCGTTGGGTTACCTGCGGCGGGATGCTGTGGTCCGGCGGGCACATCTGGCGGCAAGCGGCGGCGAAGCCCGCTTGCTGGCCTGCAAACCTGCGCCCCACTGCGGTTTACGCCCCGCTGTGGTTGGCAATGGTGCAAATGCCTGCGCTTCGGCGGTGTCAGATGCACCGCAACCCCGTGTCATGGAAACAGAAAAGGTTGAACTTGCCGCCCCTGTCATCGAAGCGTCTGATTCCGCACCTGTAACGGCATCCCATGCCGAAAGCATGGCGGTGGTTCTGCAAATTCTGGCTCAGGCCTGCGGCAGGCCGGTCGAGGATCTGCGTCCAGAAATGGATCTGCGGTATGATCTTGCCCTGCGCTCCAGCCGTTTTCCCCATATTGTGCAGGATGTGGAAAAGGCCCTTGGCATTACCGTCAATTTTGAAGATCTGTTGCAGGTGTCGACCATTGGAGATCTTGGCCGGGTGCTTTCCGGCGGCTCCGCCTTTGCCGGGCAGGCTGAGCAGGCCGCAGAAAGGGCCAGCACAACTGCAAAACTCTGTGCGGACCCGCTGCGCAGGTTTGCCCCCATTAAGGCCTTGCCCGCTGATGGGCACAATAGTGATCTGCGCCTTGAACCTCTGCCCCTTGATTCCAGTGCTTCAGGGATAAATCTCCAGCCCGGCGATGTTGTGCTCCTCTGCGTGTTGGATGCTCACATATTGCCCCGCCTGCTGAGCGGCATTGCACCCCTGGGATGCGTGCTGGGCGTGCCCCAGCCGCTGCTTGAGCGGTGCGCTCCCCTTGCCAAGGCCGGCGCAAGATTGATGCCGCTCGATATCGACTTGGGAAAAGGCGGCGAAACCGCTCTTGTAGCCAGTCAGTTGCAGGCGGTCATAGCCGATTTCGCACAGGCACAGGGCCGAGTGGACGGGCTGTTTTTTGTGCCGCCAGTTCCGGCTGGCATCATGGTTGCGCCTTCTGCCGATGACGTGCCGCCACATGCTGCGCCGGAGCGCCTTGGCGTGTTGATGGATGCGGCGATTGCGGCCGCCGTGCCGCACGGCCTGCGCTTTGTCGGCAGTTGCTCCGTGCTGCCTCCCGAAGTGGAAAACTGTATTTTTGACGCCCCGCTGGAAAAAGCCCTGGATGCGGCGGCTCACGCTCATAATGTGGCTGTGCGGGCAATCCGCATGTTGCACGGCCCTGAAAGAGCGAGCCTTGACGAATGGGGTGATATGCTGGCGCGTGAACTTCTTTGCGGCACAGCCGAGCAGGTAATCTGGGTGCGGCCCGGAGCCCTTGACGGCCCGGTTGTGTGCGAGGAGCCGCCCGCCCGGGACATCATCAAGGAGAATCCATTGAGGTTCCCGTTGGTGTTTCCTGAGCCTCATCCCGCATACCGCTCAACCGCCACCCTGTTTCAGGGGGGCTGCCATTTTTCGCGCTTTGCCGACAAAACGCTGGAGTTGTACGGGGCACAGCAGGGCAACTGTCTTGGGGCTGATGTGCCCCGCCTGCCGGTTTGCCGCAGTCTGGAGGCCATGCTCGAGAGCTCGAGGCAAGCTTTGCCCTGGCTGACAGTTACGGGCTTTTGCGATTTGCGGTTTTTTGATGCTCCGGAACTGCCGCCGGGCATTACTCGCGAATGTCGTGTGACCGCTGAGGCGGAACCCTGGCTGATGCAGGAAAAAGTCATGACGCGCATGTGCCGCAGTGAGCTTGCGGTGCGTGGATTGACGCCCAATGGCAGACATACTGCACAGTACGCGCTGGTGAGCGAGGGTATGGTGTGGCTTGCGGCTCATCGCAGCAGTGTGCGCCCCCTGTGGGAAGAAATGCCTGCGGCAGCCTCCGTGGTAAGCCCTGTGTTTGGCACTGGGCCATTCTATATTGCTGCCGGACTGGGCCGCGAGTGGCGCTTGGTGGATAATTTCTGTGCGTTGCCCGACGACTTGTTTTCTGGCGCGTTGAGTTTGCCCCAGACATGCATTGCCCCCGGCGCTGATTCTGGCTATACTGGGGACATGCTTGTGGTGGAGGGCGTATTGCAGGCTGCATGGCTTGCCATAACATCCGAATACTCCAAGGATTTTTCTGACACTGCCGCTCTTGCTGCCACTATGCAGGAGTGGGCTTTGCATGCTGTGGGCTTTATCCGCATCGGGCCTGCCCGTGCGGACGGCCCCTTGCGCATATTGATGCAGCGATCCTGGGCCAATGCACGGTTGCGTCGTTTTGACGCGCAGGTCATTGATCAGGACGGGCATGTTTTTTTGACGATTCACCATCTAGAATTTGACCGACGTGATCAGGCAGGGCTTTCCCCAGCCGTGAATCCCTCGGCATAAACACTCAATCTGCTCAGCGTCGCGCAAAGCGCAACGGCGCAAAGGGTGCCAGATGCTCACTGCACAAGCAAACCTTACTACACGTCTTTTTCTGCCGCTGCTGCTTGTGGCGGCCCTGCTTGCCGGAGCCTGTTCCAACAAGGCAGGGCTCAAGTCGCCAGAACTTCCCGCCAAACACTGGCTTGAGGAAGCCCCAGGCGTGCCTGTTGAAAACAAGGCCAAGCTTGAAGCCGCAGTGCCGAACCTCTATGATCCCAAGAAGGTTTTTTCCTTTGAAGATTGCGTGTTCCTGACCATTCAGCAGTCGCCTGCCCTGGTCAACAGCGCCGTGAATATTGAAATCAAGCGTCTCGCCCAGACAGACGCCGTGTGGAAGTACCTTCCCGAGCCGCGCATGAATTTTACAGTGTCCAATAACCTGACCCGGTATAATATGGACAACAAGGATACGCCCAGCGATTACGGTCAAACCCGGTTCCGTGTGGGCTTTTATGCAGCCTTCCCCAATCCCATGGCCACCTATTTTGAGCACAAGGTGCAGACTGCCATGGTCAACCTGGCAATTTCCACCCACCGCAAGGCCGTGGGCAAGGCCATTGGCAAGATTGGCGAAGCCTATCTCCAGCTTCAGGCCCAGCAGAAGATTGTAGAAGCGCAGAAAGAGCTGCTGCCGCTCGGCAAGGAACTTGTGGATTACTGGAAGAAGGTTGAGGCTGTTGATGGCCGCCAGGGCGTTTCGCTCAACATGGCCATTCAGCACCAGCGCGAGCTTGAACTCAAGCTGGAGCAGACCCGCATGAAGGAAGTTATGCAGCGTACACAGCTCAAGATTCTTGCTGGCGTTGAGCCGCAGCAGAGACTTGAAGTGGATACCAAGAGCGCTGATTCCGTGCTGGCTGGTTTTGATGGCCGCAAGCTCACCTGGGAAGAACGCTGGCCTGCCACAGAAGACGACCTGCTGCTTCGCGGGCAGGTGACTCTGGGCGATTACAATATCATGGTTGCCTGGGCCCAGTACATGCCGACCATGTCCATTGCGCTGAATAACAATCCGCCTTCGGGGCAGTATCAGCCTCCGAGCGGCTCAGAAGACACCTTTTTGCATCTGACCTTTGACTTTCCGCTTATCGACTGGGGTCGCAGGTACCGTGGCGTGCAGACCGCGCGCATGGTCAAGGCCCAGGCCTTCCACGAGCTGGCCCGCAAACGTTCGGACTACTCCAATAAATGGCTCCAGAGCGAGCAGCGGGTAGCCCTGGCCGAAACGGAACTCAAGCTCGCCAAGACCCGTTTGGACACTGCCAGCATGCAGTACAAGGAAGCCCAGATTTCTTTCCACGAAGGTATTGCGCAGCTGCCCGACATGGCCTCCAAGCAGGAAGACATGGTTCAGGCGCGCATAGCCTACATCAGTGCAGAGCTTGACTATAAACTGGCCCAGCTTGAGTGGATGGATCTGTCAAATTCCCTGGCCCAGCGCTTCCTCGGCCTGCCTGCTAAGGAGTTGCTGTAATGTCTGATATGTATAAAAAAACGGAGCCGCAGGCCCGGCGCCGTTGTTTTGCAGCAGCACTGTCTGTTGTGATGCTTGCTGCTTTTTTGATGTTCCAGAACGCTGCTTCAGCTGCAGAAAATGGTTCCATAGGCGCTGGCGCGACTATTCTGACCGGCAAGGTCGTTACAACGGTCACGCGCGCTGTGCCTGTGCCCTTTAACGCAGTTGTGGACGAGGTGCTGGTCAAGCCTGGCGAAGCCGTTGCCAAGGGTGCCCCGCTGATGCGTTATCACCTTCAGGAAGAGGCCGAGCGCGTACTGCAACGAGAAGTGACCACCGGGGCCGCTACGGAGAATTTGAGAGGGCAGGTGCTTGATCTTGATCGCAAGCTTGCAGAAACGGCTGCCCAGCGCAACAAGGCCCGGCAGCTTGCCGCCTCGGGGCTCGGTTCTGCCCAGGCTTCCAGTCGACTGGAAGACGATGTCCACTCCCTAAAGCGCCGCATTGATCTTTTGACTGTGACCATTCAGAAATCTGAACAGAATTTTTCCGCTCGCCTCGAAGAACTCAGCGGCTATTTCGGCACGACCATCAAGGAAGGGGAGCGTCTGCCGGCCTTCCTTACGCTGACTTCTCCCATTGACGGCTACGTGCTGTCGCTTGACGCCACGCTCAACCCCGGTTCTCTGCTGGCCGCTGGCACCACGCCCGTGCGCGTGGGGCGGCTTGATCCCGTGCTGATCCAGGTGCCCGTTTACGAAGCCGAGATCAGCGGCATCAAGGCTGGAGACTCGGTGGAAGTTGAGATCCCTTCGCTGAACAACAAGAAGTTCAACGGTACAGTGAATGAAATTTCGTGGGTTTCTAATGACATGAACGTTTCAACCCCCTCATATTACACGGTGGAGCTTACTGTTCCCAATCCTGGTCTTGAACTCAAGCCTGGGTTCAAGGCTGTGGTGCGATTCAAAGGGAGCAGGTAAGCCCGTTTCATGAAGCTGAAAAGCATCCCCCGACGATTGGGGTACATTCTGGGTGCGCAGTGGACGCGCGACCTGGCCTGGACCGCTTTTACCATTCTTCTTGCACGCCGCAGCCCCGATATACTGGGGCAGGTCGTGCTGGCGCTCACGTTCGGCTATCTGGTGAAAACCATAGCCGACGTGGGGCTTAATGATTTTCTGCTCTCAACATTTGCCCGGCGAGAAGGGCGCCCGGTAGCCCTGCTGGGTGAAGTCACCTGGCTCAAGCTCGTTGTGCTTATTCTGGCCCTCTGCGTTACATGGCTTGTGACCGGCTGGCAGAACTATACGCCAGAGTTGCGGCTTGTGGTCATGTACATTGCGGCGGGCCTTGGGCTGGACGGTGTGAGCGATTCTTTTTTTGCGCTGTGCCAGGCGCGGGGTCGGCAGGATGTGGAAATGCGCATCCGTGTGCCTTCCGCGCTGATGGGCATTGGCTTTGGCATCGCCTGTGTGGTGCTTGGGGCGCCGCCCATTGTGATTGCCCTGTACAAGCCCATGGAATCAGTGCTGTGCATCATTTTTGCTTTGTTGGCATTACAGCGCAATCCCTTGGCTGGTGTTGGCCTTGATGGAATGAAAGATCTGGCCCGTCACATGAAGCACGGCCTTATCTTTACCTGCATGGCTGGCTGCGCCATGTTTTATAACAAGATCAACGTCATATTTCTTAAGCAGTATGGCGGTAATGCCGATGTGGGTGGCTACGGTGTTGCCTGGGAAACCGTTGAAGGTCTGTCGGTGCTTGTTTCCAGCGCACTGTTGGGCAAGGTTATTTTTCCTCTGCTGGCAAAGCTCTGGCAGCAGGATAAGGACGCATTCCGCCAGCTGGCAGGTCAGACAGCCCGCTCCTTATGGGCTGCGTCGCTGCCCATTATTTTTCTTATCTGTGTGGAGAGCGACCGCTTTCTTCCCCTGATTTACGGCCCCAACTATCAAAGTGCTGTCACTGCTCAGCGTTTGCTTACACCGTGCCTGGCGACGGCCTTTTTGCACAACCTTGCGGCATACGCCATGATCGGCATGCGTCAACACCGATTGCTCCTGGTATTTTATCTCACAGGCCTGGTGTGCAATCTGGTGTGCTGTTTTACTCTTATTCCTGCCATGCCCCTTGAAGGTGCGGCCTTGTCCCTCACCATTACCAAGGTTTGGGTGGCTCTGCTAACAGTTGGCTATTTTCAGTGGGCCGCGCGGCCCATGTCGCTTGGGCAGTGGGGACTCATGCTTGCCAGCTGCGCCGTCTGCGTAGGACTATGGTGGGGAATAGGGCTTGTTGCGCCGCGCGAACTGGCAGAACTGGCCGGGCTTGTGCCTTTGCTGGCCTTGTTCTGGCGCTGGAGACCACCGCCGCCCTTTGAAAAAGCCGCGCAGGCCTGATGCTTGTCTGGACTGTCAGTTGCCGGGCAAGGCTCGACGTGGCGACCATCCCGGGATGACCAAGTCGTGCCGGGCAAATTGCCCGAGACGTTGACGCCACGGTAAAGGCAGGCCTATAGCATTACTGCAAGACAGTAACAGGCAGGGCATTCCCATGGACAACAAACTGCTTTTACAGCGCAGGTCAATCATTAAGGCCATGGCGGGCACTGCGGGCTTATCGCTGGCGGGTGCATCATCTTCTATGGCCTCAAGCTTGCAGAACTGGGGCGGCGGCGATGACCGCGCCACCATCATTGATGTGGATCTCTGCAATGGTTGCGGAGTCTGTGTGTCGGCCTGCCGCGACAGAAATCTGGCCGGGATCCCCCTTCCTGCGCAGCCGATTCCCCGTCCTTACCCTGCTTGGGTGCGCACCAATGACTGGTCGACCCGCCGCGATGAAGTTTCCCGCCTTACTCCCTACAACTGGCTTTTCATCCAGTCGTGCTCCATCACGGTTAACGGTGTGGAGCGGCGGATATATCTGCCCCGGCGCTGTTTGCATTGTCTGAACCCACAGTGCGTCACGCTTTGCAGCACTGGCTCCTTGCGACAGAGCAACGAAGGCGCGATTTACATCCATCGCAGTACTTGTCTGGGGGATGGCCCCTGCGACCGGGCCTGCCCGTGGGGTATCCCCCAGCGTCAGGCGGGGGTGGGGTCCTACCTCAATCTTGCTCCCAGATACGTTGGCACCGGGCAGATGTTCAAATGTGATTACTGCAGTTCTCTGCTCACGGCTGGAGAGAGTCCGGCCTGCGTGGCCGCCTGTCCGCAGGGGGCCATGCGCATAGGGCCTCGTGAGGAAATGACAAAGCTGGCCAAGGAATTGGCGGACCAAAGAGGCGGAGACATCTTTGGGCTCAAAGAAAATGGCGGCACAAACACCATCTATGTTTCTTCAGTGCTTTTCCGCGATATTGAAGCCAACATGCTGCGTCAGGGAAAGGTAGGCTTTGGTATGCCGAGTTTGCGCCCGGCTGGCGCCAGTATGGATAAAGAAAACAGCCTGCTGAAGGCGGTTCTGCTGGCCCCTGTGGCAGGGGCGGCCCTGGCGGTACTGCGATTGTGGCGTGAAAGAAAGATGAGGCGCAAGCCATGAAAAACCAGCCATCGCTTTTTTCCTCATTCTTCAGCGTATTGTGGCTGGCCAGCATGCTCACAGCCGTGTGGAGCGGTCTAGCGCATTTGCCGCAGGCCGGGCGCTATGGGCTGATTCAAAGCTCTAGCTGGTCGCCATCTGTTGCGCATTATTATTCGTCAGCGGCACTGCTGTTCTTGGGAACTTACGCCTTCACAGTCTGGCGTCTTCAGGGGCGCAGCGCTTACTGCCTGACCCGCTGCGGCCTGCTGCGCGTGAGTTTGCTGATAGGGCTGGCCATCAGCGGCTTGGCGCTTATCATGCATAACATGCCAGATTTTTCTCTGTATGATGGTGTGTATGCATACGTTAAAGGGTTGCATCTTGTGTGTGCCCTGGCCTTGCTTCCCCTGCTGATTTACAGGCTCTGCCGCCGCTGGACGGGCGGTTACGGCTGGCTAAAACCACGCGAAGGGGCAGACACGAGCTGCGGCGCCTCAAGGCGGCGTCCGGCTCAACGCTAGAACTATTCCAGCCAGCCACCCCGGTTCAGTCCAATTGTGCCTGTCGATCCGCCTTAAGCTGTCCACAAGCTGCCTTGATGTCCTGTCCTTTGCTTTTACGCAGTATGGCCGTGATCTTGCGCTTCCAGAGATACTGCTCAAAGGCCAGTACGCTTTCTTCCGTGGGGGCGGCGTAGGGCGCGCCTTCTGCGGGGTTGTAGACAATAAGGTTCAGCTTGCCCCGCACATCGCCTACCAGCCGAGCCAGATCCCTGGCCTGTTCCTGCCCGTCGTTGACCCCGCCCAACAGCAGATACTCAAAGGTAATGTGCTCCCGCGTTTTAAGCGGATAGGACTTGAGCGCTTCAAACATCTCCTCAAGAGGCCAGCGTGCGGCCTTGGGCATGATTTTCGCCCGCAGTTCCTGCGTTGGCGCATGCAGTGAAACCGCCAGATAAGCAAGGCCGCTATCTCCCAGCTCGCGCAGCCCTTTTTCAATGCCGCATGTGGAAACTGTGATGCGGCGTGGGGAGAAATTCAGCCCCTTGGCGTTATTCAGGCCTTCAAGGGAGCGCATGAGTTCGCGCATGTTGAGCAATGGCTCGCCCATACCCATGAACACAATATTGCGCAGCATGGGCCATTCCGGCCTGTCATCACCCAGGTGCGCACGCGCCACAAGGATCTGACCCAGAATTTCGGCCATGGTCATGTTGCGTTCAAAGCCCATTTGCCCCGTAGAACAAAATGTACAGGCCATGGCGCAGCCCACTTGGGACGACACGCACTGCGTCCAGCGGCGTACGCCTTCACGCGAATCCGATGGAATAAGCACTGTTTCAACCAGCGCACCATCTTCGAGGCGCAGCAGAAATTTTGTAGTATCGTCATGGCTTTTCTCAACCGTGACAACCTCCGGCCAGACAATGACAGCCTTGGCAGTCAGTTTTTCGCGGCAGTCTTTTGAAATATTGGTCATGGATTCAAAGTCGCGAACCATGCGTTGCCACAGCCATTGCCAAATTTGCATGGCGCGGAACTTGCGCTCGCCCAGTTCTGTTTGAAGCCAGTTTTCCAGCTCGGGAAGGGTCAGGTTGAGAAGATTGGTCATATGCTCTGCCGGAATTAGATAAGGTTTTGTAGTGTAGATATGTTGCGTACTGGCTGTTGAACTACGATGTTTGGCGCTGATGGGCAAGAAATTTTCATGCCAGCAAAATCGGGTTCATACGCAGTAGGTATGCAAAAAAAGGGCGTCCCAAAGGAACGCCCATAGTGTCAGCATAGGCGGTTTGGCGATTATCCCACTGACTTGCGCGCGTAATCACGCACAAAGGTCACGGCGGATTCAACATCCGTAACTTCGCCTGCAATCTGGGCCTGCAACAGCGCGTCACGAATAATGCCCACCAGCGGGCCAGGCGACAGCTTGGTTTCGCTCATGATCTCATTGCCGTTCAGCAGCGGTTCCAGCATCTGTTCCGGCGTTTCCGCGCGATCCAGATACTTCATATTGTGGTTGAACGAGGTGAGTATGCCGTCACGGGCCTTGAGGTCGGCCCTAGCCATGGCGATAAGCCGGGGGTAGTCGTCCAGTGCCTTGAAGCGGCGAATGCCCCTGTCGGTCATCATGAAGTGGAAGCGCATGTGATGGCGCACCAGATGGCACAGCAGGTCGATATCTTCCTGCGCAAAGTGCAGGCGGCGCAGAATCTTGCGCGTTACCTTGGCGCCTACGCGGTGGTGCTGGTAGTACGTCCAGATGCCGTCGAAATATTCGCCAGTGTAGAGCTTGCCCACATCGTGGAACAGCATGGCCATGGTGCCAAGCCAGTCGTAGTGGAAATCTTCTTCGGGGTAGTGCTTCATGCACTCAAGTGTGTGTTCAAACACGTTTTCCGTGTCGCCTTCCTTGTTGCGCATCTGGGTGAGGCAGGAGAGGGAGGCCACTTCGGGGATAAGCCCCTGAAGGATATGCGAATCAAAGAGCAGGCGCACAAATCGGTACATGGATTCGGCGGCAACTTTGCGCCATTCGTCCATGATGTCCGTAGCCGGTACGTAATCAAGCACACGGCTTGAGGCGCGCACAATGGCAAGCCATGTGTTGGGCTCGATGGGCAGGTCAAAATTGGCTGCAAAGCGTAGGGCGCGTACCGCCAGCAGGTAATTGTGGCGCAGGGTTTCATCCGGAAGGCCCGCAAGCTGGATAGCGCCGCCCTTGACGTCTTCAAAACCGTCGTAGGCATCCTGCGTGGTTTCAGGGCTGCCAAAGCCCGTGATGCGCAGCTTGAGCTGCTCCTCATGGGGCATCCTGTCCATCATGGTCGGCGTGATGCGCAGCAGGGAAAGCTCCGGGTGCCCTGCAGCAGCCACTTCCAGGGGATAAAAACAGAAGACAAAGCCGTTTTCTTCCAGCGTGGCCAGAGCGCGCTTGTCGTGCTGCGGCACTGCCTTGGGAAAAAGCTTGATAAGCGTATCGAGATCCGGCTCGCAGGCAATATCCACAGTGGGCTGCGTGGCGTTTTCCAGCAGGTGTTCCTGCAAGGGGGCGTTGATAACATGAGCGTCATAGCCGTTGCGCAACAGGGTTTTGCTTATGGTTATGGCGTCTTTGAGCGCTTGATGCATCCATGGCTCCTTGCGAATAAAATAACGGGGAATGGCTGATACTATGCCCGCGAGCATGGGTGCGAGTCAAGCTTGCGGTTGAAGAAATGCCGCTACGGGATGCGGGATCATTGTTTGTATCACTTGCGGCTTTTCGCTGACAGGACAGCCCCCAAGACAAAACGCCCCCGTGTCAGTGACACGGGGGCGTTTGAGTACACGTACCTGACGGCTAGTCAGAGAAGTGATTCACTTCTTTTTTCACGCCAAGCGCAATCCGCCAGAGCAGGGAGACTACCAGCGCGCCCACGGCGTAAACGCCAAGGGCCACGGCAATTTCCTTGCCAGTGGGCATGTAAGGGGTGATGGCTTCAAACATGTTGGGGGTAAAACCGCCAATCAGAAGGCCAAGGCCCTTGTCGATCCACGAAGCGGCCACGAGCATGGCCAGAGCGATGGGCATGAGCGTGGGGTGCGTACGGAGTTTGGGCGGAATAAGAATGGCCAGACAACCAAAAGCCATGATAACCGCAGCCCACATCCAATAGCTCACCCACAGCAGATGCCCGCCGTGACCGAAGAACAGCACATGGATGGGCTCCATGTGGCCGGGGATGTTGCTGTAGAAGGCCGTGAACAGTTCCAGCACAAAGAAGAACACGTTCACGCACATGGCATACACGATGATGGTGGTCAGGGTCTTCACGGCTTCCTTGCCCACGTCAAAGCCGGTGAGGCGGCGCAGCAAGAGCATGAGCAGCATCAGGATGGCAGGACCGGAGCAGAAGGCGGAAGCCAGGAAGCGGCCAGCCATGATGGCGGTAAGCCAGTAGTGGCGGCCGGGAACGCCGGCGTACAGGAAGGCGGTCACCGTGTGGATGGAGAAGGCCCACAGAATCGAAAGATAGATGAGGGGCTTGATCCATTTCGGGGGATCGATTTCGTGACGCTCGGCTTCAAGGGTCACCCAACCGATAATGATGTTCAGGCCAAGGTAGCCGATGAGCACCAGCATGTCGTAAAACATGACGGAATTGGGTGTGGGGTGCAGCATGACGTTGAGCATGCGCTGGGGCTGCCCAAGGTCAACCACGATGAACAGGGCGCACATGACCACGGCCGCAACGGCCATGAATTCGCCAAAAATGATCATGCGCTTGAATTTTTTATAGTGGTGGAAGTACGTGGGCAACACCAGCATAACGGCTGAGGCGGCAACACCAACGAAGTAGGTGAACTGCGAAATGTACAGCCCCCACGAAACGTCGCGGCTCATGCCGGTCACAGACAGACCGTTCTGGAGCTGATCCAGGTACACAATGCCGCAGCCTGCGATCACGCAGAGCAGGAAGAGCAGCCACAAGTAGTAGGTCTTGGGACCTTCGAGCAATTTTTCAACCATGGCCTGTCCTCCCTATATGAGGTAGTAAACGCCGGGCTGCGTGCCCAGGTTGGGCTTGCGGCGGATACTGTAGTTGGCGGACAAAGCCTGCCGCACCGTTGAATTGGGGTCTTCCAGGTCGCCGAAGAGAATCTTGCCGCCAGAAGCTTCAACGCAGGCGGGCAACTGGCCAACGGCCAGACGCTCGGCGCAGAAGGTGCATTTTTCCACCACGCCGATCATGCGCGTGGGGAAGGTCGGATTGGGCACGGGATCTGCCAGGAACTTGCGCGGATCCTTGAAGTTGAAGGAACGCGCGCCGTAGGGGCAGCCAGCCATGCAGAAGCGGCAGCCGATGCAGCGGTGGTAGTCCATGGCCACAATGCCGTCTTCCATCCGGTAGGTGGCCTGCGTGGGGCAAACGCGCACACAGGGCGGATTGGTGCAGTGGTTGCAAAGCAGCGGATAGCTGGCTTCGGCCCGGCGTTTGTCCAAAAAGGCGTTCATTTCATCAGGGAAGGTGTGCTCGAACGAATCAAGCCAGAACCATTTGATGTTCTGGTCGCCCGGAACGTGCGGGACGTTGTGGAATTT
Organism: Desulfovibrio sp.; assembly: GCF_019422935.1. Classification (NCBI taxonomy): domain Bacteria; kingdom Pseudomonadati; phylum Thermodesulfobacteriota; class Desulfovibrionia; order Desulfovibrionales; family Desulfovibrionaceae; genus Desulfovibrio; species Desulfovibrio sp. Next base: position 88,342 of record NZ_JAHZCJ010000007.1, on the reverse strand, counting down.
ATGGCAGGCTTCGATCAGCGGTTCGTAGTCCTTGGGGCCATTGAACTGGCGCGTATCGATAACCATGGCCCAGCGCTTAGCGTGCAGGGCGTTGGCACCTTTTTCATAGTGACCGGGGGCAATCTTGGCCTGAGCAACGCCGGACAAGGCGCCAAGGCCAGCCAACCCGCTGCTCAGGGCACAGGCAGAAAGCCCCGCCACTTTCAGAAAGCTTCTTCTGCTCTTGTTCATTACTTGCTCCCCTGGGGAATGATGTGGCAGGTCCAGCAATAGGGATCAACGCTGTTGGCAACGTGGCACTTTTCGCAGAATCCCTTGTAGTCAGTGTGGCACTTCATGCAGGTGTTCTGCAGGCTGATGGTCCACTTTTTACCGTTGGATGCCACATAGGTGCGGTTTTCGTTGCGCAGGGCTTCATCACGCCACTCGTTGAGCAGCTGCATGTGCTTGTCGCGCATGAAATCCACATTTTCCACACACTCTTTTTCATTCTTGGGCAGCGCAATGCCGGTGCTGGTATAGGACTTGCCCAGCATGCTTGCCCAGAACGGGGAGGTGAACAGGACCACAAAGATAATGATCCCAAGAATTACAGCTTTGGAGTTATACATCTATTGACCCTCCCCCTGCGCCTCGGGCGCGTCATCATCCTCTACCACGTTGGGCAGGTCTTCCTGGCGCATATCCATGGTGCGCTTGCACTCGCCCTTCATCACAAGGGCATTGCCCACCAGCTCGTGCAGGCCGCTCACATTGACGCCGGGCGCCCAGTAATTGGCAAGCGGGGGCAGAGTGGCGCGGTCAATGGCGCACACGCAGGCCATGTGGTTGACGCCGTGCTTTTCCTGCACATAGCGCAGGGCATTGCCGCGCGGCATGCCGGAACGCATGCGCAGTTCCATGATTTCTTCTGTGTTGAGGCCGGAACCAGCACCGCAGCAGAAGGTCTGCTCGCGGATGGTGTTTTCGGGCATTTCCACAAAGTTGTTACACACGGCGTTGAGCACGTAGCGGGGTTCATCAAGCAGACCCATGCCGCGCGCAGGGTTGCACGAGTCATGGAAGGTGGTGATGATATGGTCGTTACGGCTGGGGTCGAGGTTCAGCTTGTTGTGGTGGATCAGGTCAGCCGTGAACTCGGCAATGTGCACCATCTTGGTGGAAGCCGCGTTCTGGAACACCGTGCCCGTGTAGGGAGAAACAGGCGTCGTCATGTGCGAGGGCGACGGGCCGTTGTAGGTGTCCATGTACTGGTTGATCACGCGCCACATGTGGCCGCATTCGCCGCCCAGAATCCACTTGGAACCCAGACGTTCGGCTTCGGCGTACATTTTGGCGTTGAGCTTCTTTGCCATGTTGAACGTGGTAAAGGAGCCGAAGTTGCCGCCTTCCGAAGCGTAGGTCGAGAAGGTGTAATCCAGATCCAGCTCGTGGAAGAGCATCAGATAGCCCATGAAGGTGTAGATGCCGGGGTCGGCAAATACGTCGCCGGAGGGCGTGATGAACAGGATTTCGTGGCCCTTTTCGTTGAAGGGCGTCTTGGGACGGATACCGGTGATGGTTTCGCAGTCATCGGCCAGCATTTCCACGATTTCCACAAAGGAGTGGGGCTTGATGCCAAGGTGGTTGCCAGTGAAGCTGCAGTTCTTGACCGGGTCCATGATCCAGTGGATGCCAAGGCCCACTTCGTGCAGCAGTTCGCGCACGATGGCGGTGATTTCCGCCGTGTCGATGCCGTAGGGGCAGAAGAGCGAGCAGCGGCGGCATTCGGTGCACTGGTAGGCGTAGTAGAAGAGTTCCTTCACTACTTCCTTGTCCCAGCCGCGAGCGCCCACTTTCTTGCCGAGGATCTTGCCCAGCATGGTGTGGTCGCGGCGGTAGAGCGAGCGGAGCAGCTCGGCGCGCAGCACGGGCATGTTTTTGGGATCATTGGTGCCCAGGAAGAAGTGGCATTTGTCGGCGCAAGCGCCGCAACGCACGCAGATATCCATGAACAGCTTGAGCGAACGGTGCTTTTCAAGGCGTTCTTCAAAAGCGTCGCAGAGGATCTGTTCCCAGTTTTCGGGCAGGTTCCAGTCTTCTGCCGCCGGATCCCATTCGTGGGGATTGGGCATGTGCAGAAGTTCCATGGTCTCTTTCTTGGCCGGATAGCAGAAGCTGCCCGGTGTAAATTCGGGCTTGGTGTCAAGCCAGTCCTGGGCGGGAAAGGCCGGGCGGCTGGACACAAGCATTTGCGGCGTAGGTAATTTTGCCATCGTGGAAACTCCTTACTCGGCGGCCTTTTCGGGTTGCTTTTCCAGCGGCAGCCCGGCATCGGCCATGGCGTCGCGGTAGGTATCCTCGTACTCGGCGTAGGTGAAGTACTGCTTGGGCGGATTCCAGGGGTTGATGTGGCGCACGCGGCGGGAATTATTCGCCATGTTGCGCGTGGGGCTGAAGAACACGCCCGGCATGTGCATGAGCTTGGAGAAGGGGAAGTAAATCAGCAGTACGCAGACCAGAGTAAGGTGCGTGAAGAACAGCGCGTTGATGCCCGTGGTCGCCACAGGCGCAAGGTGGGTCAGGCCCATGACGAAAATCTTGACCTGGGCGATTTCGGTCTTGTCGAAATAGCGCAGGCAGATGCCGGTACCCACGATGCTGATGATCAGCCACAGGGGGAAGTAATCGTTGGCAAGCGAAAGGTAGCGCAGGCGCTCGTTGAACAGGCGGCGTCCCAGAAGGAACAGAAGCGCTACCAGCAACAGGCCGCCCGTCCAGAAGAAGCGGGGTGAGCCAAACTGCATGATGCCGTCAATGCTTTCCAGAAAACGAATACAGGAAGGCACGGGTTCCATAAAGAAACGGAAGTGACGGATAAAAACCAGCAGGAAGCAGTAGTGGAACAGCAGGGCAAAAACCCACAGCCACTTGGAGGAATAATAGATGGTGCGCGGCCCGTTGCTGACGGGATCAAATTCCCTTACTTCCGCAACCGTGTTGCGGAACAGCGAACGGAAGCAGAACACTTCCAGAAACATGCGCTGCACAACACCCCAAGTTGTGCTGGGACAGTCGATTTTTGCCTGCTTGATGAAGTCAAGCGACTGCTCCTGCCCACCAGTGGTGGGGATGCAGAAGGGCACGGGCGATTTGGCCCAGTACACCATGCGCCAGACGACACCGGCGATGAACACGACTACTGCCACATAAGGCAGCGCCACGCCGAACAGGCCCGCAAGCCCTATGGCCGCTCCCGCCCAGGCGATGGCTCCTATGAGCAGCACCAGCAGTAATGAATTGAACATTCCCTACCTCACTTCCACTAAAGTTGCCTCAAAAGCCCACCACGGGATTTGAGAGATCTCTGGCCCGCATGCTGCAAAGCCCACGGTTAGGCCCTACGGCCTAATGAACGCGGAATGTCAGCGGTCGTCCCCAGAAGGAACGGCTCCGCTTTCCAGTTGTTGCGCCCAGCGCGCCAGTTGAGCGTGCTGGTTGCGTATTTCCGTAATGCGCGACTCAGCCAGAATTTCCCGGTCTTCCATATACATGTCGAAGGCCAGAAGCGTCAGGCTGTCGATGCGCGATTCGGTCTCAAGGTAGGCCGCCAGGTCGTCCTGGGCCATAAGTTCAGGCATGACGTGTTGCCGCAGAAGAGGCTTCATGAGGCTGAACACCGCCAGGCTCTGGCTGGGGGAGAATTTTTGCACCGCCCGCAGTTTGATAAAGCGGTCCATTGCCTTGCGGGTCTGGGCCACTTCCACGGATTCGCCGGTAACGGCATCGTACACAGCCCCTGCGGCTTCCTTGGTCATGTTTGCTACCGGATTACCGAAGGGGTCGTCTTTTGTGCGAAGAAAACCTGTCGTTTCAAATGGATAGGTGTCGAATACGGAGTCTGTCCATAAACGCACCATCTCGCTCTTGTGTTTACGAAACACGTCGATTGCTTTCATTCTGTCCCCGTGCCCTTTTGTCTAAGGCTCTCTCATATAAATAGTAAGCGCAAAGGGCGTCAAGCCCCTTTGCGCTTTTAAAACGCAAGGTTTGTCATTTTTTGCACAAGGCCCCGGTGGAGGCGATAAGCCAGGGCAGTTTAAGGCCACGCCTGGACAGGCCAAATCGACCCGTGCAGTTCCTGCGCCGGAGGCAAAAAGAACTAGAGTCGGCTTTGCCTAAGGGCAGGGCGTTGTGCCAGAACACTGGCCAGCCACTTGCGGGTCAAGCGGCAAATCTGCACTGCCTGCTGCCGGGGGGGGAGTAGGAGCTTGCGGCAAAGAAGCCTGGCCTGCCTGCTGCTTGGTATTCTTTTTCAGCATGGCGGGCAAGCCGTGGTATTCAAAAAATGGAACTGTCTGCGAACCGGCCATGAACACGTGGGCCTTGTTGCGCAACATGCGCAGGCGCAGCAGCAGCATGTCGGGCGCGGTGGCGGCCATGCCCGATGGCGCAGCAATGTCTTTTGCCTTGGTCAGGGCTTCAGAAAGGCTTGCGCCGTTATCCATGAGGCGCAGCATGCGCGCGACTGTATGAATGTCGGCTTCATTTTCTGCCAGAGGGTAGAAGGCCACATCCACATGGCCGGAGAGAAGGGCGATGCCTTCCTGACAACTGGGGCAGGAGGGAGAAAAAAACATGCGCACGCTGGCTTCGTTGCTGTTGTCCGTGATGGCCCACACGTCCGCCTGGGTACGCAGGGCGGTACCGGCGTTGACGATAAACAGCAGAGCCCACAGAGCCAGCAAAAGCGAACGGCCCGGCTTGTCCGCCGGAAGACCGGAGCGGCTGCGCTGCGCTGCTTGCCGAAAGCCAGCGTAGATCATGGCAAAAAAGCAGGCTACAATAAGGCAGCTCACGCAGGGGGCCGTAACCGCCATGAGCAGCAAAAGGCCGATATCGCCCAGAAGGGCCAAACCCGCCAGAATCAGGCCCAATTGGGCCGCACCCATCAAGGCAGCTGCGGCAAGCAGCGTGAACATGACCCCGCCAGCCCACCAAAGTGATATGCCCGCAACGGACGTATCCTGGAACAGTGCGCAGCCAGAAGTTACACACAGGTTCACTTCGTTGCCAAAGGCGCTCCAGATACAGAAGGCCGCAGCCAGAACGGCCATGCTCAGAATGCCAGGAAATAATTGATGGGTTCGGTTCATAGGTACCTGTGAATGTAATAGCTTTTCGGCTGGTGCAGCAATAGCGCGACAGGCCCGGTACTGACCATCATTAGGCCCGCCGAAACATCGGGCTGTAGCCGCGATTTCATGCAACTCGTTTCAGGTTATAGGCTGTTTTTGCTTTTTCGTAAAGCGCGGCCCCATCTCTGTTACATGGTGGTTGTGCGCCAATAAGGGGCTGCGCAAAACTATATTGCGGAGGCTGTGGCGAAAGTATGCCGTGCACTATTATTTCAGCTCGCATGCGGCAAGGGCTGGCAATATGCCCAAATTCGGCAAGCCCAGGCCGCAGGGGGCCATAACTGCTGGCCGCAGTGGGGATGCAGCTAAAACAAAAGGACGCCCTTTCGGGCGTCCTCTCGCGTTGTGTTGCTGCGGTCAAGCTTACATGGTGGAGCCGGAGGCCGCACGCTGCATCTTGATTTCAACTTTTTCGGTCAGGCTGGCATAGTATTCGCGCAGGATGACGAGCACTTCAGCGCGGCCAAAGTGATCCGGCACTTCCGCGCCTTCGGAGAGCATCTTGCGCAGCTTGGTGCCGGACAGGATGACGCGATCTTCCTTGGTGTGGGGGCAGGTGCGCATGCTGGCCATGCCGTCGCACTTTTTGCAGTAGAAGGTCCAGTCAATGTTCAGCGGTTCGCAGAGCAGACGCTTGCCGGTTTCGGCGGGCACAGGGATCTTGCGGAAGATTTCCTGGGCTTCAAACATGCCGTAGAAGTCGCCCACGCCAGCGTGGTCGCGGCCAACCAGCAAGTTGTTGATGCCGTAGTTCTGGCGGAAGGTGGCGTGCAGCAGGGCTTCGCGGGGACCGGCATAACGCATGTCCAGGGGGTAGCCAGCCTGAATGACGAAGTCTTTCACGAAGTACTTGTCAACCAGGGTGTCGATGCACTTCACGCGCACTTCGGCGGGGATGTCGCCGGGCTTCAGGGAGCCCACGAGGGAGTGGATAACCACGCCGTCGCAAACTTCCACGCCGATCTTGGCCAGGTATTCATGCGAGCGGTGCATGGGGTTGCGCAGCTGAAGAGCGGCAACCTTCTGCCAGCCGCGTTCGTCCATCTTGGCGCGCAGCTGAGCAGGGGTCATGTACACGCCGGGGAACTTTTCGGGGAATTCGCCCTGCGAAAGAACCTTAACGGTACCGGCAACGTTGAATTCGTTCTGAGCCAGAACCATCTTCACGCCGGGGTGGTCAGCGGGGGCCACTTCCCAGAACTTTTCGGAGTCAGGGCCAGTGCCCTTGAACACCAGTTCGCATTCCCACTTTTTGTCGGCTTCGGTCATTTCATAGACTTCTTCGACCTTCATGGTAGCCATGATTTCGCCTTTGCGAACCAGGGCCACTTCTTCGCCGACCTTGAGGGTCTTGGCGTCAGCAGCGGGAACATCAAGGGTAACGGGCACGGGCCAGAAGGTGCCGTCAGAAAGGGTCATCTTTTCGCAGACGCTCTTCCAGTTGGCCTTGTTCATGAAGCCGTTCAGAGGCGAGAAACCGCCAATGCCCATCATGATCAGGTCGCCCTTGGCGCGGGAAGAAATCTCGATCTGCTTCAGGCCTGCGGCTTTTTTCTTCTCGTCATCCAAGGCCTTACCTTCCAGAAGGCAACAGACCAGACCCTTACCGCCATGAGGAGCTACCAGCTTGGACATTGCGAAATCCTCCGTGTTTTAGTTATGTGGGCATCCTTCCGTGGCCGCGTCGCCATGCGGAAGGGCAGCGTTCAGTTCGCATCTTGTGAATAATCTAACAAAAAGTCAACTACCTCTTAAAACTTTTCCTGACTACTCGCCAAAAAAACCACAGCCACAGCGGGTAATACGGAAAATTCACCGACACCTATACGCTGAATCGCGCAAAAAGAGAAGGGGGATTCACAATAAAAATGTGCCTGAACCCGAAAAAGCATGTGAAAGTGCGCTTTTTTTCGCAAAGTCTTTTGCTAGGCTATGTTGCGCGAATTGGCGTAATTGCTTGCAGGCAGCGAAATAGGGAGAAAAACTGTTTGGCTGGATAGAAATTTGCTGACTGGGGGAAATTTTTCTCAACCACCATGCCCAGCTCCTCGTCAAAACAGAAGCAACAAAAAAGGCGTGGATGTAGCATCCACGCCTTGCGGTCAATAATCTGAGGGATTAGCCCCTAGAACGGCACATCGTCCATGTTGGAGGCTTCGGAAGGAAAGGCCGGGCCGAGATCATCGTCCATGGGCTGCGGTTTGCGGCTGCCGCCCTGGGGGGCATTGCCGCCGCGTCCGCCCTGCGCGCCCTGGCCGCCGCGAGGGGCATTGCCGCGCGGAGCCGCAGAGGCAGCGGGCGCGCCGTAGTCGTCTTCAAAGCCACGGCCACCGCCGCCCTCACGGGGGGCATCGCCACCCTTGCGGTCAAGAAACTGCACGCGCTGGGCCTTGATTTCTGTGGTATAGCGATCCTGGCCCTGCTGATCCTGCCATTTGCGGGTTTGCAGGCTGCCTTCCACGTAGATCAGGCTGCCCTTGGCAAGGAAGTTGGCGCAGTTTTCCGCCTGACGCTGAAAAACAGAAACGCGGTGCCATTCTGTGCGATCCACCTTGTTGCCGTCACGGTCAGTGTAGGATTCGTCGGTGGCGACATTCAGGGTGGCAACGGGCGAACCGCTCTGGGTGTACCGCAGCTCGGGGTCGCGGCCCAGACGGCCAATAATCATTACTTTATTCAGCATGGTAATGCTCCAAGGTGGTATTCGAGTTTCAGACTCAGGCTACAAACGCCTTTTCGAGCTGATCCAGCACGTCTTCTATTGCGTCGCTCAGCTTGTTGGCTTCGCGGGGCTGCCATTCGGCAAGGGCCGCTTCCAGTTCGGCCTTGAGCCTCGCGGCTTCAAGAATGCCGGGGCCAAGGGCCTTGCGGCGGGCTGGCGACCATGGCAAAAACTGCAATCCTTCATCCAGCGCCTTCACCATTTCAAGCACGCCATGTTTTTCGTGCTTGATGGGAACGCTGAAAGCCAGCTCTGTAAGTTTGGGCCAGAGTTTTTCCAGCAGGTCTTCGTTCCAGGTGACGGCGCTCACGCGGATTTGCAGTGCATTGCCCATAGGTGCTCCCTTGGCGGCGGGCCGCCCATATGCGGGTTTGCCGTGCCCGGCCCGCTGCTTACGGCGGCGAACGCAGGGCCAACGGCCTGTGCTGGCAGGAGAGCCTAGTCTTTTTCAGTCCATTCGGTCTGCACACGCATGATGACTTCCTGAATAGCGGGAAGCTGATCCTGCGGGCATACGCCGATGAGGGGCGCTCCGGCGTCAATGTTTTCGTTATAAGTGAAGTAGACGGCATAGATAACGCCTGCAGGCCCTGTATAGACCAGCGGCACCTCGCGCTTCATGCGCGACATGATGAGCAGTTCCATGCCTTCGCGCACGGCCACCGACTGCGAGTCGGCCGCGCGGATTTTTTTGTCCACCTCAGGTGTGAAGTAGTACTTGGCCCGCTCGGGCGCAACAAAAAGATGCAGGGCTTTTTTGAGCAGGATGCGTTCCACCTCTGCGCGGGTGAGCATGTGCCGCACCACGGCAAGGGGGGTGCCTGCCTCCACAAATGTGCCTTCAAGTTCGGTGTGCAGAAGGCTGATCTCGCCCTTTTCGTTGGCGCAGATGGATTTGGGATTGCGTTCGCGTTCAAGCGTGGCGATGAGCGTCCCGGGCTTTTCCTTCCACTGGCCCTGCGGGCCTACCACCTTGTCGCCCTGTTTTATGCCCGCAAATGTCACCTTGCCCGTGTGGGGCGTGCTGATGACTATTTCGCGGTAGGGCGAAGCCTTTATTTCGTCCAGCAGTGCAGATATGTTTATCATGCTTGGGTCCGTTAACGTTATATATTGGCGACGCTCCGGCTGGTGGGGCTGCTGCCCCCGAACCGCCGGCGCATGGCGACCGGACTGTTCCCGGCCGCCGCGTCACTCGGAATACTTGTCGTTTTTCTACGCAGTGGGGCGCTATCTGTAATACAGGTTTCTGCCGCCAATGGTCAGCAGGGCCTGCTTGAGGTTGGCGCGCACTTCCCTTCTGTCCCAGATGCCCTGAATGTGCCCGCGCGAAAGGGCGCGGTACGAGCGGTGGTACTTGGGCGGGATGTCCATGCCCGTAGTTTCCTTGATAACGCCCGGCCCGGCAAAGCCGATGTTGGACGAGCGCACCGCGAACTGGTAGGGCGAGCAGCCGAGGAAGCTGGCCACAGGCCCGGCAAAGGAATTGGTGTCGTACAGCACCATGTACAGGCCGCCGGATTCGATGTAGCGGCGCACAGCAACCGTGCAGCGGGGCATCTGGATAACGCCGTGCGTGCCTTCCTGAATGCGGATGCCCGCCGTGCCGTGCACATAGGCCAGGAAGGGATAACGCTTCTTGGCGGCGCGCTGGGCGGCTTCCACAAACTTGTAGCCTTCCGCCGCGCCCACGGAGCCGCCCCGGAAGGTGCCCATGAGCATGGCTACGACCATCTTGGTATTGTCTATGCGGGCTTCAAAGGTCATGCAGCCGCTCTTGGCCCCTGTTTTCTTCTGCGCGTCAAGAACGCGATCTCCGAAGTTGGGGAAATCAAGGGGGTTGCCCGCTTCAATCTCGCTGTTGAATTCAAAGACCGAGCCGAGGTCAAAGACGTTCTTCACATACCATTCCGGCTCCATGGGAAAGTGGTAGCCGCAGTGGCTGCACACGCCCGCGAATTCGGCAAAGAGGTCAGGCCCCCACAGGTCAAGGCAGCCATAGGCGGCGCTGTTGGGGCAGGTGATGGCCCGGTCTGTCTTGTAGCGCGGCGAAATGTAGTTCCACCGGCTGCGGCGGCCATCGTCCGACCACGTAGACAGGGCGGTCAGCTCCTTGACCTTGCTGCTTTCGGCCTTTGCGCTGGGCAACTTGCGGGTGAGCTTGTGCCAGGGGGCCAGCAGGCGGCTCTTGAACACTTCCCACTCGTTGTCGATTTCTTCCATAAAAGTGCGGATGCGCATCTGGTGCTTGCGGTAGAAATCGTACTTGAAGCTGACCCACGGCTTGGTGAGCCAGTCCCAGGTGGCAACGGCCATCTTGGTAAAGAAGGGACGCCTGTCGCGCGCTGCCTGACGCGAGAGCCGCAGGAACTTTTGCTGGCGGCGTTCGCGCAGCCTGTCCTTGGCGGCAGAGGTCAGACCCCAGCGGGTGTACATTTCGTCCAGGTTGGCGTCGGGCTTGCGCACGCGGGCCAGGGCCAGGCCCTTGAGGCCGGGCATGGTACGTGTGGAGATCACCACCTCATCGGTGGCGCGCAGCACTTCCTGCCGCAGACTGCGGAAAAAGTCGAAGTGCCAGGGGCGCGCACCCAGAGGCGGCTCCTGCACCACGCGGTCGATGTAGCCGAACTTGAGGTTGTCCTGCGCGGTCATCTTGAGGTTAGTGGCGCAGCTTTCAATCAGCTCGGTTGTGGCGCGCTGGCCAGCCTTGATGCGGCCTTCAATGGCGGCCGCGCCTTCGGGCGAAATAACCGAATAGTAGCCGTGCGAGAGCATCAGGCGCTTGTCGGCAAGGCCGATGGCTTCCGCGCCGCCGGAACCGCCTTCGGAAATAACGGCGATAACGGGCACGCGCAGGCCAGCCATGCTGTAAATGTTGCGGGCGATCTGCTGCGCCGCGCCGGGGTAATCCTCAATGGGATACGAGCCGGGCGTGAAGATGTAGGTGTGGACAGGTATCCCTTCGGTCTCGGCCACGCGCATGTACTGCTGCGCCTTGGCGTTGCCCCAGGGCTTGACCGAGCCGCCGTTGCGGAATTCCGCGCCGTGGCCTTTTTCCTGCCCGATAACCATGACGGACTGGGTGTATACCTTTTTGCCCCGGCGGCGGGTAATGACCGCGCGGGCAATGAGCATGCTGGGGTCGAGACTGTGCTCGTCCTGGCCGCCCACTTCGGTGAAGTTGTCGTAGACGTTTTCAAGTATGTCGCGCAGGCAGATACGCTGGGAGTGGCGCACAATGCGCACCTTGTCCATGGGCGTGATGCTGCCCTCAAGGCGGCGTTCCACATAGTTGAAAAGATCTTCTACCGTGGCAAGTTCGGCATAGGGATCTTCCACATTGCCGGAGCGGACGCGCGCAGTGAAGGCGGTCAGCTTTTCTTCAAGCAGGTCGGCGTTGTCCTTGTGCTTGCCAGCGAATATGTCCACCAGATAGGTAAGTCTGTCGCGCAGACTCTGGATGCGTTTTTCGATGTTGTTGTCCATAGTATATTGGGGCCAGCTAGACTGGTTTTTTTAGGTAGGCGAAATCCCCGGAATTCCGGGCGGCCAATGGCTTGTCTGCCAGCATGCGTCCATACTGCGGGCGTATAGTTTGCGCCCCGGTCACGGCGCAGGAGCTTCCACAGTTTGCGGAAACCTGCGCCAGATGTGTGGACGGTGCCGTGCTCATGGGCTGGTCCCCGTCAGAAGCGCAAAATGCGCTCTGTGTTGGCCGCAAGGAAGTTGACGTTGGACTTCAGCTCCTCGCCCGAGGCATTGTGCCCTTCCAGCCGCAGATCCCCAAGAAATTCAAGGCCGCGGGCCTTGGCTTCCTCAAGGTCTTTGCCCCAGATGATGGCAAGAGCCAGGTTGGGGTCAAATTCTGTGGGGATTTCATAAGGCTCAGTTGTCGGAACATGGGTGAGCATGGTCAGCCATGGCTGGTCTTTCCACGCGAATTTTTCAATGCGGCCCACCCATGGGGTGAAGTTGCTGTCCGGGTCTTCGGCGATCAGGCGGTATTCAATACCCAGGCCTTCAAAGGTGATGTCCGACTGCCCGTAGCCCAGCGGCTCGCCAAGGCCAATGCGGATCTGCTCGGCAATGAGGTCCACATCGCCCTTGCCGTTCACTCTTGAAATACGTGCTGAAACGCCGTTTTCCACCTGAATGCGCGTGTTCACTTCCATCAGGAAGGGTTCGCCCTTGCGGGTCACAATCCATTCCCAGGTTCCCACGTTGTCGTAGCCCACCTTGCGGGCCATGGTGAGGGAGTAGTCAACAATATCGCGCAGCACCTTGCCCGCGTCAAAAGTGTACTTGAGTTCTTCAGGCGCAAAGCCCGGAGCGATCTCAATGCGCTTTTGGCGGCCAGTGGACTGGATGGAGCAGTTGCGGGTGCCGAAGTGTACGGGGTTCTGCCCTGAACGGTCAGAAACCACCTGCACTTCAAGGTGGTTGAAGTCGGTGATGCGCTGCTCGATGAGCACGCCTTCATCCTTGAACTGGCGCAGGGCGTAGCTGCGGATGCGGCGGTAGACCGAGCGGAACTGATCCGGGTCGTACACTTCCTCAATGCCCATGCCGCCGCCGCCAGCGGAAGCCTTGACCAGCACCAGCGGGCGCGTGATGCCCTGCTGATCCTGAAACTCGAACACGCTCTTGGCGATGCGTTCGGCTTCCATCTCGTCATAGATGGGGCGGTCGGAACCGGGAACGGTAGGGACGCCCAGGCTGCGCGCAAGGCGCTTGGTGTTGATTTTGTCGCCCAGCTCGCGAATGATTTTCCACGAGGGGCCAATGAAGATAAGTTTCCGGTCGCGTTTGGTCACGCGGCGTGCAAAACGAAAATCCTCGGCAAAAAAACCGTAGCCGGGGTGAACTGCTGTGCAGCCCGCCTCGTCGGCCACGGCCATAAGTTCGTTGGCGTCATGGTAAGACGACACGCGGTACAGGCTTTTTTCTCCGCCTTGTTCGCGCGCCAGGCGCACATGGCCCGAGGCCGCGTCTTCAGCCGTGAAAATGGCGGTAAAGGCCACTCCAAGCTTGCGGCAGGCGCGCATGATGCGCATGGCTATCTCGCCACGGTTGGCCACCAGAATTTTGTGCTTTTGCAGGGGAATGCTGTCCTGAGCTTTGTCCAAGCCTGTCTCCCTCATTGAATTGCGCTTTTTGGTGTTGGTTTATGCCCGGCATGGCCGCGATTGCCCATGAGGCGGAGCGGGCGTGTGCCGGAGTTTGGATTTGCATCGCGGGGTGTTACGGTTCTGTTTCGTTGCCCGCTCCCCCCTTGTGGGGTGTCGATTGGCGAGCTATACAGACTGTGCATCCGCACCTCTTACCCGCTTTTGGCGCGAAAATCCACTCGCGCAGGGGCTGTCCGGCACAAAAAGCCGCGCAGCGGCAAAGGAACGCGCGGCGCGGATTGCGGCCTGACAGCAGACCACTGAGCGTATTTTTCAGGAGGGGATTCTATGCAAAATTTTCAGGATGTCCAGCGCGCCGCAACGGCACTGCGTGACGCCATTCAGGCCGCGCAGGGGCCTCTGGCTTTGCCCTTGGGGGCGCGCAGGCTTGATCCCAAGGCCGCGCCCGATGCGGATGCACCTGTGGGCATTGTGCTGGGTACGGGGCTTTCTGCTCTGGCAGATAAGCTGCAAGACCGCGTTGTTGTTCCCTATACCGACTTGCCGGGTTTTCCCGCTTCCAGCGTGGAAGGGCATGCGGGCGCATTTGTATGGGGCCGGTTTGCCGGAGCGTGCGGCGAGGACGACTCCATCGGGCGCTATGCGCTTATCCAGCAGGGGCGCTGCCACCTCTATGAAGGACGCACCCCGGCAGAAGTCTGCATGGGCGTGCGGGTCATGGCGCTGATGGGCGTAAAAACGCTTGTCATCACCAATGCGGCGGGCGGTCTGAACCCGCAGTTCGATGCTGGCGGCATCATGTGCATGAGCGACATCATCAATAATACCGGGCATTCGCCCCTTACCGGAATCAATGTTGAGGAGTGGGGGCCGCGCTTTCCCGACATGTGCGCGCCTCTGGACGCGGATTTGCGGGCGATGGCCATGGAAACCGCAGCAAAAATGGGTCTGCGGCTTGAGCGCGGCGTATACATTGGCGTGCATGGGCCGGAAATGGAAACCCCCGCAGAAACACGCATGTACCGCCAGTGGGGCGCCGATGCCGTGGGCATGAGTACCGTGCTTGAGATCATTGCGGCACGTCATATGGGCATGCGTGTGCTTGGCCTTTCATGTTTGACCAATAAAAATTTACCTGACTGCATGACCCCGGCCCCCTTGGAAGAAATCCTCGCAGTGGCCGCTGTGGCGGGCAAAAATCTGGGTCGGCTCATCCGCGCCATGGTGACAAAACTCTGAAAAGTGCGTAAAAGCGCGGCCCGGACATCATTAAAGAACAAACAATACCGACTGCCGGTTTTTCCCCCTGCCTGCGTCGGCCGCACCCGGCGCTGAACTGGCGCAGCTTCGCTGCCAGTCGGAATCTCCCCCCGGCGGGGAACAAAACCGCACTACCTAGTGTTTTTTAAGGGCACAAAGCCATGCAGCACAATGAATCCCTTCGTAACGTCGCCATTATCGCCCACGTTGACCACGGCAAGACCACCCTCGTGGACGGTCTGTTCAAGCAGGGCGGCGTGTTCCGCGCCGACCAGCAGGTTGACGACCGCGTGATGGACAAAATGGATCTGGAACGCGAACGCGGCATCACCATTGCCGCCAAGAACTGCGCCGTCAACTGGAAAGGGGTCAAGATCAATATCATTGACACCCCTGGCCACGCCGACTTTGGCGGTGAAGTGGAGCGTTCGCTCTCCATGGCTACCGGCGCGATCCTGCTGGTGGACTCCTCTGAAGGGCCGCTGCCGCAAACGCGTTTCGTGTTGCGCAAAACCCTTGAGGCTGGTCTGCCCGTGGTTGTGGTCATCAACAAGATTGACCGCAAGGACGCCCGCCCCCAGGAAGTGCTCAACGAAATTTACGACCTTTTCATTGATCTGGATGCCAACGAGCACCAGCTTGAATTCCCCGTGCTGTACGCCATTGGGCGCGCTGGCGTTGCCATGAACAACATTGACGACGAGCAGAAGGATCTTTCGCCTCTGTTCGATGCCATTGTTAAGTACATCCCCGGCCCCAGCTATGACCCCGAGCAGCCCTTCCAGATGCTGGTTGCCGACCTCGACTATTCCGACTATCTGGGCCGTCTGGCCGTGGGCCGCATCATGCACGGCACGGTCTATGCCAAGGAAGCCCTGGCTTGCATTGGCGAGGACGGTCAGGCCAAGCCCCTGCGCGCCACCAAGCTTCAGGTGTATGATGGATTGCAGGTGGTGGAAGTGGAAAAGGCCTTGCCCGGCGATATCGTGGTTCTGGCAGGTATTGAAGATGTGACCATCGGCGATACCATCTGCACCCGCGACAATCCCCGCGCCATGCCCCGCATCCGCGTGGACGAACCCACCGTGGCCATGCGCTTTGGCATCAACAGCTCTCCCCTGGCCGGTCGCGAGGGCAAGATTGTGCAGAGCCGCGCCATCTATGACCGCCTGGTCAAGGAAACCCTGCGCAACGTGGCCGTTCGCGTGGAAAACACGGCAGACCGCGACGCCTTCCTGGTCAAGGGCCGTGGCGAATTTCAGATGGCCATCCTTATCGAAACCATGCGCCGCGAAGGGTTTGAACTTTCCGTTGGCCGCCCCGAAGTTATCCTGCGCAAGGACGAAAACGGCAAGGTCATTGAACCTATTGAACGCCTGTACGTGGACTGCGACGAAGTGTTCATGGGCGTGGTGACGGACAAGCTGGCCCAGCGCAAGGGCCGCATGCTCAACTGCGTCAACAACGGCACGGGCCGTGTGCGCCTTGAATTCAGCGTGCCTTCGCGCGGCCTTATCGGCTACCGCGACGAGTTCCTCACCGATACCAAGGGTACCGGCATCATGAACTCCTATGTGGAAGGCTACGAAGAATGGCGCGGCGACTTCCCCACGCGCTACACGGGTTCCATCGTTGCCGACCGCGCTGGCGCTGGCGTGGCCTATGCCCTCTTTAACCTTGAGCCGCGCGGCGTTCTGTTTGTGGAACCCGGCGACCCGGTGTACGAGGGCATGATCGTGGGCGAGCACAACCGCGATAACGACATCGACGTGAACCCCACCAAGGAAAAGAAGCTCA
This sequence comes from Desulfovibrio sp., assembly GCF_019422935.1. Lineage (NCBI taxonomy): Bacteria > Pseudomonadati > Thermodesulfobacteriota > Desulfovibrionia > Desulfovibrionales > Desulfovibrionaceae > Desulfovibrio > Desulfovibrio sp. The sequence continues at coordinate 72,257 of NZ_JAHZCJ010000007.1, read as the reverse complement.
CCAACCTGCGCGCTTCGGGCAAGGACGAAAACGTCACCCTCACCCCGGTGAAAAAAATGACCCTTGAACACGCCCTGCACTTTGTGCGCGAAGATGAACTGGTGGAAGTCACGCCCCTTTCCATCCGTCTGCGCAAGGCCGAGCTTTCGGCCATGAAGCGCTACCAGACCGCAGGCAAGCGCAAGAACAGCTAAAGCCTCAACACCGCGAGCGGCATGTCTTTGCCGTTCTTCAGATAGTTCACCCCCGTAGGGCAATGCCCTGCGGGGGTGTTGCTGTTTGCGCCACTCACATGAATTTTTTGTGTGGGAAGGATTTTTTTTTGCTCTAATTGACGATGCCTTTCAGACAAATGCCCTTAAGTTTTTATTGTGCTGACGATAAGCGTAGGGTGTGCTGCTCTGTCCGTAGTACAAATAATAATTTGATTATGTGTATTGGATACATGCTTAAATGCAAAGATATGGAATGTATTTGACTGTCATGGATGGATAGTGTGCTAACAAATTTGCAGTTTGTTGCTTATCATTTTTAATAAGACAAACCTCTAAATGCGCCCAAATGCCTCCTTAAAAAAAATCAGAGTAGCATTGACTTTTGAGTAAATTTTTCACAGGTTCTTTGCCCCCCGCTTGAGTTTTGATACAGCTACTGTAATTTGCAACGGATTATTAACTGTTCGTTTTTTTTGCTCTGCGTTGCGGCGCCAAGAGAAAATCCGAGCGAGGTGATTGTGCGCGACCCCCATGCGTCCACGAAAGAGGCCGTAGAGCAGCTGATTCCCTTTATGCCTGATATCAGGCGATGCCACACGGTGTTTTCTCAACTGGAACGGCAATGGACGTGGATCGCCCTCACGGGCAAGATCAACTGCAACGCCATTGCCGCCACCCTCTTTGATTTTATCTTCAAGACCCGCGATACGTTTGGCCTGCTGAGGCAGGACATGACCAGCATGCTGGGCGAAAAGCTGCTTGAAAAAGCCGTGCGCGAAATGTCGCCCGTAGCCCAGGTGGTTATGGATATCATCAAGCGCAATCTTTATGAGCGCACTGCGGACGTGAGCTTTCTGGCAACAGATGGCGAAATTGTGGGCTTTTTGCAGAGCGGCGCATGCGATGTGCCCACGTTGCGCGCCCGGCTAGCGGCCTACCGCTCCAAATACAGCGTGTACCGCGACATTCTGGTGCTTGATCCGCAGGGGCGGGTGTGCGTGCAGCTTGATACCAAAAGGCCTGTGAGCGCCTCAAACGATCCGCTGGTCAGGCAGACTCTGGGCGCGCGGGAATTTGTGGAAACATTTCGGCCCACAGATCTCGCCCCCGATGGCAGGTCGGCCCTTGTATATTCCCATGCCATCCGGGCCGAAGGCGTCGCCGACCCTCTGGGTGTGCTCTGCCTTGTCTTTGATATGGATGGAGAAACCGCTGACCTCTTTGCGGGCATGGCGCGTTTTGCGCAGGATATGGTCATTCTGCTGCTGGACGAAAAAGGCCAGGCCTTTGCCAGCAGTGATACGCGCATGGTTCCCACTGGGCGCACCTTTGCCCGCACCCCGGAGGATAGCTTTGCCGTGACAAGCCATGCCAGCAAGGCAACCTTGGCGGTCTCGCGTCCTTCAGAAGGGTATCAGGGCTATGAGGGGCAGGCATGGCAAACCCACGTACTGCGCAACGCGCAAAGCGCTTTTGCCAGCAAGGCGGCAGAAGGGATTGATGTTGCCCTCGTGCGGCGGGAGGCGGGATTTTCCGCCCAGTTGACCAGCATTGAAGAACAGGCTGGCGATGTTATGGGCGACCTGACGCTGGCGGCGCTCAACGGGCAGATTATGGCCGCCCGTCAAAGCGGCAACGCGCGGGAAGACGAGCGTCATGCCGCCCAGGCCCTGCCGCCCATATTGGATGCCGTGCGTAAAATGGGCATCGAAATGGAGCATGAGTTCCATTATTTCACCGATGGCCTGCTGAAAACGGTCACGGCCTCGCGTTTGAACGATGCCTCGTTTCTGGCATCCATCACCGTGGAAATAATGGATCGTAACCTGTATGAGCGGGCCAACGACTGCCGCTGGTGGGCGCTGACGCCGGATTTTCGGCGTATCCTTGCGCAGCCGTCCGTCAGCAGGGGCGACCTCTCCCGACTTGAAGATATTCTGGAGTACATCAACAGCTATTATACGGTGTACTCCAACCTGTTTCTCTACGATGCGCGCGGAACCGTTGTGGCCTGTTCGCAGGTTGGGGAGCGCAGCCTTTACGGGCAGCAGATAGGCGAAGAGTATGTGCGCCGTACGTTGTCGCTCAAGGATTCGGACGATTTTTCCGTCTCGCCTTTTCGCGCCACAGAGCTGTATCACCCCAAGGGCGCTGCGCAACCAACCTACGTTTACAGCGCCCCCGTGTTTGCACCACAGGGGGGACAGGCCGTTGGCGGCATAGGCATTGTTTTTGATTCCCTGCCGCAGTTTGCGGACATGCTGGGCGATACTTTGCCCAAGAATGGGGACGGCAAAGTGATTGCCGGGGCGGCAAGCTTTTTTGCCGAGGCGGGCGGAACCCTTGTGGCTGCCAGCGAGCCGCACATGCTCCCCGGCGAAAGCTGTGAGCTGCGGCCCCAGTGGGTGGCCCTTGGGCAGGGCGAATGCACCTCGCAGCTCGAATCTGTGGATGGCGTGCTGTATGCCGTGGGTTGCGCCCGCTCGCGCGGCTACCGCGAATACAAGCGCGATGGGCGCTACGCCAACGATGTACTCTGCGTTGTGCGGCTGCCCATTTAGAGCAGTAACTCATCCATTCGTAAGCTGAGCTAAAAGTTTTTTCTGCCAGCCCGAAGCCAGAATTGCAAAAGCCCTCTGCCGCTCAAATGTCGAGCGGCAGAGGGCTTTGTGAGTAGTTGAACTCTGGAGCGCAGGTCAGGCTATGTGCTGTACCTTGCCCCGGCAGGTGATGGCGGGGCCGTCAAGGGAACTCATGGCATCCAGCAGCAGAGTGCGGTAGGTGCCTGTGCCGCCGCCCACGGCCCCCATATTTTCTGCGGCGATCTCCCCGGCCACGCCCATGGAGCACATGGCGCACAGGCAGGCCTGCGGCAGCTCGGCCGGGGCAGCGCCCACGCAGCAGCCCACCACGGCGGCAGTCATACAGCCTGCGCCCGTGATGCGCGTCATGAGCGGGTCGCCGTTGCTGACGGCCCAGGCCCCTTTTGAGTGGGCCACAATGTCGATGCGCCCGCTGATGATGATAACCGCACCAGTGGCGGCGCACATGCCCATGGCCATGCGGGCCGAGGCGGCGAGGTTGTTCTCTGAAACCAGCGAGCCTTCATCTGCGTCAACGCCGCGCGCCGTGGCTTTATCGCCCGCCAGAAAACGGATTTCAGAACTGTTGCCCTTGATGACGGCAAAGCGCACTTCCTGCATCAGGGTGCGTAGCGTTTCATTGCGCAGGCTGGAAGCGCCAGCGCCCACAGGGTCGAGCACAACGGGAATGTTCAGGGCATTGGCGCGTTTGCCCGCCACCAGCATGGACGCCGCCGTGCGGGTGTTGAGTGTGCCGATATTGAGAACCAGAGCCGAGCTGAGGCCCACAATCTGCTCCACTTCCGCCGCATCATCAGCCATGATGGGCGATCCCCCCGCAGCCAGAATGATATTTGCGCAGTCATTGACTGTCACATAGTTTGTAATGCTGTGCACCACGGGGCTTTGGCGGCGCACCATATCGAGAATTTCCCCAAAGCATTCCATGCTCAGTCTCCCCCGGCCAGACCGGAAGCAATAGTAAAAAAAGCGCAGGATAGAATGCGCTCAGACACCGCAGATGCCCACAGAAACGTAGTCCGTCCTAGGGCTTGATGTAGGCGAAACCTTCGCGTTGCAGGCGCACAATTTCCACAAGACCGGCGGGCACAACATCGCAGCCGGGCCAGATGTCGGCATGGTCGATCTTGTTGTCGGCCAGGGCATTGGCGCACAGCAGAATGCGCAGACCCTGATCCTGCAAGGGGGCCGCAATGGCGCGGAATTCTTCATTGCCCTTGACGAACTGGGTGACGGCCGGGCCGTTGGCTACAACCACAAGCTGAAAGCGTTCTTCGGGCAGGGCTTTGATATAGTTGGCCGCATTACGAAGAACAAGGCGCAGAATGGCGGGGTCCTTGCTGTCCATGTGCAGGCAGAGATCGTAATTCATACTTCTTCCTGTTGTTATGCGTTGCGCAGGCTGCAAGGCCTGTTGCAACAATCCTAGCCAAGCGGCAGTTTTTTGCAAGCAACAGTTGCGAATGGTTCTTGATTCATGCGGCGGGGCAACGTATGGTTAGGTATGATTTTTAACCTTGGCAAACCAAGGCCCCAAGGGGCGTACTGTCTTACCCTGCTGCGAGCGCTCGCAGTCTTGGTGTTGCTGCTGTGCGCCGGGGGCTGCGGTTTGCTGGCCCGCGCGCCTGCGGAAGAACCGCAGCCAGCGCCGCCGGGGCTGGAAACGGCGTGGCAGGGCAAGCCAGTGCCGTACAAGGTGCGCATCAAGGTGCAGGATGGCCCGGATTCTCTGGCAGGGCAGATGAAGGCTTCAAGCCAGCTTGTGCAGCTTGCCAAGGAGCCGCCAGACAGCCTGCTGGCACTTGAAAGGCGCGCCAGAGCCGACACCGCCAGCGCGCAAAGCCTGCTGCACTCCCAAGGCTATTATGACGGCCTTGCTTCCGTTCAAATAGACAAGGACGCCTCGCCCGTTGTTGTCGACCTCGTTCTTTCGCCGGGCAAGCGCTACAGCCTTGGCCGCGCCGATGTGTATTACGACCCGGAACCTGACATCCCGCAGTTTTTTCGCAACCGGCAGCGTGAGGTGGGCTTTTGGGGGCTGCAAACGGAACCCGTGCCCCCGCCGTCCTTCCCCACGGTTTTGCCCGGCGTAGCCATTGGCAAGCCTATTGCCGCCGATGACCTGCTCGCGGCGGTGGATGCCCTGCCAGAATCCTTGCGGCGGCAGGGCTATCCCCTGGCCGCAGTGGCGGATACCAGCTACACCCTTGACCGCGAGGCCCGCAAACTCAATGCCGATATCCTGGTGCGGCCCGGCCCTCCGGCGCTCATGGGCCGCATCGAAGTGCGCGGAGCAAAGGAAGTGAACGCCGAATACGTACAGCGGCTCGCCCCCTGGAATGTGGGCGAGGAACCGTGGGATTCGGACATGGTGGAAGACTACGCCAACAAGCTGCGCGGTCTGGGCCTGTTCCGCTCCGTGCAGGTCAAACCACTGGAAGAAAATCTCGCCTGGGGCGCAGGGCGCGAAAGCGCCTCCGTGCTGCCATTGGAAGTGACCGTGGCGGAAGCGCCCTTCCATTCGGTGGGGGCCAGCGCCCGGTATGATACGGATACGGGCCTCGGTGTGGAAGGCATGTGGGAGAACCGCAATGTCTTCGGCAATGGTGAAAAGCTCACGCTCACGGCACCTCTGGCTACGGAAACGCAGGGCCTCAAGGCTGTGTTTGAAAAGCCTGCCTTTATGGCCAGGGAGCAGAAACTGCTCGTCACAGGCTCCACCCTGCGGGAAGATACCAGCGCCTACGAAAAAATTGCGGGCAGCGGTTCCGGCGACATCGAGCGGCGGCTTTCGCGCCAGTGGTGGGGCAGCGCAGGGCTTGGGGGCGAAAGCGGCTCCATCAAGGATAACGAGCAGGATCCCAAGGGCTACGGATTCTTTGGCCCACGCGTGGGGCTGCGGCGCGACACGCGCAACAATATCCTCAATCCTTCCGACGGCTCGGAGCTTGCGGTCAAGGTCAAGCCCTACACGGGTTTTTACGGCGAATCGTTCAACGTCATGACAGGCGTTGTTTCCGCCAGCGGCTACTACGCCCCTTTCCGCAAGGACGGCCTGCCGGACGACAAGCTTGTGCTGGCGGGCAGGGTCGAGGCCGGGGGGCTTGCTGGCGCAGGGCTGCGCACCATTCCCGCCAGTTTGCGCTACTACACGGGCGGGGCGGGTTCTGTGCGCGGCTATGCCTATCAGTCGCTCGGCCCGCGTGACCACAAGGACGAGCCGCTGGGGGGGCGTTCCTATCAGGTGGTCAATCTTGAGGCGCGCTATAAAATTACCGAGGATGTGGGCATTGTGCCTTTTCTGGATGGCGGCATGGTCTACAGGGACGAGCTGCCGCGCATCATCGGCGACATGAACTGGGGTGCTGGCCTTGGCCTGCGGTACTATACGCCCATCGGCCCTGTGCGGCTGGATGTGGGCTTTCCCTTGCAGCCCATTGACGGCGATCCCCCGGTGCAGATTTACGTCAGCATAGGACAGTCTTTCTGATGGATCAGGAACACAGCGCGGCCCCGCCGTCTTCCTCTTCTTCCGCATCTGCCGCTCTGGGCGGCAAGGCTGCCTCCAATGCGGGTCAGCCCGCCCACAGGAAACCCTCTGGTGGGGGCCGTGGCCCTTTTCGCAAGTGGCTGTGTCGCGCAGGCTGGGCGCTGGGCCTGTGCGTGCTGCTGTGCGCAGTTGCCCTTGCCGCAACCCTCGCGGCCCTGCGCAGCGAATCCGTGCAGGGCTGGCTGACGGAAAAAATCAATACGGCTATGGAGGCCGCGCCGGAATCCGGCGCGCCGCCTGCCGGGGGGCGGGCGCGCATCACCCATCTTTCCGGCTCCTTGCCTTTTGAATTTTCTCTTGGCCTGGAACTGCTCGACAGTGACGGCCTGTGGATGCGCCTGCCGGACTGCCGCGTGCAATGGGACTGGCGCGCCCTGCCTTCGGTCGTGCGTATTGCTTCCGTATATGTAAATGACGCGCAACTGTTGCGCTTGCCCATACTGCCGGACGCGCCCGTTCCTGCGCCTGCGCCGCCCCTGACGGAGGCGGCCTTGCGCGCCATGCTGGGTGATGCCCTGCGTAGGCTTGGCGGTTTGCCGGGCTGGTTGCCGCAGGTGCGCCTTGAAGGGCTGAACATCCTCAATGCCCGTTTGCCTCAAGCTTTGCTGGGTGGGGAGACTCCCGCTGCTAACGATGCCAGTCTTGAATCCAACCTGAGTTTGGTGGCTGGAACACAGGGTGCGAAAGCATCGCTGCTGGTCAGAATCGCCTGCACGGACAATAGTCCTTTGCAGGTGGCAGGGGCGGCAATCTACGGGGTGGAGTCAACAGCCCGTCTTACTCTTGCCCCCTCCCGCGTGGGCAAAATTCTTGCACTTGATGCCACAGCCGAGCTTGCCTCGATAGTGCGCAGGGCTTCCGGCCCTGTTGCCGATGATTCTTCTGCAAGCCCACCTCCAAGTTTCCCCGCAAAGATATCTTCGGCCAATGATCTGTCCGCCGAATCAGGCGTGCTTGCTACTCTGCTGCGTGAAGGCGCCAATGCGCGGCTGCGCCTTGCGACGCGCGTGACGGCTCCCACCGCAGGTGGCGAAGCTGCCGGGGCCAGCGCTGCGCTGGAGAGCATCAACGTTGAAGCCGGGCCTCTGCATCTTGCCGGTCACGCAAAGTGGGACGCTGGCGAGGCCACTTCCTGGCTGGACGGGCCTCTGGATGTGGATATTCAGGCCAGCCTGGGCGAGAAAGCTGATGTGGATAAAGACGCTGCTGAAAAATCCGCATCCGCATCAGCCGCCGCTCCTTCCACAAATGGCGGTGCCGTATTGCCCGAACGCGCCCATTTGCGCATCACGGCAAAGGGGCCGTTGCAAACTCCAGACACGCAGATAACGCTGGCTTGCCCCGCGTGGAACCTGGGCGGTCACGCCCTTGCGGATATTTCCCTGAAACTGGAATCCACGCCGCTCGACTGGGGGCGGGTGCTGCTTGGCGCTCTCAAGCAGACAGGTGCAGCTCCGGCAGAAGTCGGGCTGTCAGACCCCGGCCAAAAAGATACTGAGCAGGCAGCGGAGCTGACCGTTAAGGTGCAGGCCTCCGCCGTGGTGGATACCCATCCACAGCGCCTTGGTGCAACGCTTTTTGCTCTGAACGACAAGGCGGACGGGCATGCTCTTTTGCGCGCTGGCGTGCGTGATCTTCAATGCCAGCTGCTGGGCGTGGCTGGTTCCGGTCAGGTGAGTGCGGCCTTGCCCCTGCCGCCTCTGGCGGGCGGCATGCCCCGCGTGGACGGCAAGCTGGACGTGCGCGTGGCCGACTGGCAGGCGCTGTCCGCCATGTTGCCGGGGGCGCGGCTGGACGGAGACGCCGCGCTCTCCCTCGAATTTGTTTCGCAGCGGGCGGAATCTGCGGTGCCCGCAGCTGCTCAAAACTCACCAGATAAAAATTCTCGGGCCCAGGCAACGCAGCCTCCGGCCTCGCAGGGCGCGTACACCCAGCAGGCCACACTTCGCTGGCGTGTGCCCAGGCTGGCCTACAGGGCAGGCAAAGACCCGGCGTTGGAAGTCCAGGGTTTGGAGGGCGAGGCGGTGCTGACCGATGCCCTTGGCAAGGGCCTGCTTACCGCCCGGCTTGACCTCGCCGGGGTACGCAGCGGGGCTATCCGCCTTGGTGCCAAGCTGCGCGCGCAGGGTTCCATATTCGGGCCATTGGAAGCCAACCTCGAAACAAACGGATTTGCCGCAACGCGTTGTGCCGTGCGCTGGCAGCCCGGCCTGCTTGAACTGCGCCGCCTTGACCTTGACCTGCCCGCGCAAAAGCTGGGCCTGCGCGCGGCGGCAGGGGCCACAGTACGCTACGGTGCGGGCGATCTGGAGGTCAGCGGTCTTGATGTAACCATGAAGCCTTCTGGCAGATTGCGGGCGCAGGCCGCCCTTGGGCCGGAAAAGCTTGATATGCGCCTCACGCTTGAACATCTTTCGCTCGGGCCCTGGCATGTGCTGATCCCGGCCTTGCCTAAGGGCGAGCTTGAGGCCAGCGCGCGGCTTACCGGCACTCCGGCCCAACCCGGAGGGGATCTGCGCGTTGACGTGCGCAGCCTTGTGGTGCCGGGTGCGGCGCTCAAACCCATGAACCTTGCGCTGACAGGAAGGCTTGAGCGGGACAACGCTGGCGGCGGCGCTCTGGCCCTGCGTCTCATGCCGGATCAGGCCACGGTGGCGGCTCTGGGCGGCACGGAATGCCGGGTGGAGGCCCGTTTGCCCCTTCTTTTCGGGGCGGACGGATTGCCGAGCCCGAACATGCAGGGGCCGTTACGCGCGTCAGTGCGCTGGAACGGGGCCGTGGCTCCCTTGTGGAGCCTGATGCCTGTGGCTGACCAGCGGCTTGCGGGGCGGCTTGCGCTTTCGCTGGATGTGGGCGGCAGTCTTGAAGCCCCGGCCCCCAAGGGCTTTGTGCGCATGGACGACACCCGTTACGAAAATTTGCAGTACGGTGTGCTGCTCACGGGCATCAATATGCGGCTTGATCTTGAAGAAGGCCGTGGCGGCGCACTGGGGCTTGCCCGTCTGAACCTTGGCGCTGCCGATGGGCAGGGCGGTACAGCGCGCATCACCGGGCAGGCCAGGCTTGACGGCAGCATGCTTGATTTCAAGGCCGTGGTTGACCATCTGCGCCCCTTGCGACGCCGCGATATCCGGGTGGAACTCTCCGCGCAGACTTCTGTGGCTGGCAGCGCCGCAGCGCCCGAAGTGCGAGGAACCGTCACCGTGAATCAGGGCCTTGTGCTGCTTAACAATCTTGACGTGGGCACCAGCATCACCACCTTGCCCATCAGCGAGGTTTCGCCCGCCTGGGCCAGAGCAGGGCATGAACCGCCCACACCTGCCGCGCCGCAGGGCAAAAAGGCCGCATCCTCCGCTGCCGTAGGCCCGGCCTCAACGGCTCCCGCCTCTGGCGGCAATGCGGGTTTGCTGGACTTGCGCATTGTCATCCCCGGCCGCTTTGTCGTGGAAGGGTTTGGCCTCAAGAGCGAGTGGAAGGCAGATATGCATGTGGGCGGCACGCCCGCCGAACCGCTGATCTCCGGCCAACTTAGCGCCGTAAAAGGCAGCCTTGATATTCTGGGCAAAAATTTCAAGCTGGCGCGGGGCGCTGTGACCTTTGGCGGCGGGGCTGTCTCCAATCCTCTGCTGGATATCATGCTGACCACTCAGACCCCTGCGCTCATGGCCAATATCAGCATTGTGGGCACGGTGCGCAAAATGCAGCTGATCCTGAGCAGCGACCCTGAAATGCCGCGTGATGAAATTCTTGCCCAGATACTTTTTGGCAAAAGTGCCAGTGAGCTTGGGCGGTTTGAAAATCTGCGTCTGGCAGCAGCCGTGGCGCAACTGGCAGGATTTGGCTCGGGCAGCGGCGGCGGTGGGGTGCTGGATTCTGCACGTCAGGCTCTGGGCGTCGATGTGCTGCGTTTCAATTCCGGCGCTCCCGGCACAACCGGGACGGGCCAGTCGGGCCAAGGCGGCGAAGGCATGGCGGCGGGCAGCTCGGTGGAGATGGGCAAGTACCTCACGGAAGATATCTATGTGGGTGTGCAGCAGGGCGCCAAGCAGGGCACAACCGCCTTTGTGATTCAGCTGGAGCTGACCCCCAAGGCCAATCTTGAACTACGCACCGAGCAGCAGAGCACCAAGGGCGGCCTGACCTGGAAGTATAATTACTGAGGCCGTTCATCTTGGCGGGCGGCGCGGCTTGTGATAACATATGTAAATAGTGTTATTAGATAGCTCGGCGGCTCACGTGCCTGCGTGCACGGCTTTCCGCCTGCGAATATGGCGGGTGGGCAAGCATGTTTGATGTGTCAGGCCGCAGGCTTGCCGCCGGACTGGACGCACCCGCCTATCTGGGGCAGACTGCGGGCAGCCGCTTGCAGGCGGCAAGGCATAAAGACTGTAAAGGAAATGTAGTATGGGCAAGATCATAGCCATTTGCACCAGCCAGAAAAAAGGCACGGCCAAAAAGGCCGTGGATCAGGCAAATATTATTGAAAATCATGGCATTGAGGGCGATGCACATGCGGGCAACTGGCACCGTCAGGTGAGTCTGCTTTCGTGGCAGGCCATTGAGGCCTTCAAGGCGAGGGGCGCTCTGGTCGCCAACGGCTGTTTTGGCGAGAATCTGATAGTGGACGGCATTGATTTTGCCGCTCTGCCGGTGGGAACCCGCATTGCGTGTAATGACGTGCTGCTGGAAGTTACGCAGATCGGCAAGGAATGCCACAGCCATTGCCAGATATTCCACACTATGGGTGAATGTATCATGCCCACCCAGGGGGTCTTTGCCAAGGTGCTGCACGGCGGCGCTGTGCGCACGGGCGACATGATGGAAGTATTGGCTCCCTCTGCCGGGGTAGCCACGCCTGCATAACACCTTCAGGTCGGGAGATGTATGGAAACGCTCAAGATGTTATGGCGCACGGCGCTGTTTCTCGGCGGTGTAACAGTGGTTTTTGTGGCTTATACTGTTTGCGTGGCGCTGGTCGAAAGACATTTTTCGCCCAAGTACGCCAACGGGCATGAGCAGTCGGCTCCGGCTTTGGTTTCGGCCGCGCCTGACCGCGAGGCTCGCGCCCGCGCCCTGCTTGACGGCGGTCAACTGGTCAAGGAGCAGTTTACCCTTGAAGTGCAAAGCCATGTGCCACCCCTGCGTGTAGACCGCACTGCCGGGCTGCTGGCCGGGGTTGCTTCTCAGAGTGGACGATGAGCGGCGCTGAAGAACTGGGCAGTACTTGCGAGGTTCGCATTCGGCAGGCAACGGCCTGCGACCATATGCCCCTGGCGGATTTGTGGCGGCGCAGCGTGGAGGCCACTCACCATTTTTGCCTTCCGGCGAGATGGAACGCCTGTTTCATGATGTGCGCAACATCTATCTGTCGGGCGTGGAAGTTTTATGGGTGGCGGAGCTTGCGCATTGCGGGCAGGCTGCTTCCGCGCAACACGCTGCGGGCAGCCCGTTGGCGGGCTTTATTGGCTGCAACGGCACGCAGGTGGAAATGCTCTTTGTTGAGCCGCGCTGCTTCCGTCACGGTGTGGGCAGGGCGCTTCTGGAGCACGTGCGGGCCTTGCACTCCCGGCTGACGCTGGATGTGAACGAACAGAATCCGCAGGCTCTGGCTTTTTATGAGCGGCAGGGTTTCAAGGTGGTGGGGCGGTCGGCTCTGGATGGGCAGGGCAATCCCTACCCCCTGTTGCACATGGAGTGGCAGGGCGAAACAGCCTGACATCGTTCGGCGCACGGTTCTGCCCTGCGCCAATTTTTTTTGCTACACATAAAAATAGATGCTGTGCAGCAGGTATTCCACCTTATGCCGTTCGGCCAGGGTCAGCAGCAGGCGTTTGACGCGCGGCAGGGCGGCAACGCCGTTTTGCAGCTCAGCCATGCCCGTCAGGGCGCGCTTTTTTTCTGCGGGCGAGGCCAGCTTGTCCACATAGCCCCATACATGCTCGGCGGCATTGCGCGCCTGCGGCCCGTAAAGTTCCTTTTCCATGGCCTGCTCCACCAGCGCATAAAAACCCTTGGCATCGGGCGTCTCCGCCTTGAGCAGGCCGCGTATGCCCGTGTAGGCGGCCTGATCCCGTTCCAGCACCAGATACTTGTATCTGGCCCACTGGGCCGTAAGCTCCTGCCGCGTCAGCCCAGAATTGGTGAGCTGGATGCATTTTTCGGCTGAGAGGTTTTTGTCCTTCACCTCCAGCATCACATCCACCTCGCGCTGACCCAGCGACTGATGAAATTCCATAAATTCACGCATGGCAATGGTGCGCGAGTGCATGCCCGGTTTACCGCCTGCAAGCTGCTGGCTGTAGTGCAGTTTGGGGCGGCCTTGCTGCGGACTCCAGCTTTCCATAGCGCGATCAAGCCAGTGCGCCAGATTCCCCTTTGCCGGGGTATTCAGGGAATGGTGAAAAACGTCAAAGATGGCAGGCAGGCCGCATTTTTTGCAGATATGCAGCGCATCTTCAATGGTGAAGGTGCGCTCGTCATTTTCAAGAGAGATGCGGGTCAGAACGTGCGGCGGCAGGGCCAGCAGGTTTTCCGTCAGTCGAGCCAGAGCCGAAGCCCTGTCGCCATAGCCCCCGCCGAGGTGCAGCACTATACGGGCGCTGCCGTCCGCCCCCAACGCGTCAAGAAAGTCGGCATGAAATACAAGGTCGGCAACGGCATGCTCCACCACCTCTTGCCGAGGGGAGTTAAGCACCGTGTACTGACCGGGATGCATGGAAACCCGGATGCCGGTTTTCTTCAGCACTGCGCGCAGTGCCTCAAATTCCTCGTGCAGCTTGGCACGCCAGTCAAATGTGTTTTGCGGGTGCGAGGCCAGCGGGATGATGTCCGAGCTTATGCGCATCAGGGGGATGCGCGCCGAGGCGCAGTAGCGCAATATGGTTCCCAGTGCGCGCAGGTTATGGCGGCACACGGCGAGCATGTTTTCGGGCGTGGCCCGCGCAAGGGTAAGGGCGCTCAGGTCAGCGCCGGGTACCCCGATGGTCTTGCAGGCAAATCCATAACGTATCATGGGCATACTGTAGCGGATTTGCACCAAACCACAATGGGGACGCGGAAACAGCGGCAGCAGCGCCAGTTTGCAACACGCAGGTTTCCTTAACGGTTTCCTTACACAATAGAAGGCATTTGTGAAGGATATGATGCTGCTGGCGCTGGGCAGGGCAGCAACACTCTGGGATTCAGGAGCGGCGAAGATCGCCGGATACAACAGGAAGGCGCAATGATCGGTATTGGCTCAGATTCGTCAGTGGCCTTGGCCGCGCGTCAAAGTGCGCAGAGGCGGAAGCCTTTTTTTGCCCTGTGCCTTTTTTGCGGGATGCTGTTGAGCGTGTTGTGCGGCCCCGCCTGGAGCGCTGATGCTCAGGGCGTGGTGCAGAAAAAACTTTCCACATCACCCGAGCGCCTTTTTGTGCAGTGGCAAACCGCCAAACAGGGCGCACTGCGCGCTCTGGTGGATGTGCCCGCACAGCCAAGGGCCGCCGTGATCCTTTTTGCGGGCGACAACGGCTGTCTGGGATTGACGGAAAACGGGGATCAGACAAGCCTTCAGGGGAATTTCCTGGCCCGCTCCAGAGAACTCTTTGCCAGGGAGGGGCTGGTGGCGGTGCTGCTGGATGTACCAACAGGTATAAGCAACCAGAGCGCCAACAGTTACCGCACAAGCGCGGAGCAGGCTCAGGATGCCGCTATGGTCATGGAATTTGTGCGTAAACAGTGGCATGTGCCCGTGGTGCTGGTGGGAACCAGCAGGGGCACCATATCTGCGGCCAATACCGCCGCGCGGCTTGAGCACGGCAATGCCGATGCCCTGGTGGTCAGCTCCACCGTTACGCAGAACAGCAAAAAGAATCCTGCCACCATCTACAATGCGGACCTGGGGCGTGTTTCCATCCCGGTTCTCATTCTGCATAATGAGCAGGATGCCTGTAAGGTCAGTCCGTATTCCGGCGTGGCGGGTTTGCAGCGCGCCTTTAAAAACGCGCCCCGCAAGGATGTGATAGCCCTTTCGCACGGGGATGCCATTGCTGACGCTTGCCAGGGCATGTCTGCGCACGGCTTTTTGGGTATAGAAGGACAAGCGGTTTCTGCGATCAGCACCTGGATTTATAAAAATACGGCTGCTGCGCAAAAATAGTTTTTATCGCGTTTTTTATCTGTCTGAGGGCCGGGATATGCCCCGCCCCACCTCACATTTCCGAGCCAACCAAAGTGTTGGCTCGGTTTTTTTGTCTGCTCCAGTTGTCATGTTGTCAGAATAAGATGATTTTTGTCATTTTATTCTGACAAATCCTAAGCCCCTGCCTTTCAACAGATCACGAACTACCGCTAATCACACAAATTTTCAAAACAGGGTTTTTGGCACCTCTTTTGCTTTTTGTGGTGAAATTCACAATTTGCGCCCTGCCGCAGGCATATCCCCGGACGGGAATGCCCTTTTGGCATGGCGGCACCATCAGCCATGGAGACCAAAACCATGCCGTATCCTTCTAAGCGCGTCTGGATTGTGGGCTGTATAGCCCTGGCCGCGTGCGTGGGCCTGGCGGCAGCGGGAGTGTCGTATTCGTCGCGGACGGAGTTTTGCCTGTCCTGCCACGAAATGCGCGTGTATCAGGATGAACTGATGCTCTCACCGCACGCCAAGGACGCACAGGGCAAAGCCATCGGATGCTCGCAATGCCATATCCCTTCGGGCAATCTGGCCCGCATGCTCGGCGCCAAGGCATGGATGGGGATGAAAGACCTGTGGGTTCACAATGTGGATGGCGGTACGGATCTTGACCGGGCTGCCATGCAACCCATTGCCCGCCGCTTTACTGACGATGCCAACTGCCGCGCCTGCCATCAGGATTTGACCCGTAATGCCAAGGCGGACGGGCCGATCTCGGCAGAGGGCCGCCTTGCGCACGACAATTACGAGGGCAAGAACGGTCAGGCCCGCAGCGGTTGCGTGGGCTGCCATCGCAACCTTGCCCACTTGCCCGCATTTGACGAGCGCATTCCCGCAAATCAGAAGTTCGCACAGAAAATCAAGGAGATACGGCCATGACTCGTAACAAGAAACTGCTCATCGTTCTGCTTGCCCTGGCGGTGCTGACGGGCGGCTATTTTCTGTATATGGCCTGGGCCTTCCCTGCGGAGCGCTGCGAGGCGGCCAAGCATCTGGATTCTCCGCAGATGGCGGGCGATTGCTACGCCTGCCACATGAAGAGCACCCCCCGCCTTGCGCAGGAATGGTATGAGAGCAAGCACGGCATCACCCTTGTGCGTTGCCAGACCTGTCACGGCATGCCAGACGGCAAGGGGGCTATTCCCTTTACCCGCAAGCCGGGGGTTGAGGTCTGCGCCCGTTGCCATTCGCTTTCCATCCAGCGCATGGAGGCCAAGTTTGGCAAGCGCGATGACTGTTCCGCCTGTCACCCCAACCATCAGAGCCCCATGCACGGCAAGGCTTACGAATACCGTATGCCCAGCGGCAAGACGGACTGGTAGCCCGCACGTGCGGTATGCGCCGCATCTGGCAGCGCAGGGTGGGCCAGCCCGCAAGCAGGCGGCCCGCAGTAAAGAAACAATCATGCCAAGCTAACAGCGAGGTTGCGGATATGAATTCATCGCGTCGTGACTTTTTACGTTTTTTTGCCATGTCTGCCGCTATGGCGGCGGCCACGGGCGTGGGCCTGCCAACCCTCGCCCTTGCTGCGGACGATCAGAAACCCGACAAATGGGTCAAAGGCGTGTGCCGTTACTGCGGCACCGGCTGCGGGGTGATGGTGGGCGTTAAAAACGGCAAGGCCGTTGCCATTCAGGGCGACCCCAACAACCACAACGCGGGCCTGCTGTGCCTTAAAGGCTCGCTTCTCATTCCCGTGCTCAACTCCAAGGAGCGCGTCACCCAGCCCATGGTGCGGCGCAAAAAGGGCGGCCCCCTTGAGCCTGTGAGCTGGGATGAAGCCCTTGACCTCATGGCCTCCAAATTCCGGCACAGCATTGATACGTATGGCGCAAATTCAGTTGCCTGGTATGGCTCCGGCCAATGCCTGACGGAAGAAAGCTACCTCGCCAGCAAAATATTTAAGGCTGGCTTCGGCACTAATAACGTGGACGGCAACCCCCGTCTGTGCATGGCCTCGGCTGTGGGCGGCTATACCACCACCTTCGGCAAGGACGAGCCCATGGGCACCTATGCCGACATCGATCAGGCCACCTGTTTTTTCATCATCGGTTCCAATACCTCAGAGGCGCACCCCGTGCTGTTTCGCCGCATTGCCCGCCGCAAGCAGGTGGAGCCGGGCATCAAGATCATTGTGGCCGACCCGCGCCGCACCAATACTGCGCGCATCGCCGACATGCACGTGGCCTTTCGCCCCGGCACGGATCTGGCCTTCATGCACAGCATGGCCTGGGTCATCATCAAAGAGGAGCTGGACAACCCGCGTTTCTGGCAGCGCTATGTGAGCTTTGTGGATGCCGAAGGTAAACCCTCGGACTTTGAAGGCTACAAGGCCTTTCTGGAAAACTACCGGCCTGAAAAAGTAGCCGAAATCTGCCGCGTCCCTGTGGAGCAGATTTATTCGGCGGCCAGAGCCTTTGCCGAATCGTCCGCCACCATGAGCCTGTGGTGCATGGGCATCAATCAGCGCGTGCAGGGGGTTTTTGCCAACAACCTTATCCACAACCTGCATCTGCTGACCGGGCAGATATGCCGCCCAGGCGCAACGCCTTTTTCCCTCACGGGCCAGCCCAACGCCTGCGGCGGCGTGCGCGATACCGGTGCGCTCTCGCATCTGCTGCCAGCGGGCCGCGCCATTCCCAATCCCAAGCACCGGGCGGAGATGGAAAAACTCTGGGGCCTGCCGGAAGGGCGCATTTCGCCCAATCCCGGCTATCACACCGTGGCACTTTTTGAGGCCCTTGGCCGGGGCGATGTGAAGTGCATGGTCATTTGCGAGACCAATCCCGCGCACACACTGCCCAACCTGAACAAGGTGCACAAGGCCATGTCGCATCCGGAATCGTTCATCGTGTGCATTGAGGCCTTCCCCGATGCCGTCACCCTGCAATACGCCGACCTTGTGCTTGCGCCTTCCTTCTGGTGCGAGCGTGACGGCGTGTACGGCTGCGGCGAGCGGCGGTATTCACTGACCGAAAAGGCCGTGGATTCGCCCGGCCAGTGCCGCCCTACAGTGAACACTCTGGTGGAATTCGCCAAGCGCGCGGGCGTTGACCCCAAGCTGGTGAACTTCAAAAACGCCGAGGACGTGTGGAACGAATGGCGCATGGTGGCCAAGGGCACCACCTATGATTTCTACGGCATGACGCGCGAGCGCCTGCGCAAAGAATCAGGCATCATCTGGCCCTGTCCCTCGGAGGATCACCCCGGCACCAATCTGCGCTTTGTGCGCGGGCATGATCCGCTGGTGCCAGCCGATCATCCGGACAAGTTCTTCTTTTACGGCAAGCCGGACGGCAAGCCCACCATCTTCATGCGGCCCGCCAAGGGCGCTGCGGAAGAGCCGGATGCCGAATACCCGCTGTACCTTACCTCCATGCGCGTTATCGACCACTGGCACACCGCGACCATGACGGGCAAGGTGCCGGAACTGCTCAAGGCCAACCCGGCGGCCTTTGTGGAAATCAACGAGCAGGACGCCGCCTCCCTCGGCGTGAAGCACGGGGACAACGTGATTCTGGAAACCCGGCGCGACAAAATGGAACTGCCCGCGCGCGTAAGCGATGTGTGCAGGCCAGGGCTTGTGGCCGTGCCGTTTTTTGATCCCAAAAAGCTGGTCAACAAGCTGTTTCTGGACGCCACCGACCCCGGTTCGCGCGAGCCGGAATACAAGATCTGCGCCGCGCGGGTTCGCAAGGTTTAACGCCCATCGGTAAGCCCCATATGAGTGAAGGCCCCGTCCGTGTGTTTGGCATGCGGGCGGGGTAACGCGGGAGGAAATATGGCTATTGCGGGAATAATCCTGAGTGCTTCAGCAGCAGCCTGCGCAAGGCTTGAGAAGGCTTTGCAGGGCAGAGAAGGCATTCTGGATGTGCAGCGCACGCCGGATGGCGCGGACATTGGCGGGCTGGTGGTCGTGGTGGAGCAGCCTTCGGACAAAATCCAGAGGGAACTCATGGCGTTGCGGGAACTGCCGGAGGTGGACGATCTGCATCTGGCCTTTGCCGATTATGAGGATGATCTGGACGTGCAAGGGCACATGGGCTGCCCTGCGCATGAGCCGCGCCGCCATGCGGGCGCGGACGCGGGCAATAGCGGGGGCGGGGAACAGGCAAGGGAGACGAAATGAGCCTTTTTGTGCCGCCTCTGCGCCCGCCGGGTGCTGTGGATGAAGAAACCTTTTTGCGCAAGTGCGTTCGTTGCGGCAAGTGCGTGACCGTCTGCCCGCACGAAAGTATCGAGCTGGCTGGCGGTCTGGGGCGCGCGCGGCGCACGCCGCAGGTGCGCCCCCGCAGAGAGCCCTGCTACCTCTGCATGAAGTGCCCGCCTGTCTGCCCCACAGGGGCGTTGGACACGAGCGTAAGGGAAATTGCGCGGGTCGGAATGGGGCAGGCCTATATTCTTAAAGACCGCTGCCATAATTACAAAACCGGCACCATGTGCATGACCTGCTACGACCGCTGCCCCCTGCGTGGAACAGCCGTGGTGCTGAGCGGCGGGCTGGTGCCTGCCATGACCACGGCCTGCGTTGGGTGCGGCATTTGCGACTATGTCTGCCCGGTGCAAGCTGTGGAGATTGTTCCCGCTTCATCCCGCTTTGTGCCGCCGCTGGCGGCTCCCACGGAAAAATCGCCCGGAGGCAAGGCATGAAGATTCTCGCTTGGGCGCGGCGCGGCGTGCAGGTGCTGGTGGTAGCGGGGCTGTGCATGCTGCCGTGGCTCAATGCAGCAGAACTGCGCCAGATCAGCGGCAGTTTTTTTGCGCTGGATTTTTTCGGCATTCCCTTTGCTGACCCGGTTGGCGCGGCCCAGGTTGCGGCCACAGGCTTTTTACCTGGTGAGCGTCTGCTGATCGGGGCCTTGATCTCGCTGGCGCTGGCCTTGGTGCTGGGCAGAGTTTTTTGCTCGTGGATATGCCCCTACGGATTTTTTTCCGAGCTGGCGCACTGGGCGCGTGGGCGTCAAGGCGGCGCGCACGTGAAGGAAGGCCGTGCGTTTGCGGGCAAGGCTCTGCTGCTGGGGGCAGGGCTTGCGGCGGCTCTGGTGGCGGGCTTTCCCGCAATGGGCATAGTTTCGCTGCCGGGCGAGCTATCGCTCCTGCCCATGCTTGTATGGCAGGGCGGGGACTTTTGGCTTTTGCTTGGAGCGGTGGCTGTGCCGCTGGCGGCGCTGGCGCTTGAGCTTGTGGCTGGCAAAAGGCTGTGGTGCCGCTTTGTGTGCCCGCAGTCGGTGCTGCTCGGCGCTGCTGCCCAATGCCTGCCCGCCAAGGCTCCGGGCCTGCGCATCGGCTGGCAGGCTGCAAACTGCACCTGCAAGGGCAAGGCTCCCTGCAAGCAGGCTTGCTCGCTTGAGCTGAATCCGCGCCGCAAGGGCGGGCCAGAGCGCAGGGACTGCACCCACTGCGGCGACTGCGTCAATACCTGCGCGAGCTACGGTAAGGCTCTGGAGTTGCGGGGATGGAATGTTATATTGAAAAAATAAGTGAAGTCCGAGGTTTATTAAATCAGTGATGGCATTGTATTGGCTGAAAAATATTGTGCAGATAGATTAAAATATTATAACTTTATTCGATAATACTAGTAGAATAGATTTTATTCAGAAGTAGGCGTCACCAGAAATGATATTCTGAGGAGGATCGAATTAGTGAAAACTTTTTACCAGACATAGTCAATTTCACCAATTCCAGCATTTTGAGGAAGTATGTTGTGTAATGTTCTATATCCAATATCATAAAAAGGCGATGGGAACATGTAGGACTCTTGAGAAAGGGATCCAGTGCCAAGCCAATCTAATGCATCTTGCGTCTTTATTCGCAAAATACACTCTATGCTATCACTGAAATCATAATTGGCAGTGGTTATATCGCCATATCTTCGCACAACAACCCCATGCTGTGCGTGGGGTCTTAAAAAATTGCTGCCTACAGCGAGTCTCAAGTCAATTATTTGAAAGCTTTCATTTGTTAAAAATATCCCATTGTCCATATCTTTCTGAAGTTCATCAATTTTAACATCATGAAGTTTTTTATATTCTTTGGGGTCTGATGCTTTTCCAAATTTCATTATATAGACATAAGAAAATTCAGATTTGCTTTTTACATATTTAGAAAAATTAACTCCTTTAGCAGTTAATCTTTTGTGAGAAGCAAACCAGAGAGCAACCCATATATTATCTACAAAATCAAGATATCTTGTTGGTACTCCATAGTGTTGCAATAGACCTTCTATTGCGGGTGGATATACACCTTTTAGCTCGTTTTTGAGGGATCCATTTATTAACGTGCTTAATCTTTTAATCTTTTCTCTGAGTGCCAAATTAATTTTGATGTCTGTCTTGTCTGTGTCTTTTGCAATATCACGAAATAAATATGGAATTAGAGAAGGGTAAAAAGAACACTGGCCCCTGTAAAAGACAATATGTTCACAAGAAAGAACACTTTTTGCGTAGCCAACAGCTTGGATGAGGGCTTGGGGGGTATTAATTTGAACTATGTTAAGTGTTCTGCAAAAGGAGCTTTCTCCATCATTTGATATCCACTTGTCCCAGTTAAGTTTCGACAAGAAATACTCCTTGGTCTGTTTGCGAACTGATCTGCAGAATAATTTTTTACTAAAAAAGACAGATAGTAATGTGGTGCCCAGGGCGGGACTTGAACCCGCACACCATTACGGCCAGGGATTTTAAGTCCCCTGTGTCTACCATTCCACCACCCAGGCACATTTCTTTATTCTTTTCGTGACAAATCTTTCAGGTCATCCTCTGCGAGATCCTGCGGGCCGGAGCCTGCAATGCGCCACGTTTTGAGGTCGCTTGGCGGGTCTTCGGGAACAGGACGTTCCTCTTCCTGCCATTCGCCGGGGCGCAGCCAGAAAACATGCATGGATTCAAAATTCTTGTCCATGCACAGCAATCTGCCGCGTACGCCCTGCGGCAGCAGGGCTGCAATTTCGAGCGCAATCTTGCGGTACACATACAGTCTGTGCGCTTCAAAAACGCACTGGAACATGAGCGCGTCGCCCAGAGGCGTAAAGTCCAGATGGGCCGCCCCGGCCCGCTGGAGCAACTGCTCAACCTCGCGGGTCAGTTCTTCCTCCACTTCAAGCAGAGCCTCGTATGTGAGGCTGTCGTCATAGCTGAAGTGGGCAAAAAGTTCGCTACGGTTCTTGTCCATGAGCTTGCATATACGGCAAAGAAGCCCTTTAGGCAATAATTGCGCGTGGATGTCTTCAGTGCTGGTCTTGCGGGCCCTTTGGGCGTAAGATGCACAAAAAACACGCACATAGCGGAGGCCGCATGAGTTTTTTTGACAAGCTGATTCTGTCGTTCTGCCGTCTGGGCGTAGCCGGGCTTGACCCCAAGGCTCCCGGCACGTGGGGCACGGCCATAGCCTGCCTGCTGGCGCCGTATATTTTTCTGCCCCTGTCCCTGCCGTGGCGGGTCGTGCTGCTGGTCGCGATTTTTGTGGTCGGCGGCCTGGCCTCCACCCGTGCCGAGCACTTGCTTGAGCGCAAAGACCCCGGCGAGGTTGTCATCGACGAGTTGGTAGGGGTGTGGCTTGTGCTGCTGCCTTTTGAAAGCCCCAGTTTCTGGTTGGTGCTGGCGGCTTTTGCCTTTTTCCGGCTGTTCGACATCTGCAAGCCATGGCCCGTGCGGGCCTCTGAAAACTGGCTGCCCGCCGGGTTTGGCATCATGATTGATGATGTTGTGGCTGGCGTGTGGGCCTTGCTGTGCGTGGCTCTGCTGCGTGTGCTGGGCCTTGTGTAGGCTGCGAGGGCAGGGCCACAGAATAGGCGGAAAGCTGCAAGGGGGCGCGGCCAATGGCGCAAGAGGCCACTCTGGTGGCGGAAAAAGCCGCCGCGCCCGCAGCTACTTCATGCGGTAGGTGATGCGCCCGCGGGTGAGGTCGTAAGGGGAAAGCTCCACCTTGACGCGGTCGCCGGGCAGAATGCGGATGTAAAACTTGCGCATCTTGCCGGAAATGTGGGCCAGAACTTCGTGGCCGTTCTCCAGTTCCACACGGAACATGGCGTTGGGCAGGGCTTCCTGCACGACGCCGTCTACTTCGATTGATCCTTCCTTGGCCATGAGTACTCCAAAATATGATGTGGATAAACGCCGGTCAGCTTCACAAAAAAGCGGAGCGCTGTCAACACGCCGGTGCCCCCGCCTGGGGGATATTCGGCGCGCAAACAGCGCCCGCTGTCACTGCACGGGTTGAAAGTTATTTCTTGCGTCCCTTTGGTGATTTGCCGCTGGGCGATTTGCCGCCGGGGCGGGGCTTGTTCTCCGTAGGGGCCACGTGGGGTGCAAGCACCGGGGCATTGCGACACAGCAGCCACAGGCCTGCCAGTATGAGCGGCACGCAGAGCAGTTGCCCCATGGTCAGCCAGCCAAAGGCCAGATAGCCAAGCTGCACGTCAGGCATGCGCACAAATTCCACGGCAAAGCGGAACACGCCGTAGCCCAGAGCAAACAGGCCGGAGACCGCGCCCGTCTTTTTTGGCTTGGACGAAAAAATCCACACCATGAAGAAGAGTATCAGCCCCTCAAGGGCAGCCTCGTAAAGCTGCGAGGGATGACGCGGATTAGGCCCGGCACCGGGAAACACAATGGCCCACGGCACGTCGCTGACCTTGCCCCACAACTCGCCGTTGATGAAGTTGCCGAGCCGCCCGAAAAAGAGGCCCTGCGCCACCAGCGGCGCGATGAAGTCAGAAACTTCCAGAAACGACCTGCCCCGCGAGCGGGCAAAATACCAGAATGCGCCCAGCACACCCAGCAGCCCGCCATGAAAGGACATGCCGCCATTCCAGATGCGCAGAATTTCCATGGGGTCGCTGATGTAGACAGGCAGATCATAAAACAGCACGTAGCCGATTCTGCCGCCCAGGATGATGCCGATCATCACGCAGGTCAGCAGATCATCCACATCAGGGGCTGTCCAGCCGGAGCCGGGACGCGAGGCGCGCCAGCGGCCCAGCGCCCATCCAAGACCAAAGCCCGCCAGATACATAAGCCCATACCAGCGCAATTGCAGGCTGCCTATGGAAAGGGCTACGGGGTCGATTTGAGCGAGGTTCATGCGTCAATATCCGAGGCGTTGAATTCGCCGCTTTTCCCGCCGCGTTTGTGCAGCAGGCGTACACGGCTGATGACGATATCCCGCTGCACGGCCTTGCACATGTCGTAAATGGTGGCCGCTGCGGTCTGAGCCGCAACAATGGCTTCCATCTCCACGCCGGTAGGGCCGACCGTGCGGGTTTCCGCTTCAATACGCACCGTGGGCGGCATTTCTGTTACGGTAAAGCGCACGTCCACATAGGTGAGGTTGAGGGGGTGACACATGGGGATAAGCTCGCCGGTGCGTTTGGCAGCCATGATGCCGCCAATCTTGGCGCAGGTGAGCACATCGCCCTTGGGCAGGGCGTTTTTGATCAGTAGTTCCATGGTGGCCGGGGCCAGTTCCACCACAGCTTCAGCTATGGCTACGCGTTCTGTGGGTGTTTTGGCACCCACATCCACCATGGTGACGTTGCCCTGGCTGTCGAGATGCGTAAAATTGTCGTTCATTGATACCTCAAAAAATTTCCGCAGCGTGGGCTGCCGTGATGTTGTTTCAAATATGCGTCCCGCATGTCGTGCCGGAAAAGCACCGCACGCGGGAGCAATTTATGATGCTACCCCAAAAAGCAATGGGAGTCATTGCGCCTGTAATCGCGCTGCCTGCCGCAGTCTCCCGGAAGGAGAAAGTTCTGGTTGAGCATTGAGCCGTGGGGCATTGAGCTGGGTCGGACAGAACAGGATCAGCGCAAGCCCACAAGCCATTGCAGCAGCGGGGGAGTTGTGGGGGGGCGGGGCGCTTGCCAGAAAGAATCGCGTCTGCTGTCAGAAAAGCGCATCCGTTCCCGCAACAGGCGCTGCGGAAAAGCGGCGATTGTGGATACGATCGGCCCTGCGGTTGCGGCATTTTCCTGCACGAAATTTTCGGCAGGGGCATCCTGCTCGGCAAGCTGCGGTTCAGGAGCCAGCTCCACCATATATTTAAACGGAATATCCGCGCTTGGGCGCATGTTCATGATTTTGCGCACAATGGCAAGGCTGCTGCCAAACCGCTGGTCGTGGATCATCACATAGCTGGGGGCCGTGGTCTTTGCTGTCTGCGTTGCCTGCGGATTATCGGCGGGCAGCATGTCTGCTGGCAGGGGAGCCATCACTGGCAGCAGGGTGAAATTCAAAAAAGCATCAGCCATAACAGACTGCCGCGCAAGGTCGCGGGCAAGGCTCTCGGGCAGGGCGGTGGCGGCAACTTCCGGGCCTCGGGTGGAACCAAGGGCGTTCATGCCCTGAGTGTACACCATGCCCCCGTTGGGTGTGGCTTCTGAATACAGGGCGCGCCAGAAAAAGGGCGAAAAGGCATCCGGCAGCACCACAATTTCCTGAGGTGCGCGGCCTTCCGCCGTAAGGCGTTCGCGGGTCTGCGCCGTATGCCAGGCGTTGAGGCCCATGGAAATGCCGGGATAGACAAAGAGCCACGCCATTGCCATCAGCAGGAGGCCGCGCCGTGCACGCCAGCGCCAGATGGCCCACAGCAGCGGCAGGGTGACCAGCAGATCAATGATAAACACCGCGTTCAGCCGCACCCGCATGTGCGAGAAAGGCAGAAAGATCATGGTGCCGTAGGTGGTGATGCAGTCCAGCCAGATATGCAGCAAGACCATAGCCGTCATGAACAGCCATGTTTTTGCAAACCGCCAGTGCCCAGGTGTTTGCGCCCGCCACAGCGAGCAGCCCACGAGCGCCAGAACCAGCCCCAGCAGCGGAGCAAAAAACAGGGAATGCGTAATGCCCCGGTGCAACAGCAAAAATTGCAGGGGGGTGTTCGCCATCAGCACATCAACATCGGGCGAGGCGGCGGCCAAGGCGGCCAGAGGCACAGCCCATCGGCTCGCGGGGCGGTTGGGCATGGCAAGCATGGCCACCGCGCCGCTTGCGGCGTGAGTTATCGGATCCATGTATTACTGCCTGAACGGGCTGCGCTGCTTGGGCACAGCCCTGTATTGCGGGTCTTCGGGGTTTACGTCCGTATCAAGGCCGTTCATGCGGCGAAACTGCTGCATGCGCCATTGCTGCATGTTGGCCATGACATCGGGGCGGTTTTGATAATAGAGCATGCGCTGGGTATTGTTTGATCCGTACACCGGGTAGCGCAACTGATCTTCCACGCTCACTCCCTGCGGCTGTGAATCGCTTTCGCTGGAGGAACCCGCGCCGATGTCCTTGGGGCCGCAACCGCCCAGCCCGCCAACGGCGGCCAGCAGTAGTACAAAAAGGCAGGCAACGGATTTTTTGTTCATAGGCCGAGTATAGCTGTGTCGCAAAAACTCTGCAACAGGGGCTGAGGCGCGCTTCCTGCTGGAAAAACCGGGATTCTGCGGGTGCCACCCCCCGCAGACATATTCTCCGCTGCATCGTGACAATGTTGTCCCCTTCGCCCGCGCGCATCCTTGCGGCACGGCATCCACCTGTGGGCTTGCCTTGCAGAAAAACGCAGGGTATGTAGCACGTTCAAGACTTGCCCTTTTTTATTCAAGCGTTGTCCGGCGTTGGCTGGCTGCGCCAATTCATACAGGAGTCGCCATGCGTGCACCCAATTGCGGCATCACCCCCGAAGGTTGGCCTTGCATCGGCCTTACCGCGCTCAGCGCGTTGGTTTTTGCCTGCATGGGCTGGTGGCTTCTGGCCGTGATTTTTCTGGCCCTTTGCTGGTTCAGCATGCACTTTTTCCGCGATCCCGAGCGGGTGGTGCCACAGGGCGAGGGGCTTGCCGTAAGCCCTGCGGACGGCAAGGTTATCCGCATTGAGGAGCGCCCCGACCCCTTCACCGATGAACCCAAGCTGTGCATAAGCATTTTTATGAACGTGTTCAGCGTGCACGTGAACCGCGCCCCTGTGGCGGGAACGGTCGAGGGCATCCGCTATTTCCCCGGCGCGTTTGTCAATGCCGCTTTTGACAAGGCCTCCACACACAATGAGCGTTGCGCCTACAGCATGCGTGATGCGGACGGCAATCCCTGGACCATGGTGCAGATTGCCGGGCTTATCGCCCGCCGCATTGTCTGCCGCGTTGACGAGGGCGACGCCCTTGCGCGGGGGGAACGCTACGGCATGATCCGCTTTGGTTCGCGAGTTGACCTTTACCTTCCTCAGGGATATGTTGCGGCCACGCGCATCGGCGAACAGGTCTTCGCCGGGCAGAGCGTGGTGGCCAGAGCGAAGTAGCACAGCCGAAAAACGCGTCCAAATGCCACGCCCAAAAGCCGACAGACAGGCACTTAGTTTAGTAAAGATGGTGAATGATGGCCCCGGAAGTTAAAAAGCCGCGCAAAGGAGTATACCTCCTGCCGAACATGATCACGACGTTGAGCATGTTTCTCGGCTTTTTGTCTATGGTCTGGGCCGTGCAGGGACGTTTTGAGTCGGCCTGCTTCGCCATCCTGCTCTCTGCCGTCATGGACGGCCTGGACGGCAAGGTTGCCCGCCTCACCAATACGGCCAGCGAGTTCGGCGTTCAGTACGATTCGCTTTCCGATCTTGTGGCCTTTGGCATTGCCCCGGCCATGCTCATGTGGCAGTGGGAGCTTTCGGCCCTTGGACGTATGGGGCTTGCCGCCGCCTTCATTTACGCTGCCTGCGGCGCTTTGCGTCTTGCTCGCTTCAATGTGAGCACCGCTGCTGTGGGCAAGCGCTTTTTCATCGGTCTGCCCATTCCTGCGGGCGGCTGCACTGTTGTTACCTTTGTTTTTTGCGCCGCGCATTTCCCTGCTATCATGGCTTCGGCCCTGCCCTACATGACCCTTTTTCTTGCCATTGGCGTTGGGGTTTTGATGGTCAGCAAGGTGCGCTATTTTTCCTTTAAGGAATACGATTTCCTGCGCGCCCATCCCATCCGCAGCATGCTTTTCTTCCTGCTTGTGCTCGGAACGGTCATTTCCTTTCCGCGCGTCATGGGATTTGTGCTTTGCGCCGTCTACATCATTGGCGGCGTTGTCTACACCTTCGTCATCCTTCCCCGCCGCAATCGTCAGCTACTACGCGCCCTATCGCCCCAGAGCGATTGAGGTTGCGTAACGGTTGCCGCCCCCTAAGGGCGGAAACGCTCCCCTGGACAGCCGCCCTTTACGGTGGCCGTTATGCAAGATATAGCCATCTTTGTCAGAACCAGAGGAGTTTGTCATGAACAACCGCGTCTATTTTTTCGATACCACCTTGCGCGATGGCGAGCAGTCGCCCGGCGCTACCATGAACTTGCAGGAAAAGTTGCGTGTAGCCCACCAGCTTGAAGTGCTCGGCGTGGACATTATGGAAGCGGGCTTTCCCGCCTCCAGCCCCGGCGATTTTGAGTCTGTGCAGCGCATTGCCTCACAGGCTGGCGACATCCAGGTGGCGGGGCTTGCCCGTTGCGTTCCCAATGATATCGACCGCTGCTGGGAAGCCGTAAAAGTGGCTAAAAATCCCCGCATCCATGTCTTTTTGTCCACCTCTCCCCTGCACATGAAGCACAAGCTGCGCAAGGACCCCGAAGACGTTCTTAAGATGATCGTCGAGGGTGTCAAACGCTGTGCCACATACACCAGCAACGTGGAATTTTCCCTTGAGGATTTTTCGCGCACCGAGGGCGATTTTGCCTGCCGCGTGGTCGAGGCCGCCATCAAGGCCGGGGCCAGCACCATCAATCTGCCCGATACCGTGGGCTATGCCGAGCCGCAGGAATACGCCGCGCTGCTTGACCACGTCATCAAGAACACGCCCAACAGCGACAAGGCCATCTTCAGCGTGCACTGCCACAACGACCTCGGCCTTGCCGTGGCCAACACGCTTGCCGCCTTCCGTGTGGGTGTGCGCCAGGCAGAGGTTACGCTGTGCGGCATTGGTGAGCGCGCTGGCAACGCCGCCCTTGAAGAAGTGGTCATGAACCTGCGTGTGCGCCACGATTATTACCAGCTTGAGCACAACATCGTCACCGAGCAGCTTTACCCCTCGTGCCGTCTGCTTTCCATGACCATTGGTCAGCCCATTGCCAACAACAAGGCCATTGTGGGCGCCAACGCCTTTGCGCACGAATCGGGCATCCATCAGGACGGCATGCTCAAGAACCGCGAAACTTACGAAATCATGACCCCGCAGTCAGTGGGCCGCACCGAGAGCAATCTTGTGATCGGCAAGCACTCTGGCCGCAACGCCGTGCGCAACAAGTTTGAGAGCATGGGCTACAAGCTGGACGACGAGCAGCTTAACCTCGTGTTTGAAGCTGTGAAGCAGCTGGCCGACCGCAAGAAAACCCTGCACGACGATGACCTCATGGCCCTTGTGCAGGAAGAAGTCTACCGCATGCCCGATCTTTTCCGCCTGCGCCATGTGAGCGTGCAGAGCTCCGATGCGGGCGGCGTGCCGCCCACGGCTGCCGTCATCATGGACATCAAGGGTATTGAAAGCAGCGGCGCTGGCTTTGGCGTTGGCCCCGTGGACGCCCTGTTCAACGTGATCGCCGACATGGTGGGCCGCCAGCCCGAGCTTGAGCAGTACGCCATCAATGCCATCACCGGCGGCACCGATGCCCAGGGTGAAGTGACCGTGCGTCTGCGCGAGGGTGAAGTGAGCGCAGTGGGGCGCGGTACCCATCCGGATATTTTTGTTGCCAGCGCGCGTGCCTACGTCAACGCCCTTAACCACCTGTTCAAGAAGGAGCAGGAAGGGCCAAGGCTGCACTGCCAGCACGATTAAGGGCTGTTTCTCTGGTCTGCAACGGGTCTGCCCGCTCCTCTTTTGGGGCGGCTGGCCTGTGGAGCCAAGGTGCACCCGCGCCACGCAGGCAAAGCCTGTGCGGGCCAAATAAAAAAACAGGCGCTCGATTTTTGCCGCGCCTTACGAAACACCGTATTCGCCGCGCCCCCCTCGGTGGAGCCAGGATGAAAGGAGTAGATCATGCCACAGACGCTTGCGCAAAAAATTTTGCAAGCCCACACAGATGAAGTTGTGGAACAGGACGGTCAGATTGTTCAGTGCCGCGTGTCGCTGGTGCTCGCCAACGACATCACCGGGCCGCTGGCCATCAAATCTTTCAAGGGAATGGGCGCGGAAAAGGTTTTTGACAAAGACAAGATCGCTCTGGTCATGGATCACTTTACGCCGCAAAAAGATATTGATTCCGCCAATCAGGTCATGGTGACCCGCAAGTTCGCCGAAGAACAGAACATCACCCACTATTACGAAGGCGGCGACTGCGGCGTGGAACACACCCTGCTGCCCGAGCAGGGCCTTGTGGGCCCCGGCGATGTGGTCATCGGCGCAGACAGCCACACCTGCACCTACGGCGGCATCGGCGCTTTTGCCACCGGCATGGGTTCTACCGATATTGCCGCTGCAATGGCGCTGGGCGAAACCTGGTTCAAGGTGCCTTCCACCATCCGCGTGACCATCAACGGCCAGATGCCCAAGTGGCTGCGCGGCAAAGATCTGATGCTCATGCTCATCGGCGCTATCGGCGTGGACGGTGCGCTCTACAAGGCCCTGGAATTCGGCGGCTCTGTGGTGGATGATCTTTCCGTTGAAGGCCGTCTGTGCATGGCGAACATGGCTATTGAAGCGGGCGGCAAGGTGGGCCTGTTTGCGGTGGACGCCAAAACGCGCGCCTATTGCGCGGAGCACAACCGCCCCGGCCTGACGCAGGATCTGGCCGCAGACCCCGGCGCGATTTACGAGCGCGTGGTCAATATCGACGTGACCGGCAAGGAGCCGGTGGTGGCCTGCCCGCACCTGCCCTCCAACGTCAAGCCTGTCTCCGAGGTGCGCGACACGCCCATCCAGCAGGTGGTTATTGGCTCCTGCACCAATGGTCGCATCAGCGATATGCGCGATGCCGCCGAAGTGCTGCGGGGCCGCAAGGTTGCCAAGCACCTGCGCTGCATTGTGCTGCCCTCCACGCCCACGGTGTGGAAGCAGTGCCTCAAGGAAGGCCTCATCGAAACCTTCATGGAATCCGGCTGCGTGGTCGGCCCCTGCACATGCGGCCCCTGCCTTGGCGGCCACATGGGCATCTTGGGCGATGGCGAACGCGCCGTGGCCACCACCAACCGCAATTTCAAGGGCCGCATGGGCAGCCTGAGTTCCGAGGTTTATCTGGCAAGCCCCATCGTGGCAGCCGCTTCGGCCATTGCGGGTTGCGTGGCCGGGCCTGATCAGCTGTAGGCAGCACACATCAGCACCTGCCTGCGCCACGGCCCACCGAGCCCGGCGCAGAGAAAGAAGGACAGCCTCATGAATTACAAAGGTAAGGCCCACAAAGTGGGCGAGCACATTGATACGGACGCTATCATTCCCGCGCGTTTTCTGGTCACCACCGATTCCAAAAAGCTGGGCGAAAACTGCATGTCCGGCCTTGAGCCAGACTGGGTCAAGCGCGTGACCCCCGGTGACATCATGGTCGCAGGCCGCAATTTCGGTTGCGGTTCTTCCCGCGAGCATGCGCCCATCGCCATTCTTGGCGCGGGCATGCACGTGGTGATCGGCCACAGCTTTGCTCGCATTTTTTACCGCAACTCCTTCAATATGGGCCTGCTGCTCATGGAAGTGGGCGACGACGTGGACAAGATCAATGACGGCGACGAGCTGGAAATCGACGCCACCACCGGCGTTATCCGCGATCTGACCAACGGTGCGCAGATAACCTGCCCCCCGCTGCCCAAGTCCATGGCTGCCATTCTGGATAAGGGTGGGTTGGTTGGCTATGTCAAGGAACGCTTGGCCTAAATTGGCCTTTTGTCCTCTGGCTGCGTTAGATAATCCTTTTTACTCCGGTCGAGTACCATGAGAGTACACTCCCTGCGCAAAAAGGATTATCTGCCTTGCCTGAGAACAAAAATCCAATTTTTACAGGATATTTTTGGTCAGAACTGCGTCAAAACGGGCTTTTGCCTCCAGTCAAATACTGTAAGAGTATATTCCTGTCGGCAACACCCTTTTTCCTTGTTCTGGCGCAAAAATCTTCATGTAAAAAAAGAGCTGGTAGTCGGCTAATTATAAGAAAATAGGCATCAACAGATAGCATTGAGTTCAAGGATATTTTATGAAAAAGACCATCTGCCTCTTGCCGGGTGACGGCATCGGCCCGGAGATTCTGGCCGAAGGTGTTAAGGTTCTCAAGGCCGCCGCTGAAAAGTTTGGCCACGAATTTGTTTTCGACACCGCGCACATCGGCGGTTCCGCCATTGATGCGGCTGGCGACCCCCTGCCGGAAGAAACCGTGCGCAAGTGCCGCAATGCCGACGCCGTATTTCTGGCGGCTGTGGGCGGCCCCAAGTGGGACGCCCTCGCGCCCGAAAAACGGCCGGAAAAAGGCCTGTTGCGCATCCGCAAAGAGCTTGAGCTTTTTGCCAACCTGCGCCCAGCCATGCTGCTGCCTGAACTGGCTGGCGCGTGCCTGCTGCGTGCCGACATCGCCGCCAAGGGCCTTGACCTCGTGGTTGTGCGCGAACTGACCGGCGATATCTATTTTGGCGAACCGCGCGGGCAGGAAATGCGCGATGGCCTGCGCACCGGCTACAACACCATGGTGTACAACGAGGAAGAAATCCGCCGCATTGCCACGGTGGCCTTTGAAACGGCGCGTAAACGCCGCAACAAGGTCTGCTCTGTGGAAAAGAGCAACGTGCTGGAAACTTCGCGCCTGTGGAAGGAAGTGGTCATTGAAACACACCGCCAGTATGCGGATGTGGAGCTGACCCACATGTATGTGGACAATGCCGCCATGCAGCTTGTGCGTGATCCTTCGCAGTTTGACGTGATTCTCACGGGCAATATTTTTGGCGATATTCTGTCTGACGAAGCTTCGGTCATCACCGGCTCGCTGGGTATGTTGCCCTCGGCCTCCATGGGAGCTTCCGGCCCCGGCCTGTTTGAACCCATCCACGGTTCCGCCCCCGACATCGCGGGGCAGAACAAGGCCAACCCCCTTGCCACCATCCTTTCCGGGGCCATGATGCTGCGCCTTGGCTTTGATATGGGCAAGGAAGCCGATGCCATCGAGGCGGCAGTGCGCAAGGCTCTGGCCGATGGTTTCCGCACTGGCGACATTATGGAACCCGGCAAAACTCTGCTGGGTTGCAAAGAAATGGGCGACAAGGTTGTGGAGCGGCTGTAGCTGCTGCTGCGAACCATTTCAAAAGGCCGTCCGCACCACCGGGCGGCCTTTTGTGGTTTTTACCATGCAGACTTTTGCATAAGGGCATAGAGGCGGGGTTATGAAAGCGACCACAGGCAAGCTGAACGATTGGGTAGTTAAAAGCGCATGCGGCAGAGATTTTGAAACGCAGCTTCAGGATGTTGCAACCACAGGTCAGCACGGCGCACCGCAGGTGTTGCGGGCAATGGCACTAGGGGCCAACGGTTTTGCAGGCTCACCGCAACAGGCGGATCTGGCGCTGGTTTTTGGCTGCTACAGGCCGTTCAGCACGCCCAATATTTTGCGCGAGGTGGCGTGGATTTTGGGCCGTCTTGGCATGGCTCACACTTGGCTGGAGAAAGAAAACTGCTGCGGCTTGCCCCTGATGCATCAGGTCGCGTCAGAGGACAGGCCGCAGATGGTAGAAACCGCTAAGGGTTTTGTGCGGGGCAACAGTATGGCGGCAGCGCAAAAGGGCGCATTCCGCCTCGCATATTGCTGCGCTGGCTGCGCGCATGTGGCCGAGTCGGTTGATGCTGGGGGTGATGTTTCCCACAGCTATATTCTTGACGTGCTGCTGGACGCTCTGAAAGGGCAGAGCTTGCAGATCAGGCCTCTGAAAGTGGCCTATTTTGAGGGATGCCACACCTCTTACCGCAGGCATTTTCCGCAGACCTCGTTGAACTGGCACGCGTACCGGCAGTTTCTTGAAGGGGTGGAAGGGCTTGAAGTTCTGGATGTGGCGGGCGGCCTGTGTTGTAAAAATCAGCCTGATCGGATTGTGGCGACGGCGTTGGATGGCGGCGTTGACGCCCTTGTATGCGCCTGCTCCGGCTGTACGGTAGCCGTTCGCGGGGCTGGTCAGGGTAAACTCAAGGTTATGAGCTATACCGAATTGCTGGCCCGTGCCTTGGGGTATGAACCTTCGGGGTTGTAGCGGTGTTGCAGCAGAAAATAAAAAAAGCGCGGCACTATAATTTGCCGCGCTTTTTTTATGCGTGTTTGTGGCGCTGAAACAAGGCCGTTATCTGCTTGCCCAGCATGACCAGTACAACCGATGCGGCAATAAAGGCCACTCCAGCGACCAGCGACATGCTGAACGGCTCGCTGAACACCAGAATCCCCACCACCACGGCGGTTACAGGCTCCATAACGCCAAGAATGGATGTCAGCGTGGAGCCGATGCGCTGTACGGCAAGGATGAGGGTGAGGTTTGAAATAACGGCTGTCACCACGGCCAATAAGGTTGCGAGCAGCAGTTCCCACCATGAGTGCAGGGGCTGGAACGAATCTGCCAACAGGGCGTTAGCCCCGGATATCACCGCCCCAAAGGCCAGCACGTAAAAAGTCATCACAAGACCGCTCATGTTGGGAATGCGCGCGGCATAAATGGTTGTGATGTATACGGCGTTGCACAGTGCGGAAAGCAGAAGCAGGGCCACGGCCAGCAGGCTTGCCCCTCCCATGTCGCCATCACTTCCGCCGCAGAGCAGATAAACGCCAGCGATTGCCAGCAGGATGGACAGGGCCGTGATCCACGAGAAGCGCTCGTGATAAAACACAATCATGATCAGCATGACCATGACTGGATAGGTAAATTGCAGCGTTGCCACAACGCCGCTCGGCATGTGCTTGAATCCCCAAAAAAAGAGCAGGGCCGCCATGGTATACATGGAACTCATGCCAGCAAGCTTGCACAGATCAATGCCGCGCGCGCTGAATCTTTCGCCGCGTACGGCAAGCACTATGCCCAGCACCACAGTGGCAATGGCAAAACGATAGAACAGGGCGGAAGGCCCTGAAACGCCGCCATGCATCAGCGGTAGTGTAAACAACGGGATAAGGCCAAAGGCCGCAGAAGAAAGAATACTGTAAAAAAAGCCCATGACATCCTTCTTGGTGGGGAACAACAAACAGATTCCATACCGGGGAAGCCGCAGTGTGGCAAGCTTGCGCACGGCATAAAAAAACGTCCCCGGTTTGTACCGGGGACGTTTTCGCGCGTGTGCAGCGCGGAAGGTATTGCGCTGTTACTTGGATTGATCCATGACCACTTCAGCCTCGGGGTGAACCTGGCGCAGTGCTTCATGCATGGCGGCTGCATCCGCAAATGCGCGGAAGGGACCGATTTTTTCATCACCCTGAGCGGCGTTGTAGCGCACAAAATATGCTTCGTCGGGTTTGAGGGGGGTGCCGCTTTCGTCGCTGATGACTTCCAGCTTGACCTTGCTGATGCCTTTGTCATCAATATCAATCTGTTGCGCTGCGGCAAAGGAGAGATCAATGATGCGCCCGCGCACAAAGGGGCCTCTGTCTGTCACACAGACCATAACGCTCTTGCCGTTATTCTGGTCGGTGACGCGAACAACCGTGCCCATGGGCAGGGTGCGGTGCGCGGCGGTAAAGGTATACATGTCGTAATCAAGCCCGCTGGCGGTGGAACCGCCATGGAAATCCCGTCCGTACCATGAGGCCTTGCCGGACATGATTTCGCTTTCCTGAGCGCGTTTCAGCCAGATATCTCGGCTGTCGGTGCTATCCCGGCGTTCTTTTTCGGATAAGGACGCAGTGGGTGAGGATTTGCGTTGCTTGGATTTGGAGCGCGATTCAGCCTTATCGCGCTTTGAGCGCGAGCTGTGCGAAGAGGCGGTTTTGTCACTGGTCTTTTCGCGTTTGGATTTGCGAGTTTCAGTGTCGCCGGAAGACTTTTTGGCGGCGTGGGGGGTAGCGTTCGAATGCTTTTGATCGGAGGGAGCGCTTTGTGAAGCCGCGTCGGCGTTCATGGGGGAGGCCAAAAGCATGCATAAGGCTATGGCCGCCAGCACTAATGGCCAGCGTGAATACTTCATGATCGTTCCTTTGTTAGTGTTCGAGGCTGGCCAGCGAAATTGCCGGACGAACCGCGCCCGCGGTTCTGACCCCAGGAACCTTCCAATGATGGCAGCAAGCGCGCCTTGCGCTCAACGTCCATCGGTTCCCCAGGGGAATGCCTGTTCTTTGTGGAGGCACTATACAGTAAAAAAATGCTCCGTGTCAAACT
Source organism: Desulfovibrio sp. (assembly GCF_019422935.1). Lineage (NCBI taxonomy): Bacteria > Pseudomonadati > Thermodesulfobacteriota > Desulfovibrionia > Desulfovibrionales > Desulfovibrionaceae > Desulfovibrio > Desulfovibrio sp. The sequence goes on along the minus strand of NZ_JAHZCJ010000007.1, from coordinate 36,463 downwards.
GATAAAATCTTTTAATTCAGACGGTTATTGAAAAAGATAGTCTAGAAAATGTCAAAAATGCAGCGGAGGGGTATGAAATAGGCGTGTTCGTGCGGTGCGGCGAACCGACATGGAGCAGAGGAAAAACCACGCGCGCGGCAGGCATACTCGTGTAAAAAATGCAGAGAACCGCAACGGATTCTGCCAAATAAAAAGGGCAGGCGGCTGCAAAGCCACCTGCCCCGACAGTTCAGTCGCAGCGGTGTTACCAGTCCAGCGTGCGCTTGAAGGCGCGGGCCAGATCTTCCACCGAAGAGTTGACGATGACGCTGTCGCCGGATTTCATGGTCAGCTGACCGCTACCGGTGACAGTGCCGATACGGGTGCAGGGCTGCCACATTCCCAGCGCATCGAGAATCATGGCCAGATCTGGCTTGACGCTCACAACCAGGCGGCTGGCGCTTTCGCTGTAAAGCAGTTCGGTCACGTTCATGGCTTCAAGGGCGGGCACGGCATCAAGGTTGATTTCCGCACCCAGGCGGCCGCCGATGCACATTTCTGCAATGGCCACGGCAAGGCCGCCGTCAGAGCAGTCGTGGCAGGCGGAAATGGCGCGCTGGCCCATGAGGGCGTTGACCGCGCGGTAGCGCAGCATGGCGTTGGAGGCGTCCACATGGGGAACGCGTCCACCCTTGAGGCCCAGTTCCGTAGCGGCTTCGCTGCCTGCCATTTCACGCCAGGTGCCGCCGAGCACGTAGATGGCATCGCCGGGCTGCTTGAAGTCCGAGGTTTGGGCCGCAGTGACGTTGCGGATGACGCCAAGGATGGAGAACAGCACCGTGGGTGGAATGGAAATGCGTTCGCCGCCGCCGGTGTAGTCGTTCTTCATGGAGTCCTTGCCCGAGATGCACGGCACACCGTAGGCCAGCGAGAACTGGCGCAGGGCGCGGCAGGCGCGCACAAGCTGAGCCAGCTTGTAGCGTCCATCGGGGTTGGAGGGGCTGACCACCGGGTCGCACCAGCAGAAGTTGTCCACACCCGCCAGGGCGTCAGGGTCTGCACCCACGGCAACGGCGTTGCGGATGGCTTCGTCCATGGCGTTGGCCATCATCCAGTAGGTGTCGTAATCGCTGAATTTGGGGCAGATACCGTGGGAGATCACAAGGCCCGCGTCCGATTCCAGCAGGGGGCGGATAACGCCAGCGTCCGCCGGGCCGTCGCGCTTGACGCCCACAAGGGGTTTCACCACGCTACCGCCGCGCACTTCGTGGTCATACTGGCGGATGATGTATTCCTTGGAGCAGATATTGAGCGTGCCGAGCATGCGCTGCAAAAATGCGGTCTGCTCAACTTCGGCCACGTCCACGGTGACGTCGGTGATCTCAGGGGCCTTCCATTCGGCTTCAAGCTCGAGCTGCGGCACGCCGTCGTGCATGAATTCCATGGGCATGGAGGCGATGATGCGGTCGTGGTAGCGCACTTCAAAGAAGCCGGATGTGGTGAAGCGGCCAAGAGCCGTGGCTTCCACATCCATGCGGGCGGCAAGAGCCATGAATTCTTCGAGCTTCTCCGGCGAAACGGCCAGGGTCATGCGTTCCTGCGCTTCAGAAAGCAGAATTTCCCAGGGGCGCAGGCCATCGTATTTCAGCGGAGCCTTGGCGATATCCAGCACGCAGCCGCCCGTATCTTCTGCCATTTCCCCCACGGAGGAGGAAAGGCCGCCGGCGCCGTTGTCGGTGATGGCGTGGTACAGGCCCATATCGCGGGCGCGCATGATGAAGTCGTACATCTTGCGCTGGGTGATGGGGTCGCCGATCTGCACCGCAGTGGCGGGCGAGCCTTCGTGCAGCTCTTCAGAAGAGAAGGTCGCGCCGTGGATGCCGTCCTTGCCGATGCGGCCGCCGGTCATGACAATGTAGTCGCCTTCTTCGGCCTGCTTGAACCAGCCGGGGCGGCCATGAATTTCTGCGGGGATGATGCCCACGGTGCCGCAGTAAACCAGCGGCTTGCCAAGATAGCGCTCGTCAAAAACCAGCGAACCGTTGACCGTGGGAATGCCCGACTTGTTGCCGCCGTGCTCCACGCCTTCGCGCACGCCTTCGAGCACGCGGCGGGGATGCAGCAGACGCGGGGGCAGGTTTTTATCGTGGAAGGGCGAGGCAAAGCAGAACACGTCCGTATTGCACACCAGTTCCGCGCCCATGCCGGTGCCCATGGGGTCGCGGTTTACGCCCACAATGCCGGTGAGCGCGCCGCCGTACGGGTCGAGCGCCGAAGGGCTGTTGTGGGTTTCAACCTTGATGCAGGCATCGTAGCCGTTGATAAAGGCGATAACGCCCGCGTTATCCTTGAAAACGGACTTGCAGTAGTCGTCTTCGCCCATGCGCTCGCGCAGCATGGCCGTGGCATCGCGGATGCAGGTCTTGTAGAGGTTGTCCACCACTTCGCTGCGGCCCGTGGCGGCATCGGTATAATTGATGCGCGAGGCAAAAATCTTGTGCTTGCAGTGCTCGGACCACGTCTGGGCCAGCACTTCCATTTCCACATCCGTGGGGTCGGCGGGCAGGCCAAGGGCCTTGCGGCGGTCGGCTTCTTCCTGCGCGGTGAACTGCTCGCGGATGCTGTGCATTTCCTTGAGATTGAGCGCCCAGGTATTTTCGCGGCTGGCCTTGGTCAGGGCTTCGTCATCCATGGCTGAAAGGGTGATGGTGTCAACGGTTTCGTTGATCTCGCCCGTAACCCTGGCGGCCTGCGCTTCAAAGCCGGGCTGTGCGTCCCATTCCTGACGGCTCTTGATGCGGTAGCGCTGGATGAGCGTGTTGCACAAAAGGTCGCGGGCCAGCATGTCCACTTGCTCGCGGGTGAGGGGCGCGGCCTTGTCGCTGCTGATGCGGTACTGCACGGCAGTGTACACGCGCAGGCTGTCGCGCGGAATGTCCAGCACCATGGCGGCGGTGTCGCGCGCAGTGCGGGCCTCGTTATCCGTCACGCCGGGGCGGAAGCCCACTTCCACAAACCAGTCTGCCGCAGGGTCAAGCAGGGGCAGCGGTTCAAGGGAGGCTTCCTGAAGGATGGGGTCGTGCCAGATGCTTTCGTCCAGCAGACGGGCCACCTGCGCGGCATCAAGCCCGTCAGCCGTAAAGACCTTGATCTGGCGAACGCCAGAAACAGAAATGTTCAGCGCCTTGCGCAGGTGCTGGGCCGTCTTGCGGCCCTGGGTATCGTCAAGTCCGGCGCGGGGGCCGGTTTCCACCCTATAGAGCATGGTTTGCATTCCTCTTGGTTTGGCTGCTTACTTTTTTCTGTCGCGCACGTAGTCGGCCATCTGGCGCATAAGCTCGCGCTCGGGCCTGTCAGGCAGAGTTTCTAATGCCTGCCTGGCCGCGTCAAGAAATTCATCGGCCTGACGGCGCACGGCGTCGTCAAACCCGGCCTGTCGGATGCTCTCGGCAATGCTGGCGGCATCGGCTTCCGTCATCAGCCCTGCGCAAAAGGCGGCGTCAAAGGCGCTACGTTCTGCGGTGCTCAGGCTGCTGCGGTAGAGGCGCAGGGGCGGAGTGAGCTTGCCCTCGCGCACATCGCCGCCAGTGGGCTTGCCGGTCACGCTTTCTGGCGCGAAATCAAGGGCATCGTCCACCATCTGAAAGGCCATGCCAAGGTTTTCGCCATAGGCGGCGGCAGCGGCCACTGCAGCATCGTCGGCCCCAGCGGCGAGCGCGCCCATTTCACAGGCAGCACGGATAAGCCAGGCCGTTTTGCCGCGCACCATATCTTCATAGTCGGCGCTGCTTGAATCCACACGGCGCTGGGCTGCGATTTCAAGGATTTCCCCCGCCGCCGTGCGGCTGGTGGCTTCCGAGAAGCAGCGGGTCAGCCGGGTATCGCCATAATTGGCCACCAGGGCGTTGGCTCCGGCCAGCAGGGCATCGCCCGCAAGAATGACGCTGGAAACATCAAACAGCGTATGCGCAGCGGGCTTACCCCGGCGGCTTACGGCATTGTCCAGCACATCATCGTGCAGCAGGGTCGCGGCGTGGAGCATCTCCAGAGTGATCGCCAGATCCTGTATGCTCTTGGCCTCATGGCCCAGCAGACGGGCCGTGAGCACGGTGAGCAGGGGCCGCAGGCGCTTGCCGCCCGCATCAAAAATGTGCCGGGCCACAGGCCGAACAGGTTCGGGCAGGGTGTCCACTGCCTTGTTCAGAGCGCGGTTGATGCCGGGCAGCTCAAGAGCCAGACGTGCTTTCAATTGGATCATATGCTACTCAGATGAGGTTAAGCGCGGGCAAAACCCGCGTGAGCGCGCGCAGCGCGCCGGGAAAATCCTTTTCGTCATTGGCGCGGGGGCCGACCTTGTTGGAGACGCTGCGCGCCTCCACACAGGGTATGCCCTCGCGGGCGCAGGCATACGCCACGGCAAAGCCTTCCATATTTTCCAGATCAGCCCGGTAGCGGGCGCGCAGGTCTGCCGCTCTGGCAAAACTCGCGCTGACCCCGGCAACGGTAAGCGATGTACAGGGCAAAAAAACATCCGGTTGTTGCCGCGCGCCAAAGCGTTCCAGCGCTTCCGGCCCTGCCAGGGACAGGCGGTTGCGCACCGCAGGCCCGCTCTCTGGTTGCCACTGCGGAAAGCCAAAAGCTTCGGCGGTGACGGAGCGTCCGTCGTGCAGGCCGTATTCCGGCCAGATTTCTTCGTTCACCATGCACAGCCCCAAAAGTGGGCGCTCTGCGAGATCAAAGGCACCGGCAAGACCCGCGTTGAGCACTGCTGTAATGGGCGTGCCCTCGGCTTTAGCCCTGCAAAGGGCCATGCCCATGGTCAGCGCAGCGTTGATGGGCCCAACTCCGGTAATGCAGCACAGCGCGTCGCCACATTTGAGGCGCACTGGCCAGAGGTGCATTTCTGGCCAGGATTTTGCCGGGCTTTCAGTCGCTTCCCGGGCTGGCGCGGCAATCCTCGCCGGGGAAAATCCGGGCACAAGGCCCGCCAGTTCCGGGCCGGTGGCGGCGCATAGCAGCAGGCTCACAGGATTACTGCCTTTGGCTGCTGTTTGCCGGGCACGGGGCTGGGCAGAACGCGCCTGCGGGATAATCCCGGCAGGTCATGCCTGTGCCATTGTGCAGCGCCGTGTGAGCAGCCATGATTCGTTCCTTTACAAAAGGCGGGTTTTCCGTCACCAGAAAACCATGAAATTCGATTACGCTCTTTTTCTACGCGCTCTTGGTCTGGCCATCGTTATTGAGGGCCTTTGCTGGACACTCTTTCCCGGCGGCATGCGGCGCGCCCTGCTGCAATTGCTGCCCCAGCCGGAAAGCCGCCTCCGCGTCCTTGGGCTGATCGCCCTGGCCGTGGGACTTGGTCTGGTGGCGCTGGCCTCGCACTAAGGCCTGATTCCTCGTGCCATCGTATCTGGCTCGCCCGGCGAGCCTTCAGATGCCGCCGTGTGCAATGCGGCATGAGAACGGCATGTTCTTTTGCGCCAATCTGATCTAGCGCGCCTTTTCACCCACATGCAGGCAGACAATGCCGGACGTGAGCTTTTCGTGCCATGCACGTTCAAAGCCCGCTGCACGCATTTCTTTTTCAAGGCTGAGGGCCGAGGGAAACTTGCGGATTGTATCGGCAAGGTACTCGTACGCGCCGGGATCTTTTGAAAATACTTTGCCAACCTTGGGCAGCAGGTGGTTGAGATACACGTTGTACAGGCCGCCCCAGATGCGCTCCTGCCCGGAACCGAATTCAAGGATGCAGGCCCTGCCGCCGGGGCGCAGAACGCGGAGCATTTCGGCAAAGGCCGCCTCGCGGGGCAGAATGTTGCGGATGCCAAAGGCAATGGTGATGCAGTCAACCGAAGCATCGGGCAGGGGCAGGCGCTTGGCGTCTGCGGCAACGGGCAGAATACTGCGGGCGTTGGCGTCCTTGAGTTTGCGGCTGCCGCGCACCAGCATGGGCGGGCAAAAATCCATGGCCGGAACAATGGCCGAGGGGTGGCGGCGGCGAATGGCAAGGGAAACATCCAGCGTGCCAGCCGCCAGATCCAGTACGCGCCCGGTATCGCCCAGGCGCACGTTTTGCGCCAGCACCTTGCGCCAGTACTGGTCAAGCCCGAGGCTGAGCACACGGTTCAGCAGGTCATAAAAAGGCACAATACGGCCAAACATGCCTGCCACAGCCGCATCGTGCGCAGGTTTGACAACAGTTTCCGTAGCGTTGTTGCGGGGAGATTCCACGTTATTTCCCGGCCTTGTCCTGGTCGGCATCCACACCGATGGCGGCGCAGACAACACGATAGACCGAAGGAAAAACCTCAGCAAAATTGCTGGGGGAAACCGTGCGCGTTTCTATGAATTTGGCGGTCAGTTCCTTGGCAACCTGAAGGGCTTCCTTGCGATCCTTATCCATGAGGGCCTCAGCTTCCGGCCCTGAAGGGCGCGGCAAATATGAAAAACCCGCCCCTTTGGGGAACGGCCGTGACCCACAGCGGGTATTGCCTGGACGGGTTAAGAAACGGAAGCAACAGCCCCCGCCCCTTTGTTTTATTGATTGAGAATCGCGGTACAGCGCCCGCGAAACCGCGCAACAGCATATGCGTTCCGCCTGCCATTGGCAAGGCCGGCATGCCTGCGCGCCTGGATCCGGTTAACCTTGAAATACCTGTTGCTGACGGTACTGCGATTGAAGTAGGGCCTTAGGCGCGAGGCGAAGCTGGTTCGGTTTGCAGGCGCGTTGCCGAGGAGATTTCTTCAAAAACCACGCAACTCAGACGGCAGTTATGCTGCCAGCCCGCGCCAGCAGCCCTGAATGGTTCGGCGGCTGGTTGCGGCCTGAACGCGGGCCGCTGCACATGGCAAAAGCCCCCTACTGATCTTCAAGCAGTCTGCCGATTTCTTCGCGCAGTATGCGCGCCGCAGCCGCAGCAGCGGCCCGTTCCACCCTGTCGTTGAAGCGTGGTTCAAGGGCATCCAGCCGGGTTTCAAGGGCATCTATGCGCGCAGTTGCGCTGCGGGCGGCAGTGACAACGGGTTGCAGGTGCTCTTCCACAAGCGATTGCGCATCGTCATGTTCGGTCTGCTGGGCCGGGGCAGATGCAAGGGCTGCGGCAACCGCCTTACTGATGCAATCCATGAGGCTCTGGTACAGGGGATGGCCCTCAACAAACATGTCTTCCAGTTCCTGACGGGGCAGGCTGTTGGAGGCCAGCTCATGCGATGCGTGAATCTGCGCCTCCAAAGCTGTTTCCAGCGCGATGATGCGATCCCCGGCTTCCTGTAGCGCGGCCTCGCACTGCTCAACGCGTGCCGTGAGCTTGCTGGCTGTTTCGGCCGCGTCTGCCGCCCGCGTGGAGGCGTCAAAGGCCTGGGCAAAGGCATCAATGGCGTGGGATGAGGCCTCTTTGGCCTGCTCCATGACAGCCTCAAGGGCTGCGCCAGACACAGCCACTGAGGCTGCACCGTCAGTTGCAGTATCTGTCGAATCCGCAACAGGGGCCGCCTGAGGCCTGAATGCAGGTTCATAAGCGAACTGCCCGGCGCTTTCCGGCATATCTGCCGCAGCAGGCTCCACTTCGGCAGTTTCATTCACTGAAGGCTCTGCCTGCACGCTGGCATCCGGCGGCAGGATTTCATCTGGTTCAAGCAGGGGAAGATCATCGGCCTGTGCTGGTTCCGCAGCGGCAACAGCTTCAAATACATCGGATTCCGCCTGAGCTGAGGCGTCTGCCATAATGTCCTGTATGCCTGCCGGGGCGGCATCCTCAGGGGCGACAGCCGTTGGGGCCATATCCACATGGCTGGTGGCGGCTTGTTCCGTAGCGGCGGCCAGCAGTGCGTCAAAATCTGTGGGCAGTTCCACCGTCTGTTCGGGCTGGGATTCCTGAACTGGCTCCAGCACTGGTTCCAGTTCGGGCAAAGAGTCGGGCAATGCTTCAGCAACAGGCTCTGGCTGGGCATCGGCCATGAGTTCCAGCTCGGGATGGAGCAGAACATCGGAAATGTCTTCCTGCGGTTCAGCGGCAGGGGCCGCACCGCCGGTCACAGCAGCCAGCAGGCTGTCGAGGTCTGCATTCAGATCGGGCTGAGGTTCCGCAGCAGGCGCGGGGGCCGGTGTGGGAGCCGCCTCTGGCTGGGCGGCATCAAGCTTGCTCTGCAAATCATCAACGGCGGCAGCCAGCAGGCTGTCAATATCCACACCAAGGTCGGCACCCGTATCCGGGCTTGCCGCAGGGGCTGGGGCCGGGGCAGGCGCAGGAGCCGGTTGCGGCTCGGGAGTGGCTGCTGGCTGGGCGGCGTCAAGCTTGCTCTGCAAATCGTCAGCGGCGGCAGCCAGCAGGCTGTCAATATCCACACCGAGGTCGGCAGTCATATCCGGGCTTGCCGCTGGGGCAGGAGCGGGTGCAGGCTGCGGTGCAGTAACCGATTGCGGCGCGGGAGCGGCTGGCTGGGCGGCATCAAGCTTGCCCTGCAAATCATCAGCGGCGGCAGCCAGCAGGCTGTCGATATCCAGGCCCATGTCTGGGCTGGCAGCGGGCGCTGCTGCAGGTGCAGGTGTCGGAGCAGGAGCGGCAGCCTGGGGTGCCGGGGAGGCGGCCTGCGCAGGAGCCGGGGCTTCGTCCAGTCCATTGGCCGCAGCAGCCAGCAGGCTGTCGAGATCATCGTTGGAAAAGGCCGGGCTTTGCGCAGCGGGCGCAACGGGAGGTGCCGCCGCAGGTTCCGGCTGTGCTGGCGCGAGGTTGGCAGCGTTGAGCAGGTCATCAATATCGCTGGAGTTTCCGGTGGCTGGGGCGGTATTTACAGATGCCAGCAGTTCGTCCAGATCAGGAATGTTATTCTGCGGCTCAGCAGGCGCTTGCGGCGCAGGCGCTGCGGCGTGAAAATCGTTCAGCAGGGCGTCCACGGCGTCGTCAGCGGCCTGATTCGTGGCCTGACTTGCGGCCTGGTTTGCGCTGGCAGATGCGGCCACTTCCGGTTCCCTTTCCGCTGGCTGCGGGGGGATATCAAGGGCGTTCAGCAGATTGTCCACATCGCCCATGCCCGGCATGAGCAACTGCTCATTGGGGTCGATGGGGTGATCTGTCTGCGTGGACGGGGCAGAGAAGTCCAGCGCCACGTCATTGGGGTCGCTCTGGCCTTCGTCCTTGATGTCCATCTGGGCGAGCAGATCGTCAATTTCTGCATCCGCAGCACTCGAACCATCGTTGAGGCCGCGCAGATGCGCATTCAGCGCTTCCTGATCCGCCTCCACCTCGGGGGCAGCAGCGGCCTGAGGCTGCTCGGACGGATCGTTTGCCGGAACTTCGCCTTTTTCGATCAGTTCTGTGAGATCGATGATCTGGTCATCGGTTTCAGCGGTGTTCTTGGCAACCATGCGCCACCTCATGGGGTTATGTGCAGCGGCCAAAGGCCTGAGTCATGCAAAATACATCGTTTCATACTGCAAAAACGACAGATTTTCGTATCAGTTTATGGCAAAAGACGCAAATCGGGCAAAACTCTTTGCGCCAGAATTACCTTCGGCCGCGATTTTGCAAAAAAAGTCTGGCCAGGAAACAGTCAGGAACTGTTGTCGTCAGTGGCAGGGTTGGCACGCCAACAAAAAAGCCGCCCGGAGGCGGCTTTTGGAGCAAGGCAGCTAACCAGATCTACGGATGGCACTTGGACTTGGCGCAGGCGGTCAGATCTTTCTTGAGTTCGGGCTTTTCTTCCACAACCTTGGAGTGGCAGCCGATGCAGTTGTTGTGCTTGAGTTCTTTCTTGGTGTGCACAACATAGTACAGGCTCTTTTCGCCCTGCTTGCCTGCGAGGTCATCGTGGCAACCGGAGCTGCCGCACTTGGCAAAGCTTTCCTTGCCGTCAACCTGATGGTGACAGGTAACGCATTCAACCTTGGCATGCACAGCGTGCGGGAACATAACGGTCTTTTGGGAACCCTTGAATTCCAGCGGTTTGTCAGGAGCGGCGGGCGCTGCAAGCGCGGGCAGGGCCAGGGCAAACACCATGATACAGGTAAGAACCAGAATTTTCTTCACGGCAGACCTCCTTTTGTGCGGCAGATGAGAACAAATTGGTGTGATTTTACGGCCCTCATTACGGTAAGTCAATGACTATGGGAAAATGACATCCCAACTATTTTGATAAGTTGCCGAGATTGGAACTCTTTTTTCGCGCGTAGCCTCTGGGGGTGAGCATGAAGTTCCCCAAGGCCCGGCTTTCTGCATTGCCGATGATGAGGATGGAGAGCATGTCGACCTGTTCCGGGTCGAACTGGTCTAGGCGGAACACGCGGGCTTCTTCGCCGGGGCGAAAGGCCTTGCGCACAAGCCCCACAGGGCAGTGCGGCGCGCGGAATTGCCGGGCAATTTCAAGAGCTTGTTCCAGATGGTGGGGCCGCCCCTTGGAACGGGGATTATAGATGGCGCAGACAAAATCGGCCTCAAGGGCCGCGTGGAGCCTGCGTTCAATGGTTTCCCACGGCGTGAGCAGGTCGCTCAGGCTGATGCAGGCAAAATCGTGCATCAGGGGAGCGCCCAGCAGGGCTGCCGCCGCGCACACCGCCGGAACGCCCGGCACAACATTGAAGGGTACGCGGCCCACAAGGCCCCGGCTTTCCAGAATCTCGAGGGCCAGACCCGCCAGCGCGTAGATACCGGGATCGCCAGAACAGACAAGGGCCGTGGGCTGGCCTGACAGGGCTGCGTCCACCGCCGCGGCGCAGCGCTCTTCCTCGTGCCGCATGCCAGTGCTGATGCACTGCTTGCCTGCCAGCAGTTCCGGCGGCACAAGTTCCATATAGAGGCTGTAGCCAGCCACGCAGGATGCATTCTCTATGGCCGTGCGGGCCTGAGGGGTAAGACATGCGGCATCGCCAGGGCCGAGGCCGACAACATGCAGACTGGCTGGGTTCATCGTTCAATCCTGTCCGAGATGGCTAAGGCCAGGGTTAACTGACCTTGCTCGATAGTTTTGGGGAGAAGCAGACGGGGCGCGCCCGCCGAAAAAATCTGCGCTGCTGCCAGCAGGGCCGCTGCTTCGCACACGCTGAAAGGTGGCTGTTTAAAGCGCTTGCCCGCCGCTGTGGACGGATTGGGCGTGGGGCAGCGTGCGAGGTCGGCGGCTTCAAAGCCATGCAAAGGAACGCCCATCCTCTCGGCAAGGGCTTGCAGGGCTGGTTCCTGTAATTTTTCTTTCACGGTCGCCAGCGCAGCCACAGCCAGAGGTTCAAGCCTTTGGGCCGCCAGCAGTTTGCGTGTGGCGGTTTCCACCATATCGCTGGGCGCGTTTTTGCGGCAGCCAAGACCGATCACCAGCCGGGGAACAGCCACGCGCAAGATTGCGGGGCTTGGTGCAAGCTCGCGCCAGTGCGCCGCAACCAGGGGGCCGCGGTGTTCCGGCGGCGTGGCATCGGCTTCCCCTGCGGGCAGGCGTTGCAACATGGGATGATCCGGTACGGCATGGCAGGGATCCCAAAGGCTCAGGCTTTCCCCTTCGATTATGGCGGCTTGCGCTGCGGGCAGGCGGTTCCAGTCCACGGGCAGCAGCCCCGCGTTGCGCAGGAGCATATCCAGTGCAGGAGAGCTCTTGCTGGGCTGACTTGTTCTTGCTCCGGGTGCGTCGGAGGCTGAGTCCGAGGCTGTTGTGATAACTGCCGTTGCCCCGAGCAGGTGGGCCACATGGCTGGCCAGTTCGTTGGCTCCGCCCCAGTGGCCGGAGAGCAGGCTTATAACGTGCCGCCCCGCAGGATCAAGTACGATCACGGGGGCATCGGTGCTCTTGTGAGCCAGCAGTGGCGCAAGCGCACGCACGGCTATGCCCGTTGCGCCGATGAAGGCATGCGCCGCAAAATTTTTATAGGTTGCCGCCAGCAGGGAGCCGATTTTTTCAAAGGGCGTAACCCCCGCCGGGCAAAACCGCGATGGGGCGAAAATTTCCACGCGGGCCAGACCGGAAGATTTGCCGGGGGCTGGCTGCTCTGATGACTGGGCCGGACGTGCGGGATGCGGGATTTGACCGGGCAGGCCCCACGGTTTGACCGCAAGGCAGTCCGCCAGGCGCTGCGCCAGAGGCAGAGCAGACTGGCTGAGCGCATAGCAGGCAAGCGCGGTGATTCTGCGGGGACTGTGCAAGGGGCCTCCCTCGGCTGTCTGGCGGATGCCGCTGTGTGGAAAAAATAAAGAAGGGAACCCCGCAGTGAGGTTCCCTTCTTGCTGGTTCGACTTAAAAAATGACCTTGCGGGCCGCGTCCAGAGCCTTGTTGAAATCCTCGTCCGTGTGGACGAAGGAAACCATGCCAGTCTCGTAGCCGGAAGGCGCAAGGTAGATGCCGTGAGCGCGCATCTGCTTGTAGAACGTGGTGAAAAGCTTCTGATCGCACAACGTGGCGCTGGCAAAGTCCGTAACTTCCTGTTCGCTGAAATAGGGGCAGAACATGGAGGCAAGGGTGGGCATCTGAATAGGTACGCCCTTGGATGCCAGAATGTCGCGCAACGCCATGGCAAAGGTATGGGTGCGCTTTTCAAGCGCCGCGTAATCGGCGGTTTTGAGATAGCGCAGAGTGGCAATGCCGGCAGCCATTGCCAGCGGATTGCCCGAAAGCGTGCCCGCCTGATACACGCCGCCTCTGGGCGCGATGAGCTCCATGTAGCGGCGCTTGCCGCCAAAAGCGCCCACGGGCAGACCGCCGCCAATGATCTTGCCAAAGGTGGTGAGGTCGGGATCTATGCTGAAGCGGGCCTGCGCGCCGCCAAAGGCCGCGCGAAAACCGGTGATGACTTCGTCAAAAATGAGCAGGCTGCCGTACTGGTCGCAGACGGCGCGCAGGCCTTCGAGAAAGCCGGGCTTGGGCAGCACAAGGCCCATATTGGCGGCCACGGGTTCCACAATGATGGCGGCAATGCTCGCGCCGTGCTGCTCAAAGATAGTTTTGACCGCATCAAGGTCGTTGTAGGGCGCAAGCAGGGTATCGGCCACAACGGCTGCGGGCACGCCGGGAGTGCCGGGAATGGAGAACGTGGCAAGGCCGGAACCGGCGGCGGCGAGGAAGGGATCGGCGTGGCCGTGGTAGCAGCCTACAAACTTGAGCACCTTGTCCCGCTTGGTGGCGGCGCGGGCCAGGCGCAGGGCGCTCATGGTGGCCTCGGTGCCGGAGTTGACCATGCGCACCATTTCAAGGCTGGGCATGGCGGCAATCACTTCTTCTGCCAGGGTTACTTCTGCCGGGCAGGGAGCGCCGTAGCTGGTGCCGCGTTTGGCGGCCTCGCACACGGCCCGGGTGACGGAAGGTTCGTCATGCCCAAGGATCATGGGCCCCCAGGAGAGTACAAAGTCGACATACTCGTGGCCGTCCACATCGGTAATCCGGCAGCCGTGAGCTTCAGCTATGAACAGGGGCTGGCTGTCCACGTTGTGGCAGGCGCGCACAGGGCTGTTGACGCCGCCGGGAATAACCGCGCAGGCCTTTTCAAAAAGCTGCCGAGAAGTGGTATCCATCAAAGGCTCCTTGTATCAGGCAAAATAGGTCATGGAAATTTTTTTCAGTTCCTTGAGGCTGCGCAGCACGGCATGCTCGCGCAGCAGGGTATCACGCTTGAGGTCTTCCACCACCCCAAGGCATTCGGCCTCGCTGCGTCCATGAATCATGGTGTAGAGTTCATAGGGCCAGTCGGGCGCGGAGCTGGGGCGATAGTAGACATGGGAGATGTGGTCGTGCAGTGCGGCCTGCGTGCCGCACTGTTCCACCAGATCGGCGTTGATCTTCCAGGCCACCATGGCGTTGTGCGTCCAGCCGGTTTTCTGGTGTTTGATGCTGGCTCCAAAACGGCGGATTGCCCCGGATTCCTTGAGCGAACCAAGCAGCTCAAGCACCTGATTTTCTGTCATTCCTGCCTTTTCGGCAATATCGGCGTAAGGCGTGAGCGAATCGGGCAGATTGTCCTGCACGATGCGCAGCACTGCCTGCTCTGCGGGGGTAAACTGACGGCTCATGAATTCTCCGGTACTATGGCTGAGGCGCTGCCTGCGGCAGGTGGGGTATATGCCGCAAGCACGGCCCCGGGCCGTTCGCGAACCAGGGGCCGTTGCAGCAGAAGCGGATTATCTTTCTAGTGCATTGACAATAGTATTCTGCTTTAGCGCGAAAAAGAACGCGCAAACAGGTTCTGAATGGCGATACGGCCATTGTCTTCAAGAAAACGCGTGCCGGTGGCGGCAAAATGGGCGTGGGTGATCATGGGTTCGTCTGTCTGGGTCCAGTTGTCCTTGTTCCAGAAAAACCAGGCATTCTTGGGCTGATCAAAAACAAGCAGGGGCTTGTTGCAGATCTTGGCAAATTCCGCGCCCCACCCGGTGCCGCCCTTGACGGTGCCGTCAGGCTGGACTGCGCCGATAACGATGATCTGCTCGCCGCTGCTGACCTGCCAGCAGATGGACTGCAAGACTTTGCGGAAAAGGGGTGCGCGCGTGTATTCGCGGCTCATGAGGCGTGAAACGTAGGTCAGGCTGACATCCTTGAGGGCCAGTTCTTCAGAGGTGAGCACCCGCACGCCGCGCGTACGTTCGATCTGGTGACCTTCAAAGCTGTAGTTTACTTCTTCCATACCCCAGCTTTCGGCCAAAGCGCCGAAGAACTGCTCTGTTCCTGCGGCGCCGCCGCTGTAAAGCACACACTGGTTGGGGGTAAGCATGGATGCCCTCCTCAAAGGATTGTTGCGCCGGACAAGGGTATAAGGGCCAAAAAAACCGGCAGAAGCGTCATGAACATCATGGCAAAATTTGCAGCAGTCGGCAAGGCAAGCCCGCAAAGAAAAGCGCCGCAACCGGAATGCGTTGGCATACGCAGTCGCGCGCCGCAAAATAAGAGGGCCTACGATGTCGTGTTGCTTTTGCGGATGCGCTTTACAAAGGCATTGAGCCTGCCCGCCCGAAAATTATCTGTTCTGGGCGGGCAGGCTGTTTGATGGGTTGTCCGCAAGGCTGACCCTCCCCGTGTCTGGCCTTGCTACTCGGCTTGGTGAGGGCCAGGCCGCGCTTGCTTGGATTAATGCGCAGTGGGTTTGAAAGCTCCAAGGCCGGTCTCAGACCGGATTTTCTGGTCGGCAAAAGCCTCCCTTTCCTTCTGCGCCTGCGGGGACTGATCGCATATGGACACTACCCAGATGCACAAAAAGGCCAGCGGCATGGAAAAGATGGCCGGGGAGGAATACGGAAAGGGCGCGGAGCCGGGCGGATTGCCCAGAGTCGCCACCCACACGGCATCCGAGAGCATGGTCATGACCAGCGCGGCCAGCAGGCCTGCAAAGCCCCCGGCAACAGCCCCTCTGGTGGTGCAGCCCTTCCACAGTACTGAGAGGATCAGGGCCGGAAAGTTGGCCGAGGCCGCAATGGCAAAGGCCAGCGACACCATGAATGCCACGTTCTGTTTTTCAAACACGATGCCAAGAAACATGGCAATGATGCCAAGGGCCACGGTTGTCAGTTTGGAGATTTTAAGCTCCTCGCTGGAGCTGGCCTTGCCCTTTTTGAGGGCAGAGGCGTAGAGGTCGTGCGCCACGGCAGACGCGCCGGAAAGCGTCAGCCCGGCCACTACTGCCAGAATGGTGGCAAAGGCCACCGCCGACATAAAGCCAAGAAAGATATTGCCGCCAATGGCGTTGGCCAGATGCACGGCAGCCATGTTGCCGCCACCGCGCAAGACGCCGTTAGCATCGAGGAATTCGGGATTGGTGCTCACAAACACTATGGCACCAAAGCCTATGATGAAGGTCAGAATGTAGAAATAGCCGATCCATGTGGTTGCCCAGAGTACGCTTTTTCTGGCTTCCCTGGCGTCCGGAACGGTAAAAAAGCGCATCAGGATATGCGGCAGCCCGGCAGTGCCGAACATGAGGGCAATGCCAAGCGAAATGGCCGAAACAGGGTCTTTGACAAAGCCGCCCGGCCCCATGATGGCCGCGCTTTTTTTGATGCCCACAGCGGCGGTGAAAAGTTTTTCGGGGCTGAACCCATATTGGGCCATAACCATAAAGGCCATGAACGAGGCCCCGCCGAGCAGCAGGCAGGCCTTGATGATCTGCACCCATGTGGTTGCCGTCATGCCGCCAAAAAGCACATAGGCCATCATGAGCAGGCCCACGATAACCACCGCATAGTGGTAATCAAGCCCGAAGAGCAGCTTGATGAGCTGCCCCGCGCCCACCATCTGCGCTATAAGATAGAACAGCACCACGACAAGGGTGCCCGATGCGGCAAATATGCGCACAGGCACCTGCTGGAGCCTGTAGGCCACCACATCGGCAAAGGTGAAGCGCCCAAGATTACGCAGACGCTCCGCCAGCATGAAGGTTATGAGCGGCCAGCCCACCTGAAAGCCGATGGCATAGATCAGGCCGTCAAAGCCCGTTGCCATGACGGCGGCTGAAATGCCCAGAAAGGAGGCCGCCGACATAAAGTCGCCCGCGATGGCAAGGCCGTTCTGAAAACCCGTGATGCCGCCGCCTGCCGTGTAAAAATCCGCAGCGGAGCGGGTGCGCTTGGCGGCCCACTTGGTTATCCACAGCGATGCGCCGACAAAAATGGTGAACATGATGATGGCTGTCCAGTCGGTATTCTGCTTTTGCGTTTCTTCTATGACTCCTGCCGCCAGGGGCTGACCGGGCAGCAAAGCGATAAAAAGCGCCGTGCAGAATGTTGCAGCGCTGATAGTCGGGGCGGATTTTTGTTGCCTGAGCCTATGGGAGGATGTGCAAGCGCTTATTCCACTCATGACCGCACCTCTTTTTCAAGAATCTGCTTGAGCGCAGGGTCAAACTCGTTGTTGGCCTTGCGAACATAGACCGCTGTAAGCACAACGGTCAGCAGGATGATGCCGATGCCCAGGGGGATGCCCCATGTCGTCGTCATTCCTGCTGCAAGAGGTGTGGCAAAGAGCTGTTTGTCAAAGGCGACAACCAGAATAAAACCGTAATATGCGGCAAAAACCACAAGCGTGAGGCGCCAGCCAAGGGCGTTGCGCGTCTTGATCAAGTGCTGGTATTGCGCGTTCTTTTCGATTCGTTGCGTCAGTTCTGAGGCCATTGTTCCCTCCTCGCATACTTTTGTCCGCAATGTCTTTTGCGCAGACATTGGACGTTATGGGAGCCTGTGCGCGCCGTATCCGCGCGATTGCAGCGCCAGATACATCATGGCGGCTGTTATGGCGTCGTTCATGGCATCGTGCCTTGGCAGCGTGGGAAGGCGAAGATTTCTGACCATCGTTTCCCATCGCAGATCAATGTAGGCGCCAGGATATTGCGCAAATCGCCAGTCGTAATAGCGGCCTGAAACCTCTATGCGACTGTTTGGCAATGCTGCCCCCATCAGTGGCCTCAAGTTTTTGTTCAACACTGCAAGGTCGTATTGCAGATAATAGCCCACCAGTGTTCTGCCTCTGACAAACTGAAGAAAAGCCGACAACACATCCTGAAGCGGCAGACCCGTGCTGAAATCACACGGGCGCAACCCGTGCACGCGCACATTCTGCCCGTCAGGGGCATGCTGCGGCGTTATCAGCGCGTAAAAGGCGTCTCTGGTGCAAAGACGCCTGCCGTCTATGCAGACGGCGGCGATGGATAACAGCTCCGCTTCCTTCGCGTTGAGCGAGGTTGTTTCGCAATCAATGCTCACAAGCAGGCCGTCATCCTGGTCCAGCAGGGAACGGTAAGGTTCCCGCAGGCCGCGCATGCGCCAGCGGCGCGCCACGGCCTGTACCCAGGTGTTTTGCATGTTAGAACCTGTCCAGCCCGTAGCGCTGGCTGATCATGCGTTTGAAGCGCTTGACCACCTGGAGGGCGTCCTGCAACAGGTCTTTGTCCAGGGTGGACAGGGAGGCCGTATCAATCTCGTTGCTCAGGGGGATCCCCTTGCACAGCATTTCAAGGCCTGCGTCCAGCCGCAGGCGCATCAGAAAGGCCAGAGATTCGGCCAGATCATCTGCCTGTGATTTTTCAATAGTACTGCGTGATGTGAGGGCCTCCAGTCGGTCAAAGGTGTTGGTGGCATCAATGCCCGCCTCCAGCGCCAGAATACGGGCACCGTGCACAATGGGAAAAATGCCCGCTTTCTTGATGTCGAGCAGGGCGTTTTTTTCGCGGTTAAGCAGTTGCCGCCAAAAGCCGCTTTCGCCTGTTCGGGTGGGGAACTGTTCAATGGGCAGGGCCATGCGCGCAAACCACGCTGTGTCATCGTGCAGGGCCGAGCGCAAGGCCTTGCGGCAGGCCTCAAGCCATGAGGCCGGGCCGGAGACTGTTTCCGCATCCAGAAAAATTGCCAGATGCATAAGCCCCTCGCCCTGCGCGGAGTCCGCCCACTGGCGCAAGGTCTGTTCCCATCCGCGCGCCGTGTGCCGCCAGAGCGGCTGGTTCACCATCATGTCGCCCTGGCAGGGCGGGTAGCCAAGGCTGAGCATGCGCTCCGTAAAACTGTTTGCAGAGTGCTCCACCTCCTTTTCGTCCAGGCCTTCGGCGAGGATCAGCGCGTTGTCTTGGTCGGTTTTCAGTATCTGTTCGCCCCGTCCCTCTGAACCAAGGGCAAGCAGGGCGCTCCCGGCAAATACGGCGGGCGTGGCCGTCATCTGCCAGAGGCGGGCCATGAGCTGCGCGTTGAGCACCTGCACAAGGCGCGCGAGCTGCGGCGTTTTTATGCCCTGGGTAACGAGGGTTGTGACCAGGGCTTCCATGTCCAGCATGGCGCTGTGCAGGTCGGCCAGTGTGGTGGCCGCCTCGAGCTGCCGCGCTATGGACAGGGAATGGTTGGAAAAATAGGAAAGCAGGTCGATCATGGCCAGAACGCCCACAGGCTGCCCCTTGTCCGTCACCACAATACGATGGATGTTGTGGCGGGTCATGAGAAGCAGGGCATTGAAAAGGTAGTCGTCCTTTTCGCAGCTCAGCAGGGAAAACTGCGCGCAGGCCTTGAGTGGCGTCTGGTTGGAAACCGCGTTGGCCACGATGTCGCAAAAGTCGCCCGTGGTGAAAATTCCGGTGCTGGAACCGTCGCGCACAAAGATGGATCGCCTCCGGCTTTCCTTCATGCGCTGCGCGGCGTGGGCAATGGTATCCGTTGCCTTGGCAAATATGGGCGGCCGAAATCCCGCATCGCTGATCTTGACCGCAAAAAGGCTCTGCCATTCGCGGCGGTCGCGGTTTTGGGCAAGTTGGCCCAGCTTGTCGGACACGGTTGCAAAAAAGTACGCACCGAAAAGCGAGTTCTTTTCCGTCAAGGCCAGCACCTCTCGGCCTGGGAACACGCAAAGCAGCACTTCTTCATGCGCCACAAACCTGTGCCGCGTTCTGCCTGTGGCCAAGGCGCGACAATCAAAGGCCTCGTGCTCACGGTAGGCGCCCACAATTTCTTCGCCCGACATTTCACGAACAAGGCCCTTCATGACCAGATAGAGCGCATCAACCTCACTCCCCGAGGCAAGAATCTCCTGATCATTGCTGAAAAAAAGGATATCGGCAGAGGCCGACAGGGCAGATGCCTCTGCCTTGGTCAGCAGATCAAAGGGGGGATGCGTGAGGTCAAAGCGGGTGTTGGGCATAATCTGTCCTGAATGCGTCCCTGCGGTATGATTGTATTTTTACCGACAGTGCCGTGCCTGCGTTGTTTCCCTATTGTGCGAATTATGTTTGCAATAGATAGAAACTGTTCAATCAATGAGCGTATTGTACTATGTAAGTAAATCAGAATTAGTACGTGTAAAAGATGTATGTGAAATATTTCATTGATTGTTTATACAGTTTAAATAAACTAAATTTAACATAAAACTGGCTATTGAAATTATAAATACACTACAATTAATGGCCGTACTCTTGCAATAATTATTTTTTATAGTCATTAATATTCACAAAAATAAATTATAAATAAATTTTTTTGTGAAACGACAATTTCTATACACATAAACTATCTAGTGATCAGGATTGTGTGCAATATATGTAGCTGGAGCATGCGGGTTCAGTAGAAAAAAGAGCTATGCAATAGTACCGGCTTTTGTGGTCTGTCGTCTTTCTTCCTTTACAGCAAGCAATCGGAGGGCGTGGCCGGGTAGCTGTTTTGCAAGCAAGGGCCTCAAGCAGGGCTGCAATGCCCTTACCTTATTGCATAGCAATGCAGTCTGGTTTTACGCGGAGGCAAGCAAAGGCTGATGCGGGAGCGCGCAGTTGCTTATCCGCGTTGAGTAGAGCGGAGTCTTGGCCGCATGAGGAAGCCGGGCGCAGGCGATGCAGGGGGTGAACGAGTGGGGAGGAGTACATGTGTGGAAAGTGGGTACCAGGCAAGTGCTTGATGGTGGGCTTGAAACAATGAGCTTTACGGTATCTGGAGAGAGGCAAACTGGCAGTGCGGCTGGGAGTTCGGAAGCGCGGAAGAACCAGCGTCTGCCTGTGGAGCACGGAGGGAGAAACATCTGGCGGATGTTGCGGTAGGAGGCAAAAATGCTGCGGCGGGGTTTTCGGCAGACAATATCTGTCGAGCCGCCCCGCCGCGCTAGAATGTGCAGGAGCGCCTTAGGCGACCCCTAAGAGGTGCGCGCAACAAAAAACGCCCCAATTGGGGCGTGTCTTTGTCCGTTACAGCGCCCTAGTAGCGGGGCTGGCGCGGGGCTCTGGGTTTGGCTTCGTTCACGCGCAGCGTGCGGCCGCCAAAGCTGAAGTTGTCCAAAGCTTCAATGGCGGAGTCGGCTTCGCCGTCTTCCATTTCCACAAAGCCAAAGCCGCGGGCACGGCCGGTATCCCTGTCGCTAACAAGCTTCACAGACAGAACGCTGCCGTATTCGGCAAAGAGGTCCTGGACCTGTTCTTCAGTGGCAGACCAAGGAAGGTTCCCGACATAGATGGACTTAGACATGAAACACCCTCTCAAAAAAAACAATCTTCCCGCGCTTACGCCCAGTAAAACGTATTACCGGTACGCGGCCCATGAAAAATATGGAAACACGCTTTGTCGGCCTTGTCAACGAATCGCCAAAAAAAAGTTGGCATTGCGTATTCGCGCCAGTAAAAAAAAGGCGCAAACCCGCAGTGTGACTGGATGAGGTGGAAGGAAACGAAGGATTTCCTAGAGGTTGTGCAAAGAATCGCAAAACATGGTGGCCATCGAATGTTCAATACATCGCTGGAACACAACGGGCGTTGAAAAGATAAAGAGTTGCAAAGTGCATTACTAATAATCGGATTGGTTGTTCAACCAACATTAAAATAGAAAGCTATTGCGTGGGAAATACGTTCAGACTGTAATTATTAGTGTCGCACCAATTAGCATGCTAAAAAGCCGCACAACGACAGCTTTTGCGTCAGTTGTACGGCTCTGAAATTGACTAGGATCCGCCTTCTGATGGCGGGGGCATCCAGTCAGGCGCAATATCCTCAAACGAGGTGTAGGGCGACATGTACATAAGCTCTGCAACGCCCACCGGGCCGTTGCGCTGCTTACCGATGATAATTTCGGCAATGCCCTGGGGGGGGCGGTCGGCAGGCTTCTGGAATTTGTACACGTCATCGCGGTACACAAACATGATAACGTCCGCGTCCTGCTCGATAGCGCCAGATTCACGGAGGTCAGAAAGCATGGGGCGTTTGTCGCTGCGTTCTTCCACCTTGCGGTTAAGCTGCGAAAGCGCAACCACGGGCACGTTCATTTCCTTGGCAAGGCCCTTGAGCGACCGCGAAATATCCGAAATTTCCAGTTCGCGCGAATCTGTACGGCGGCTGGTGCGCATGAGCTGCAGGTAGTCCACCACGACCATGCCAAGGCCTTTGTCCGCTTTGAGACGGCGGGCGCGGGCGCGCAGCTCCAGCGTGGTGAGGGCCGGGGTGTCGTCAATAAATATGGGCGCACGGGCCACAACGTCCGCCGCGTCATAGAGGCGCTGCCAGTCTTCATCTGTCAGCAACGAGGGGCGGCGCAATTTGGAAAGATCCACCTTGCCCCAAACGGCCAGCATGCGCTGCATGAGCTGTTCTTTGCTCATTTCGAGCGAAAATACAGCCACAGGCACGTTCTGGCGCACGGCTGCGTTGATGGCCATACACATGGAAAAAGCCGTCTTGCCCATACTGGGGCGGGCTGCAACAATAATAAGATCAGAGGGCTGCAGGCCTGCGGTCAGTTTGTCCAGTCGGGTATAGCCGGTGGTGACGCCTGTAATGACGTCCTTGGCATCGGCCAGCTTGGAAAGCTTGTCGAACACCCGTTCCAGCAGTTCGCGGGTGGGAGTAAAATCCTTGCCCGAGGTGCGCTGCGAAATGGAAAAAACCGCCTGCTCGGATTCATCCAGCAGCTCGCCGACTTCGCGCGTGGCATCGTAGCAGTTGACTATGATGCCAGAGCAGGCGTTGATCAGGCTGCGCTGCAAAGATTTGTCGCGGACTATGGTGGCGTAGTATTCCGCATTGGCGCCGGAAACAACGGCCTGCGCCAGCTCGCCCAGATAGACCGCGCCGCCAGCTTCTTCAAGGGCGTTCATGCTCTTGAGCTGCTCGGCAGTGGCAATAAGGTCGAGGGGGGCCGATTTGCGGTAAAGTTCTAGAAACGCCTTGTAGATGGTGGCGTGCGCGGGCAGGTAAAAATCTTCGTCAGTGAGCTGATCTGCGATGGAGTGCATGAGCTGGGGGCGCATAAAAACGCCGCCGAGCACAGCCTGTTCGGCTTCAACACTGTGGGGGGGCACACGCCGCAGGATGTCGGCCTCGGCCTTTTCCGCGCTGTGCGTTGAAGAGCGAGATTGACCGTCTTTGTTGCGGCCCTGCCCAAAAGGCGAGCCCCCGGCCGCGTGGCCGGGGGCGGAGTTGCTATCGTTGCGGGAAGCCACGCAAACCCCTACTGGGCGGCCTCGGCTTCTTCAGCGGGCGCAGCAGGTGCGGGTTCTTCTTCGATGGGCTGATGGTCGGAGATGACCTTCACCGGCACCATGGCGATCACGCTGGCGTGCAGGCGCACGCGAACGGGATGTTCACCAAGGGTACGGATAGGGGCATCCATAAGGATGCGGCGGCGGTCAACTTCCACACCAAGGGCGGCAAGAGCGTCGCCGATGATGGTGGTGGTGACGGAGCCGTAAAGCTTGTCGTTGTCGCCCACGTGCATGGGGATAACAACTTCCAGGGCTTCCAGACGGGCCTGGAGGGCCTGGGCATCAGCGCGCACGGCATCCATGCGGGCCTGAAGCTTTTTGCGTTCCTGTTCAAAGCTCTTGAGGTTGGAAGGCGAAGCGACCATGGCCAGACCCTGCGGGAGCAGGAAATTGCGGCCATAACCAGCTTTCACTTCAACCACATCGCCAAGGCTGCCGAGATTTTCAACGTCGGCGCGAAGTATCAGTTTCATGTGCGCCTCCTTAAATGGTGCTCTTTTTCTTGACGCCGGAATCGTGCGTCGCGGTGTAGATGAGCAGGGCCATCTGGCGGGCGCGCTTGATTTCGCGGGTCAGCAGGCGCTGGTGATGTGCGCAGGTACCGGTGATGCGGCGGGCAATGATCTTGCCGCGTTCGGTGATGAAGTCGCGCAGAATGTCGGCGCGCTTGTAATCCAGGGGCAGATCTTTGTCTGCGCAGAAGCGGCAGAACTTGCGGCGCGGGGCAAATTTCTTCTTAAAAGCCATGTTAGGCAACCTCCCCGGCCACTTCGTCGGCCAGCTTGACGGTCACAAACTTGAAGATGCCGTCGGTGATGCGAATGTTGCGTTCCAGCTCAGCGATAAGCTCAGCAGGAGCCTGGTACACCAGACGCACATAAAAGCCGCGCATCAGTTTGCGAACCGGGTAGGCGAGGTCGCGCATGCCCCAATTGTCCACTTCCACCATGACGCCCTTCTCACGCTCGATGATCGCGGTAAGGGCGGCAATGGTGCCCTCGCGAGTATCGGCGGAAAGCTCCGGGGAAAGGAGCAGCAGGGTTTCAAATTTCCGCATTGGTATTCTCCTTTTGGATTGGCAGCCCACGCCACACAGGGCGCGAGCAAGGAACGAGTCTTATACTTCCGGCAAATGGGCCTGTCAAGCCGAAATTTTCAGAAGGATGAAAGCCTGCGCTGTCAGGGGGATGCAATGCCCTATGCGTACACGCGCGGGTTCATGCCGCCAAAAAGGCAGAGCACTTCGTAAGAAATGGTGCCCAGTGCATCCGCTATGTCCTGCGGCGTCACCGCCTTTTGCCCTGCCTCGGCGGGGCCGCCCATAAGCCAGGCCGTGTCGCCCACACGCACGGGCGGCAGCTCGCTGACGTCGGCCATGATCATGCCCATGCACACCCTACCCACCTGAGGAGCGCGCCGTCCGTTGATGAGCATGGCGGCGCGCGTTGAAAGCGATCGGTTGAAAGCCGTGGCGTAGCCAATGGCAACAACCGCCACGGTGGCGGGCTTTTGCGCTGTAAACAGTCGACCATACGACACGCTGCGGCCCTCGGCCACCTGACGTACTTCGATAACTGGCGCGCTGACGCTCATGGCCCATTCCAGACCGAGCGCATCGCCCTTGCTTTCCCACGAGGTGCCCGTAAAGGGATTGCCGCCGTATAGCGAAATGCCGGGGCGGCACACCTCGAAATGCGCTTCGGGGCGGCCTATGGTGCCAGCCGTATTGCAGAGCGAGCGCTCAATGTCGGGGAATGCCGTACGCAGCGCGTCAGACATGGCGGTAAAGCGCTTGATCTGGTCCTGTGAATAGGCTTCCTGCTCCGGCACGTCGGCGCATGAAAAGTGCGATATGACCATAGCCGGAGAGATGCCCGGGATGTTGCGCAGCCGGTCGATAGCCTGGGGCAGTTCTTCCTGCGAAAAGCCAAGGCGGCCCATGCCGGTTTCGCACTTTATGGCAACGCGCAGGATGCGCCCGGCGTGGCAATGGGCGGCGGCGCGTTCAAGCTGGTCAAAGTTGCCCACCACCGGGGTCAGGCCCTGCATGGCGGCTCCCTGCCACTCCACATCGGTGAGCGCGCCCAGAAGCGGCACAATGGTTTGCCGCAGGCCGGCCTCGCGCAGGGCCATGCCTTCTGATACGGTTCCCACGGCAAAGCGCCGCGCGCCTGCATCAGACAAAATCCGCGCCACAGGCACAAGGCCGTGGCCGTAGGCATCGGACTTGATGACCGGCATAAGCTTTTCAGCCTTGCCCATGCGGCCAAAATTGCGGCGGATGGCGGCCAGATCAATGTGGCACAGCGATGGTGAAAACGTGCAGTCGCTCACAGGGAATTCCCTCATTTGAACTTTGCTGAAGGACATTCTGCGCGGTTTGTCCGCGCACCGCGCATGGCGGCAGCGAAGGGTCGCCGTCCCCTGCGGCCCCCCGGCGCAACGGCCCCGGCCCTTGCGCGCAACACCCTTTAATGAAAGGGTGCAACCTTAACAATATTGCCCCCGAGGCACAACAATTAGCCGTGCTGCCTCCGCGCGACTTTTGCCGCCGACCATAACTTTTTGAGCAGGAATCCGCGAATATCTGCCCACGATGCGGCGTGCTCCCCCTCTTGCGCAGTGCGGCGCTTGCGGCTACTCTGCGCGGCATGTCCCAATCCGTATTTACCATCGAACACACCGACGGCGCGGCCCGCGCCGGGGTGCTGCGCACGGCTCACGGCACTATCCCCACGCCTATCTTTATGCCCGTGGGAACCGTGGGATCCGTCAAGGCTCTTGCCCCGGATGACCTGGCCGCCATTGGCGCGCCCATCATTCTGGGCAATACCTATCACCTTTATCTGCGCCCCGGCGATGAGCTTGTGCACCGGCGCGGGGGGCTGCACAAGTTCGCCTCCTGGCCCGGCTCCATCCTGACGGACAGCGGCGGTTTTCAGGTATTCAGCCTGAGCTCGCTGCGCAAGATCCGCGAGGAAGGCGTGGAGTTCCGCTCCCACCTTGATGGCTCAAAGCATCTGTTCACGCCTGAAAAGGTGCTGCAAATCCAGCGCAACCTGAATTCAGACATTATGATGGTGCTTGACGAATGCGTGCCCTTTGGCGCGGATTACGCCTATACGGAAAAATCCCTGGCCCTGACCACGCGATGGGCCAAGCGCGCCATGGACGCCTATCCGCCCGGTTCTGCGCACAATCTGATGTTCGGCATCACGCAGGGCGGTTTTTACAAAGACCTGCGCGAGCGCTCGGTAAACGAACTGTGCGCCATGGATTTTGACGGTTTTGCCATTGGCGGGCTTTCGGTGGGCGAGCCGAAAGACAAGATGTACGATCTGCTCTACCACACAGCGCCCCTGCTGCCCGGCGAAAAGCCCCGCTACCTCATGGGAGTGGGGACGCCGCTGGACATTGCCACGGGCATCCATGCCGGGGTGGACATGTTCGACTGCGTCCTGCCCACCCGCAATGCGCGCAACGGCACGCTCTATACATCGCTTGGCAAGATCAACATCAAGCGACGCGAATTTGCCGAGGATGACGGCCCTCTTGATCCCAATTGCCGTTGCTACGCCTGCCGCAATTTTTCGCGCGCCTATCTGCGGCATCTGTATGCCAGTCAGGAATTGCTGTCCTTCCGGCTCAATTCCCTGCACAACCTCACCTATTTTCTCGATCTGGCGCGCAACGCGCGTCAGGCCATCGTGGAAGGGCGCTATATGGATTTTCTGGCGAAAATCACGGCCCTGTATCCCGACGAAGCCGCACGCGCCGCCGCTGGCTCGTAAGCGCAACAAATACCATCCATAATATAGGGAGGGAGCTTTATGGTTCCCTCCCTTTTTGCGGCAAAAGAATGTGCGTTCCTGTCAGCCGCCCTTGGCCATGTTCATGATCTGTTGCAGCAGTTCTGTAAGGTAGGGGATGTTCATGCTGATGATCCGGGCCAGTATCTTGTAAAGAACGGCCAACACCAACGATGCGCCAATGCTGAACCCCAGCCCTCTGGCAATGCCTGACAGAAAGTTGAGCCAGAGTATCTTGCCGGTTTTCTGCGACAGCCGGATGTATTCCGTGAGGCCTGCGTCGTCGAGGCGTTGCAGCAGGAGTTCGGCATCTGTCTGTCTGGCTTCAGTTCGGTTGTCCATTGATCCACCTCGTGCGGAGTGCCGCTTGAGGCAGAGTCTATACGGTAAGCCCCAAAATCACAAAAACCCGTGATCCTGCGACCACGGGTTTGAAAATGTGTGCTGTACAGCAGCTGTAGGGCATGCCCTGCGGTGTCAATCGCTATGCCTGGATGTGCTCCAGCCCGCATTCGCGCTGCTCGCGGCGGCGTACCAGCCAGAAAACAAGCAGTGCTCCTGCCAGCTTGCTCAGGCTCATGGTAATGACAGACCAGGGCGTGGCAATGCCGATCATGCCCAGAAATACGATGCTGTCCAGCGGCGCGCCCACAAGGCTTGAAATGAGAATGCGCTGCGAAAACGGGCGGCGGGTAAAGGTGTATACCGCCCAGTCGCCCAGTTCGCCCACGGCAAAGGCCGCGGCGCTGGCCAGCGCAAGCTGCGGGCTGGCCATGAACCAGCTGACCACGCAACCCACAAGCATTCCCCAAAGCACATGGTGCCCAACACGGCGCTGCGCGTAATCGCGCACCACAAAAATAAAGCCGACGATGAGCGAAAGGGGAGCCCACATATCGCCATTGGGCAACTGGATGAGCGGAGTGACTGAAAAGGCGAAGTTAACGCCCACAATAAGTGCAATATAGGTAAATAGGCTGAACATGGGCGGGAGAGTAGGCATTGGCGCGCCTGTAGTCAAGCGGCGGGCTGTGAAATGTCCCACTGTTGGGGGCGTGACAGAAGCATAATAATGATGAGGTGTTCGGCGGCAAGGGCAATGTAGGTGTTGCCTCCCCGTTCGATTTTTTTCGTCCGTTTTTTGCACCAACTCCTGTGTCCGTCTATGCCCGTTTTGGGGCCTGTACCGGGGTTGGGGCAATGCCCTGCGTCTTGACCCCGAAGCGCGGATGTGGGACAGAAAGCCAGTTATAGTATGTTTCTAGAGTAAAGTTTACTCTGAGTGTGCCGGGCAGGTGCGCAAATCCATGCCCGCCCGAACGCGGAAGCGCAATTTCTTTGAGATGTTAGCCCGCATAGGGCGGCCTTTGTCGTGCCAGTGCGCCCGCGCCCTGCAAAATTGCCAGAAAATTTCCCGTCGAAGTTTACGGCGGTAGAGGCTGGATGTTTCCAGCCGGGAGAAAGAATGTCGGATCAGAACTATCGTTGCGGCTGGGTCGCACTTATGGGGCCGCCCAACGCGGGCAAATCCACCCTGCTGAACGCCTTGCTCGGCCAGAAGGTGACTATCGTCACCCCCAAGCCGCAGACCACGCGCAATCAGATTGTGGGCATCCTTACGGACGAGAAAGCCCAGGTTATTTTTATGGATACGCCGGGCCTTGCCCAGGTGCGCGGTCGGCTGAGCAAAACCATGCTCCAGGCCGTGTGGCAGAGCCTTGCCCAGGCCGAAGTCATCATGCCCGTGCTTGACGCCCACCTGTACATCCGCCACCCGGAATTTCTGGAGCGCGACCTTGAGCCGCTGTCCAGAGCGCTTTCCAATGATGACCGGCCCATGGTTGTGGTGGTCAATAAGGTGGACCTGTTCTCGGACAAAAGCCGCATGCTGCCGCTTTTGACCCGTCTGAGCGAAATGTGGCCCAAGGCGGAAATTTTCCCCACTTCGGCCCTGAATCGCGACGGCCTGCCGGAGCTGGCAAAGCTTATCCGTTCCAAGCTGCCCGTTGCCCAGGCTCAGTTCCCCGAAGACCAGATTTCCACGGCCCCCCTGCGGTTCATGACTGCGGAAATCGTGCGTGAAAAGCTGTTTCTGCATCTGCGCCAGGAAGTTCCCTATTCCGTGGCTGTGGACGTGGAAAGCTGGGAGGAAGACGAAGAGCGCGGCCAGACTGTGATCCACGCGGTCATCTATGTGGGGCGGCCCATGCACAAGGCCATGGTTATTGGCCGTGCGGGCGCTTCCATCAAGCAGATAGGCATTGAGGCCCGCAAGGAAATTCAGGATCTGGTGGGCGGCAAGGTGCATCTGGAGCTTTGGGTCAAGGTGCGCGAACACTGGACTGAAGACGCCGCCTTCCTGCGCGAGATGGGCCTGATGGCGGAGTAGTCATGGGCGATACCTTGTTGCTCGAACGCTATGCGCGGGTGCTTGACCGCATTGACGCGGCCTGCGCATCGGCTGGCCGCCCCCGCGAAAGCGTGAGGCTTATTGCCGTTTCAAAACTGCATCCGGCGGAATCCCTGGCCCAGGTGGCCGCCGCCGGGCAGATTGATTTTGGCGAAAACTACGTTCAGGAGGCCTTGCAAAAACGGCAAGACCTGAGCGCAGATCCGGCCACAGCAGCGCAGTGCGCCGGGATTCGCTGGCACATGATCGGTCATGTGCAAAGCCGCAAGGCACCGCTGGTGGCGGGGGCTTTCAATCTTGTGCATACCCTTGATTCCCGCAAGCTTGCGGACGCCTTTGAGCGGCGTCTGGCAGAGGGTGGTGCGCGTCAGCCAGTGTTGTTTGAGGTGAATGTTGGGGGCGAATCGCAAAAATCCGGTGTGATGTCTGCAGATTTACCGGAATTGGCCGATTATGTTCTTGAGCATTGCCCGCACCTTGAGGTGCAGGGCCTCATGTGTCTGCCCCCGGTTTTTGACGCGGGCGATGCAGCGCGGCCCCATTTTGCAAGGTTGCGTGAATTGCGCGATGCCTTGAGCACCCGCCTTGGCCTGCCCCTGCCCGAGCTTTCCATGGGCATGAGCGGTGATTTTGAAGGCGCGGTGGCCGAAGGGGCCACCATGGTGCGCATAGGTACGGATATTTTCGGGCCGCGTCCTGCCAAGGTGTGAACAGCTTTGGCACAAAGTCTGCTACATGCCATGCAGACCTGAATGACTTGAGCGGTTCGCATTCATGACCCCACAATAGCGGTGGAGTACGTATGGCGGCCAAAGAAAAAGAATCAAAGGCCCTGCCGGAAGGGCAGGCTGAAAACCCCAAGAAGGGCTCCAAGGCCAAGCGCATCGTCATTATTTTGGCGATATTGCTTATCACGCTGAGTGGTGCTGGCATTGGCGGCTATTGGTGGTTTTTCATCCGCACACCGTCTTCGGCAAGTTCTGCGCCTGCTGAAGCTGCATCTGCGGATGCCGCAGGCAAAGGCGCAGCGGGCCAGACAGGCGCAGGCGGTTCTGGCGGCGCAGGCGGCGCATCCGGCCATGCCGGGGCAGGCGGCGCGGGAGGCGCGGGTGACGGGCGCATTGAACGGCAGGGCGATCTGCCGCGCAGTGGTGGTCAGGTCTTGCCGCTGCCGCCCATAACCGTGAACATTTCCGACCCCACAGGGCGGCGGTATCTCAAGCTGGGCATGGAGGTCGAGGTCAATGCGGACGTTGCCGCCGCATTGCAGGCCAACAATCCGCGTATCCGCGATGCCATCATCATGCTGCTGGCGGGCAAGACGTTTAACGATATCTCCACGCCTGACGGCAAGGTGCTGTTGAAGGCGGAGGTGGCCGCGCGGCTGAACCAGATTCTGGGCGCGCAGAGGGTCATACGCGTATATTTTACCGATTTTGTCGTGGAGTAACACTGGAAGCTCTGCCTCTGGCGGGCCCAGGCATCTGCTTCTTGTGCGGACGCGGTTTCAGACAGAGGCTTTTGGCAGCCATGCCCGTTGCGGGGCGCGCCGTTGCCGCGATGCCGCCCGAATGTTCGGGTGTGCATGTTGGAATAGAGAATGAGGTGACGTATGTCGCAGGAAGATCAGGAAGCCTTGGCGGCCCAGTGGGCCGCGCAACTGGAAGATGAAGCCAACGCGGCAGAACCTGCTGCACCTGCTGCGGATGCTGCGCCCGCTGGCGCGGCTGGCGGAACATCCGGCGCTGCGCTGGATGAGGAAGCTCTGGCGGCTCAGTGGGCAGAATCGCTGGCGCAGGATGAGGAAGACAAGGGGCCGACCTCCTTTGGCGGTGCAGGTGCAGGGCTTGGCGGTCATCCGGTAGACGCGCATTTTCAGGACATGACTGAAATGGCCCGTCAGCCCAAGGACAACAAGCTCAAGCGGGAGCTGGATTTTATTCTGGATATTCCGCTGGATGTGTCTGCCGAACTTGGGCGCACCCGTCTGCTCATCAACGAACTGCTGCAGCTTGGTCAGGGGTCCGTGGTGGAGCTGAACAAGCTGGCTGGCGAACCGCTGGAAGTATTTGTGAACGGCAAGCTGGTGGCGCGCGGCGAGGCCGTGGTCATCAACGAAAAGTTCGGCGTGCGCCTCACCGATATCATCAGTCCCATTGAAAGGGTGAAGCAGCTTGGCTAGCCTGCCTGTGTTGTTGGCCGCAGCCGAAGGCGGTCTTTCGGGCAGCGCCGTGCGCGGCGTGGTCACTTCTGGCGCGCAAGGTTCTGCGGCCGCGGTGCCGCCGGGTCTGGAGCAGACGGTGGCTGCCGCAGCCGAGCAGATGCTGCGCGGGCTGGATATGGCCGCTCAGTCTGCGCAACGCGTTGGCATTGCTACGGAGCAGGCCGCAGCCTCGCTGGCGGATCCTGCTTCAACGCTTGGGCAGTCGTCTTTTTCCTGGGGCAGCTACATTCAGGCCGTTGGCATTCTGTTTTTGCTGGTGGCCGTGCTGTGGCTGGCCGTATGGCTGGCGCGCCGTTTCGGCAAGTTCAATTTTCTGCCGCGTCCGGGGGCGCTTCCGCGCGATGCCTTGGTCATGGAGGCTCAGCTTCCGCTTGGGCCGCGTAAAGGCTTGATGGTGGTACGCTTCTTGAATAAAAGGTTGCTGCTGGGCGTTACCGACCAGCAGATTACCCTTCTGACAGAGGAGCAGGCACAGCATGAGCCAGAGAACGCCGATTTCAAACAGATCATGGAAGAAGCCCGTCGCGGCGCTGGCGGCAGCTAGCCTCTTCATCCTCATGCCGGTTCTGGCCCTTGCGGCTCAGGATCTGGCCATGCCCGCAATGCAGCTCACCCTGGCCGGTGGGGCGCAATCGCCGGAAAAAGTCTCGGTCTTGCTGGAAATTCTCTTCCTGCTCACCGTGCTTTCCGTTGCCCCGGCCATCATGCTCACTGTCACCAGTTTCACCCGCATCATTATTGTTTTCAGCTTTCTGCGGCAGGCCATGGGCGTGCAGCAGCTGCCCCCCACCCAGATTCTTGCCAGTCTTGCCATTTTTATGACGGTGGTCATCATGTACCCCGTGGGCAAGCAGATCAATGATAACGCCCTGCAACCCTATCTGGCCGAGCAGATTGATTACAAGGTGGCGCTCGACCGGGCGCAGGCCCCTTTGCGCACCTTTATGTTCAAGCATACGCGCGAAAAGGATCTTTCTGTCTTCTATTCCATCAGCAAGATGGAAGCGCCGCGCAGCAAGGAGGAAGTGCCCACCATGCTGCTGGCAGCCGCCTATGTTATCAGCGAGCTTAAAACCGCCTTTACCATCGGCTTTCTCATCTACATTCCTTTTCTGGTGCTGGATATGGTCATTTCCAGCGTGCTGCTGGCCATGGGCATGATGATGCTGCCGCCCATGATGGTGTCCATGCCCTTCAAGCTGCTGCTCTTTGTTATGGTGGACGGCTGGAATCTGCTGGTCGGCTCGCTTGTGAACAGCTTTCTGCTCTGACCGGAGCCCCGCGCGCAACGTTGGCCCGGTTTTTGCCTAAGAGATGGAAAGATTCACACACCGTCAATTTTCAGGAGTCACCCATGTCCCCAGATTTCGTCATCGGTTTCGGTCGGCAGGCCATTGAACTTTGCTTGATGATGTCCTTGCCCATGCTTGGCGTGGGGCTTGGAGTGGGTGTGATTGTCAGCGTTATTCAGGCTGCAACCCAGATTCAGGAGATGACGCTGACCTTCATCCCCAAGGTTGTGTGCATGTTTCTGGCTCTGCTTATGGCCCTGCCCTGGCTTATGGAGCGCATGACTACCTTTACCCGTGACGTGTTCATCAATATTCCCACTTACATCCGGTAAAGACCGCCTCACGGGTCGCCCTTTTCGGCGCATACAACCCGCCCCGGCAGCAGCGCAATAATGCGTCTCGCTGACAGGGCGGGGTTTTGCGTTCAGCGGAGCTTTGCTTGCCTGTCTGAGACAGGCGGCGCGCAATAACGGATGATATTATGTTGCTGTAGGCGTTTATAAACTGATGTGAGCAGTAGTATGACTGCATTTTGTAAAAGCAATTCATTTTTTACAATATATAAAGTATATCTAATAAAAATCTAGAGAAAGTTTAGTGCCATTATTATTGCAATAAAAAGGGAAGTGCGGTTGCACTTCCCTTTTTATTGCTGTCAAGAGCTTGTCTGAACTGTGTAAAAAAGGCCAGATGTGTTGGCGTACTTTTTGCTTTAGGTTTTGCTGAGCAGAAATTGCCCTACGATGCAGAATTTTTTGCTCTGTGCGCTGCGGCAAGGCCCAGCAGTACGGCGCCGGCCTGCGCCACGTTGAGCGAGTCAAAGGAGCGGGCAAGCGGAATGCGCAGCATGTGGGCGCACCGTTTGGCGACGCCGGGCCTCAGGCCTTTGTCCTCATTGCCCAGAACCAGCACGGCAGGCAACTGCATGGGTTCATCAAAGGCGTTGAGGCTTGATGGGCCATCGCCACCCGCGCCGTAAATGGTCAGGCCAGCTTCTTCGGCACTGTCGAGGGCGTGGCCCAGGTTGGTGACGCGGGTCACGGGCAGTTTTTCCAGTGCGCCAGCCGCGGCCCTGCGGGCTGCGGGGCCAAGATAGGCGCTGTTGTGTTGGGGCAAAATGATGCCCGCACCGCCCAGAGCATACAGGGTGCGGCAGATTGTGCCCACGTTGCCGGGATCTTGCACCTGGTCAAGGGCCACAATGAGGGGCAGGGGGGCATCGCCCGCCGCGGCCAGCAGGTCGGCAAGTTCGGTAAAGCCGGTGGCGGCCAGACGGGCCACAACGCCCTGATGGGAAACGCCGTCACGGCCTTGACGCCCCTGGGCAGTTTGACTGCCAGCGCCACGGCACAGGCGGTCGAGGGCCACTTGGTCTACCAGGCTGAAGCGCACGTTGTGCTGACGGCAAAGGTTCAGCACTTCCTGCGCATCGGGGCCGCGCAGGCCTTTTTTGCAGAAGACGCAGTCGATGCGCTGGGGCTCGCTGGCAAGCAGTTCCAGCACAGGCTTGAGGCCCGGCAGCAGCGGGGCTTGTTCAGTTTCATTATGCATATGAGCCTCCGGGCAGTGTGCATTGGCCGCCGTGCGGCCTGAGTGATTGGAGAGGATTGTGCAGGCAAGAACCCGCTAGAAATATTTATGCGATATGCTGCGCAGTTGCGCACGCGTGTGGGCTTTTGGCAGTCCATGCCGTGGCATCCGCGCACGGGGAAGGAACAGACAGCCCTTGGCGGCTGTGTACGCATCTTCCCGGCAGATGGCAAGCCGGGGCGGCAAAAGGGGAGGAAACAATGGTTGCAGCATCGAACAGGAACGGATCGGCAATGGCAAGGCTGTTTTTTCTGGCTGTTGTCTGCTGTCTGCTGCTTGCGGGGGGCTGCGCCTCTCGGCAGGGCGGCGACTCCGGAGGGGGATTGTCGATGTCTGTGCCGGAAGAGGATACTTCCCCGCCGCTGACGGCCAGTGAAACCGCCGCCCTCAACACTACCGGGCAGGTGGACAAAAACATCCCCGAAAGTGCCATGGCGGACGTGACGCGCCAGTACAAATACTTTTTGCGTAAGGGCCGCCCCACCATGAGCGCATCGTCAAAAAGGGCGGAGCAGTTTCTTGCCTATGCCAAGCGCGTGTTCCGCTCGCGGGGCATGCCGGAAGATCTGGCCTATCTTGCCATTGTGGAAAGTGGTTACCGCTGTGAGGTGCGCTCGCCTGCCGGGGCCGCCGGGGCATGGCAGTTCATGCCCTATACCGGGCAAAAGTATGGGCTGAACCAGGACTGGTGGACGGACGAGCGGCTTGATCCCTTCAAATCCACCGAGGCAGCGGCAGACTATCTGCAAAAACTCTATGGCGATTTTGGCGACTGGCCTACGGCCATTGCGGCCTACAACGCCGGAGAAGGCAAGATTGGGCGCGCCAAGCAGGGCACGGGCGGGCGTGACTTTTTTGAAATCAAGTCGCGCAACCATATGCTGGACGACAAGGCACAGCTGCGCGATGAAACCAAGCAGTATGTGCCGCGCTATCTGGCTGTGACCAAGATCATGCGCAACCTTCCCCAGCTTGGCTTTGATCCCATCCATCCCGACAATGCGCCGGGCGTGCTGCGCCTGACCGCCAAACCCGGCACGGATCTGGCGGGCGTGGCCCGCGCCTGCCGTATGGATATGGACGAGTTTTCGGCATTCAACCGGCATCACAAACGCCCCATGACCGACACTAGCCGCACTACATATATATATGTACCGGCAAGTCGGGAACGGGCGGCTCAGGCATTTCTGTCTTCCCCCCAGTGCGCGCCCTATGCGGGATGGGCCCCCAGTACGGTGGCCTCCAGCGCGGACTCATGGGACAAAATCAGCCGCCGCTGCGGTGTGCCAGTAGCTTCGCTGCGGGCAGCCAACCCTGGCAATCCCTATCTGAAAGCCGGCGAAACTGTGCTGGTTCCGCGTTCGGTAAATATGTCTGCCCAGGCTGTGGCGGCTCTGGATGCCAAACCGGCCAAGGGGCAGACTAAGGCGGGCAAGCCCGGCAATGAAGCTGCCAGCCGCGAACCGCAAGCATCCTCGGCCCGAGTGGTCGCCGCCAATGATGGGGCAAAGCACACCCTACGGGCGGATGAAACACTCACCTCTGTGGCCCGCAAATATGGTGTGAGCGTGCAGGATATCCAGCAGAGCAATGGTATTTCTGATCCGCACAAGGTGCATGCTGGCGCGGTGTTGCGCATCCCGGCCCAGGGCGGCGGTCAAAGCAGCGGACAGGCTGCGCCCGCAGTTGGGCGGCCTGTGGCTGCCGGGCCTGATGGGCATCTCGGCAAGGATCGCGATAAGGACAAGCCCGCCAAGGCCGCCAAAACAAGCAAAACTACCTATACCGTGCAGGCCAACGATACCTTGTGGAAGATCGCCCGCACCTACAATGTGAGCGTGGATGATCTGAAACGCTGGAACAGCGTGGACGAAAAGAACCTGCGCACGGGCGCTCGTCTGGTTGTGGAACAGTAGGCTGAAAGCCGCACTGTTGGCCAGTTTGCGCAGATATGAATGGATTGTTTTGTAAAAATTTACATTTGTTGCTTGACTTGCGGGGGCCTTTAAGGCAATTTCCCCCTTCGCGACAAGGGAAAACGGTTAAGGGAAACGCAAGCGAAAAGATTTTTCGCGGAAACGAAAATAACGGTTGACTCCTGAAGCGAAGGGGAGCATAACCGCTCCTCGCGATTGAAGAAAACGACTGGCTTCACGGTGAAACGAAAGTTTCACGAAACGGAAAAAAGTTGTTGACTTCGAAAGCAAAGGGGAGCATAAACGCTCCTTGCGATTGAAGAAAACGACTGGCTTCACGGTGAAACGAAAGTTTCACGAAACGGAA
>NZ_JAHZCJ010000006.1 GCF_019422935.1 Desulfovibrio sp. | reverse complement strand
TGCTCCAAAGCCCCTTGCTGCTACTAGCGCAAGGGGCTTTGTCGTTTATCCCCCCTTCGCATACTTCCTTCCTCGCGGCCTTCCTGCCTGCCAACATCCCTCCGCTTTACCGCAACGCCACCTTGGGCGCGGCCTTCTTCTTCTTCTTCTTCTTCCTCCTTCTCCTTCTTGCTTCACAGCCTCCCTCTGCCCGAAATCCCTTGAACCTCATCGCTTGCAGTTCTGCCAGAGCCTGTCAGCCGCATTTACGCAAACCCGTCTTTTACGCCCTGAATGCGTCAGCACCGAAATTTTGATGCTCACGTACTTGAGTACGCTGCGCTCAAAATCCCGGCGCTTCCTTTTCAGGTCGCAAAATGCGTATTTTGCAAATTCGACCAACACCCGCACATCGCCTCCGCCTCCGCTCCGGCGAGTCTAAGGAAGGCAACGCCACAACCACCTTTTGATCACGACCTGCAAAAGGCAAGATAGAAGGCGGCACCACAACCATTTCACATCATTCCCGCTGAAAGGCAGGGCACCTTTGCGCCAAGTGCTTTGTAATTTCATTGCAACTCTGCGCATTCAAAAGGTGATGCAATGTGACTCCGCAACCTTTCTTTAATTACTGCCTGCAAAAGGCAGGATGGAATATGGCGCTTCAGCAATCTCCTGACCATGACCGTTGAAAGACCGGTGGATGTTAGAACTAGAGGAAAGCGACTCTCGGCTTGCTTCAGGTCTTGTCCGCAAACAATCTAGGGACTCAGGCAGCATGAGGAGACACTTGTTCATTGTAACTGTTCGCCCGCATGTGCTGAAAGTGACTCCGCAACCTTTCTTTAATTACTGACTGCAAAAGACAGATGATGTTAACGACTCGCCATTGGCTTCTTTAGCCGTGGGGCTTTCGCTTCGAGGTGACTAGGAGAGTAAGCAACACGTCTTGCCCGTGATGATGGCCATAGCGAAGCCAGATTTTTTGCAATGCAACAATTATTGCTGTGAGGGTAGCTTGAGCCAACGGCCAGTTTTAACAGTATAATTGTTATCAGGGTAGTTGGCTAAAACGGACTTTATCCAAAGCAAATGCGCGATCTGGCATTTACGCGGCGCGGAGGGAGATCGCCTGACCGAGCGAAGCGAGTGAAGGAAGCTCCCGGAGCTTCAGCCGCGTTGCCCTCGCCATGCTGGGGTAATTGGTAGTCCCTCTTCGGGGTGCTTCGGGGGGGATGCAAGGGGGGCCGAGAAGGGGGCATAGCCCCATAACCGGCCCCGCCTTGCTGCGCGCCGCACAGGCGTCCCAAACTCCGCCGGACGGCGGAATCCCATGCCCGAAGGGCAGCTAATATTAAATAGATCATCGCAGCCGAGAGCCGAATCCCAGGCCGTTGAGGTGAAAGCGTGCTACAGGATGGGAATCAAGTGCCCGAAGGGCAACAAAATCTAAAGGTTCGCCTCAACTGAGAGGTAAATCCCAGGCCGTTGAGGTGAAAGCGCGCTACAGGATGCGGAATCAAGTGCCCGAAGGGCAGCAAAATACTTAAACTCTGCGATGAGCAGAAATTGCACACCACTCAGGCGACCAAACTCCGCCATTGGGCGTGATCCCGTGCTGAAAAGCAATGAGAAAAGTATGATGTGCTAAGCAAAGCAGACGGTGCGCACTACACGCGTTCTCTGCAGGAGAAAATGCTCTTCCTTGCATCAGCAGCAGCTTGGATTTAAACTAATTTTCTGTATGATCCTATATGACGTATGGGCAATATTTAAACGTGTATGCCAGTCTCTGAGAACACGTATTTTTTGATATGCTGCTATGGAGATGCAATGTCTAATCTTGAGAAACGACAAAAAGTCTATGACTACTTGAAGCGGCTTGGAGTGAAGTACACAGTGACGGAGCATCCGGCCGTTTTCTCAATTGATGAAATGAAGGCCCTGAAGATTAATCTTAAAGGTGACGTCTGCAAAAATCTTTTTTTGCGAGATTCCGCTGGGAAGCGGCATTTTCTCGTGACCATGTCCAATGATAAAGCCGCACCCTTGAAGGTCTTGCAGCAAAAACTGGGTACTTCCCGGCTAAGCTTTGCCTCGCAAGAGCGCCTCGCCAAGTATCTGGATTTGGCCCAAGGGGAAGTAACTCCTTTTGGCATTCTCAATGACGAGGGCTGCGAAGTTGAGCTTGTATTTGATACTGCCCTTGAGGGTAATCCCTGCCTTGGCGTTCATCCCAATGACAATACGGCAACCGTCTGGATTTCTTTTGACGACCTTTGCCGTTCTGTTGAGTCGCATGGAAACCGCATCCATATGGTCGCGCTGGATGACTGATTTCTTGCAATTTTAAATGTTCGTTCCATTAATGCTGGTTATATTGCCATAGTGCTTGCCCGTGTTTTGCCCTTTGCCGATTAAGACCTCTGGCTCATGCGGCATTACGCAAGAAAGGCCGGGTTGCCCCGGCCTTTTTCACATCTGGAATAATATGCTTACTTCACCACAATCAGATCATATTCGCGTGTGCCAAGGCCGATTTTTTCGGCATGCTCCAGGCAGGCACGCCACTCGGATTCAGGGCCAGAATTTTTAAAGTGGTCGTGGTGATCCACAAATCCTTTTTTCGCAAGATTTTCCGCAAGCTGACTGCCAGGTAGGGGCTTTGCCTTCATGCAGGCATCCACACAGGCCTGATCAAGCGCCAGCGGATCAAATGAGGCAAACATACCGATATTGGGCAGAATGGGAGCGTCATTTTCGCCATGGCAATCGCAGTTGGGCGAAACATCCACAATCAGCGAAATATGAAAGTGCGGGCGACCGTCCAGCACGGCCTTGGTGTATTCGGCCATTTTGTAGTTGAGCATTTCAATGGCGGCATCATGGGCAAAAGAAATGGCGTCAAAATTACACGCGCCCAGGCACCGGCCACAGCCAACGCAATTATTGTGATCGACCGTGGTTTTCTTGGTTTCGGCAGAGTAGTGCAGGGCGTCATTGGCGCATTGCCTGATGCAGGCCTTGCAGCCAACGCACAGCGATTCGTTGATATTGGCCTGGCCGTTGCTGTGTTGCTCCGTTTTACCGGCGCGCGATCCGCAACCCATGCCGATGTTCTTGATGGCTCCGCCAAAGCCGGTCATTTCATGCCCCTTAAAGTGGGTGAGGCTGATGAAAATATCGGCATCCATAACGGCGCGGCCAATCTTGGCTTCCTTGACATATTCGCCGCCCACCACAGGTACAAGGGCTTCGTCCGTGCCTTTGAGTCCGTCGCCAATGATGATGGGACAATTCACCGTAAGGGGCGTAAAACCGTTCTGCCAGGCGCATTCCAGATGTTCCAGGGCATTTTTGCGGCTGCCGGGATACATGGTGTTGCAGTCGGTCAAAAAAGGTTTGCCGCCAAAATCCTTGACCGTGTCAACAACGGCGCGCGCATAGTTGGGGCGCAGGTAGCTGATGTTGCCAAGCTCCCCAAAGTGCAGTTTGATGGCAACAAAGCGGCCCTTCATATCAATATGGCCGATGCCAGCCTTTTTGATCATTTTCTTCAGCTTGGTGGGCAAGCCATCGCCAAAAGCCTTGGTGCGAAAATCTGTAAAATACACCTTTGCTTTTTCCATAAATATTCACCTTTGCGTTTAGCTGTATGAACCGGAAAGATTGCATTGCACAATTGAGCGGAGTCCAAAAGAGCAGCAACTTGTGAGCGGTTGCAATTTTTTTGTTTCCCACTTTCTTGGGCGCGGGCTGCCATGAGGAGAATACTGCCTGCGGCATGGGGCTGCCAAGAGCGGGCAGGCTATAATCCCGAAATTTTCATACCCCTGCCAAAGGGGAAGTCGCTAGCACGATTCTCCTGTTTATTTGCCTTATTCTCCAAAATCATAATCTGGGCTGATGGTTATGCTGCCGGATATGCCCCGCGCGGCCCATACAAATAAATCTGCTTGACTTATTATACGACCGGTCTAATAATCGCCTTGCGACTTGGGAAGCAGCCAAATTTCTTGCAAGTGATTGCAAGCCCTATGCGCGAGAATCATCCATGCCCCCAAGCCCGTTCAGGCTGCCCCCAAAAATCAGCCAAAGGGCTTTTAAGGCCCCAATATATCACCCTAAAAGAGGATAGAACTATGGAAAGGAAAAAGATCATCGTTGCCGAATACGCCAAAAATATTCTTGAAGCTCTGCCCAAGGGCATATTGCTTACTTCAAAAGCGGATGGCCGGGTAAACAGCATGACCATTGGCTGGGGAACCCTTGGCATTGACTGGTCCAGCCCGGTATTTGTGGCCTATGTGCGCGAGCACCGCTTTACACGCGAATTGCTGGATAAAAATCCCGAGTTCACCGTCAACGTGCCTTTTGGCGAATACAGCAAAAAAATTCTCGGCATTTGCGGCTCCAAATGCGGACGCAACCTGGACAAGATTTCTGAAGCAGGCCTGACTCTGGTGGATTCAGAGCTTGTTTCTGTGCCCGCCATTAAGGAGCTGCCCCTCACCCTTGAGTGCAAGATCGTGTACAAGCAGAAGCAGGATCTCCCCAGCCTGATCACCGAATACCAGTCAAAGTTTTACCCTCAGGATGTTGACGGCTCCGCAGTTGGAGCAAACCGGGATGCGCACATCGCCTATTATGGCGAAATTGTCAGCGCGTACATTCTGCAATAAGTTGAATTTGGCAGCACAATAACCAAGGGGGTTCCCATGAAGGAAATTTTCCACAGGGTCAGCGTGCGCAAGTTTGAAGACCGCGCCGTTGAAAGTGACAAGGTCGAGCAGATTTTGCGTGCCGCCATGGCCGCACCCTCTGCGGGCAATCAGCAGCCGTGGGATTTTTATGTGGTGACATCCAGGGAAAAGCTGCACGCGCTTGCTCAGGTCAGCCCTTATGCCGGGTGC
The DNA here is from genome assembly GCF_019422935.1 of Desulfovibrio sp. Classification (NCBI taxonomy): domain Bacteria; kingdom Pseudomonadati; phylum Thermodesulfobacteriota; class Desulfovibrionia; order Desulfovibrionales; family Desulfovibrionaceae; genus Desulfovibrio; species Desulfovibrio sp. The sequence continues at coordinate 214,572 of NZ_JAHZCJ010000006.1, read as the reverse complement.
GCCGCAAATGCCCCCCTGGCCATTGTGGCTGCCTATCGGCAAGAGGGCTGCCGTTTCCCCCAATATGCGCAGATTGATCTTGCCATAGCTATGCAAAACCTTTGGCTGGCGGTGGATTCGCTGGGGCTGGGCGGCGTATGGCTTGGTGTTGCCCCTGACGAAGACCGAATGGAAAAGGTGGAAAAAATTCTGCCTGTGGCAGCAGGGCAGAGGGCCTTTGCCATTTTCCCCATAGGCTATCCTGCGGAGCAAAAAACGCAGCAGGACAGGTTTAATGCAGAGCGCATCCACTACGTGAAATAACTTTTGGCCTGGCTTCCGCACTTGCTGTCGAAGCCAGACCAAAATCAACGACAAACGCCCGGTTCCCCTGAGCAATGGGGAACCGGGCGTTGATGCTTTTGTACGAGATAACTTACCGCAGGCGTTCAAGAACCGCCTGGGCAATGGGTTCGCTGGACGCCGGGTTTTGCCCGGTTATAAGCTTGCCGTCCACTTCCACATGCGGCGCCCACATGGGGCCGACCACAAAGTTCGCGCCTTCGCTGCGCAACGTTGTTTCGAGCATAAAAGGAACTGCCTTTTCCAGCTGCATGGCAATTTCTTCATCATCGGTAAAGGCCGTTATGGTTTTGCCCGCCACAAGGGGGGAGCCGTCAGACTTTTTGGCACCTACCAGCCCGGCCGGGCCGTGGCACACAGCCGCAATTATCTTGTCTGCTTTGGCAAAATCGTTGAGCAGGCGTTTCAGTTCGGCATCGGTGGCAAAATCCATCATGGTGCCGTGCCCGCCAGGCAGAAAGATGGCGTCAAAGCCTTCGGCCTGAATCTCCTTGAGAGGCGCAGAATTTTTCAGCAGTTCAATGATGTCGGGCCATTTGGCAACAGAGGCATCATCAAGGCTGTGGGGATCAACTGGCACCGCGCCGCCCTTGGGGCTGGCAACGGTTATGGAGAGGCCTGCCTTTGCCAGCGCAAGATAGGGAACCGCGATTTCTTCAAGCCACACGCCTGTTTTTCTGCCGTTGGTCAGGGCATCGGCGCTGGTCGTAACCATGAGTATTTTTTTCTGCGCGTTCATAAGAATGCTCGCTGTTATATGTGCGGTGTTGGTTGGAATGCCGCAGATTCTGGCTGACTTTGAGCCTGCCGTTTTTTTGTTGCGGCGTAAAATTACTTTGCTGTTAAAACCCTTGTGAACAGCACATTCACAAATTGTTTCAGCGGCTCGGGCGAGCGCATGACCTTTGCCCGCAAGATGGCTCCCTCCCAACCAGAGAGAAGAAAGCCTGCAAGCGATTGGGCGTCAAGCCCCGGATTCAGTTCGCCAGCCGCCTGTGCTTCGTGCAGGCACTTGGCAAAAAGTCCAAGCCAGTCGTGGAAGACTTCTTCCAATCGGCATCTGAACCGTTCGCTCTGGGCGGCTAGCTCCTGTCCCAGATTCCCGATGAGGCAACCCTTGCTGAAGTTGTCCTGCACTGTACGTTCAATGCTTTCTTCCAGATACCTACGGATGCGCTGGAGCGGGGGCATCGTTTCGGCATCAAGGTAGCCGTGCAATTTTTTTGTATAGTTTTCAGCAAAGAGGTTGATGACCTCGATGCCGAAATTTTCCTTGGTGCCAAAATGGTGGTAGAACGAGCCTTTCGGCACGCCCGCCGCCTTGAGTATGGCGTCTATGCCTGTGGCGTTGAAGCCGGAAACAGCGACTATTTCAACACCTACAGCAATGATTTTTTCTCGTGCGCTTTCTTTCATGGCTAAAAATTAGACCGGTCGGATAGTGATGTCAATATCTGCTGCGCGCAGTTTTTTATCAACTTGGCGCGGGCAATGTGAACTGGAGTGGATGCTTGGATAGCAAGTGGAGGCTAGAGGCTGAAGCCTGTACGCAAATGCGGAAAGCTAGTTCAAAATAAGCGGATTTGGCAGAAGCAGGGCAGAAAATAAGGAGGGGGATGCAGGTATGACGGCTTGATTTCAAGAGGGTGCCGGGGCTGCCAACCCGATGTCGGCAGCCCCGGCCCGCTTGCGCGGGTGTTTCATGTCGGGAAACACTATTGGGTAGGATTCACCGAGCCAGCAAAGGGATACGGCCCGGCAAACGTAGCCTGCACTGCAATCTGGCAGATGTGGGAATTCCACACGCCGTTGTCAAAGTGGTGGAGCAGATAACCCGGCGTCTCCATACGGAAGGTGTCTCCGCCCTCGGGGGAGAGATCAAGGTCTATCTGCATGGAAACCGCAGGCGCCGTCATGGCGATCCGCCCATGCCACTCGGTGACGATGGGGCGGTGCATGTGGCCGAAACTCAGCCGCATCTGCGGGTTGCGCTCAACAATTGCTGCGAAACGCTCCATATTTTCAAAAGGTTCGTCCATGGCACCCATGCCCGTAACAAACGGCGGGTGGTGCATAAAGAACATGGTTGGCGTATCCGGGCGCTTTGCCAGTTCACGCTCCAGCCAGTCGCCTGTTTCGGCGGGGAAGTGGCCGGAATGGGAGCCGGGGCTCATGCTGTCCATCATGATCAGCCGCAGGTTTTCCTCTTCCACCGTATAGCAGAGGTAGGGCGCAATATCTTCCTTGGCCGGGCACCAGTGGGGCATCACCTCGCGCAGGCGGTCGCGCCTGTCGTGGTTGCCGGGCACGGCGTACACGGGCACCCCAATGGGGGAGAGTTCGTCGTGCAGGATGTGATATGCGTTAAGGTCTCCGCTGTCGGCAAGATCGCCTGTGATGATAATAAGATCCGGCTGTTGCGTCAGGCTTTTCACGTGAGCCACGGCTTCGTCCAGGCAACGCCGGGTATCTACCACCCTGAAAGACAGGCTGTGGTCGCCCCGCAGGTGCGTGTCTGAAAGTTGCAATATACGCATGATGCTAACCCTGAGCGGTTCCCGCAGCCTGCGCAGCCAGTCTGTTATGCCGCGCCTGGATGGTAAAGGCAGAGAACGCGCTGGTTGCTGCGGCTACGAGTACGAAGATGCAGATGTAGAAAGGATCGCCGTCGTTCCACTGGATCAGGGCGGTGCACACGCCGGGCACTATGCCCGCAACCAGAAAGCCCGGGAACTGGTACACGATGGAAATACCCGTGTAGCGCACTTCAGCCGGGAAGAGGTCAGAGAACAACGCGGCCTCAGGCCCAAAAACACCAGCGTAAAAGATGCTCAGCGGGATGGCGATGGCAAGGCCAACCAGAAACATGTTGCCGCCGCTGCTCTGCATAAGCCAGAACGAGGGGAAGACGGAAATGCCGCAGGCAAGGCTGGCAAGGCCGTAAATGCGGCCTCGGCCAAAGCGGTCGGCCAGGCGGCCGGCGATCAGGATAAAGGGGCACATGAGCAGGGCTGCAAACATGACCGCCGTAAGTGCCTCAGTGCGCGAGGTATGGATCTGCTGCACCAGATAGGTGATGGAAAACACGGCCAGCACGTTGAAGAACACGCCGTCAATCCACCGTGCGCCAACGCCCAGGGCAATATTGCCGGGATAGTTCTTGCAAACGGTCACGATGGGCAGGGTCTTCTTGCTGGTATCGCCCTTGGCTTCGGCCTTGCGGAATTCTGGGGTTTCCAGAATATGCGTGCGCACATAGAGGGCAATGGCGATGAGCACCACGCTCACGAGGAAGGCAAAGCGCCAGCCCCATTCCAGGAACTGCTCGTTGTCCAGCAGCCAGGAGAGCAGGGCGACCATGCCGGAAGAAAGGCACAGACCGGTGGCAAGGCCCATCTGGGGAATACTGGCGTAAAAGGCTTTTTGCCGATCACTGGCGTACTCATAGGTCATGAGCACTGCGCCGCCCCATTCACCGCCAAGGCCAAGGCCCTGACACAGGCGCAGCGTTTGCAGGATGATGGGCGCGGCAATGCCAATGGAGGCATAGGTGGGTACAAGGCCAATACCCATTGTGGCAATGCCCATGATGAGCATGGTGAGAATGAGCATGCGCTTGCGGCCGAGCTTGTCGCCGTAATGGCCGAAGATAAAGCCGCCAAGGGGGCGTGCAAGATAGCCGATGGCAAAGGTGCTGTAGGCCATGATGGTGCCGATGAAGGGGTCGGCGGTGGGGAAGTAGAGCTTGTTGAACACAATACCCGCCACCACGCCGTAGAGGAAAAAGTCGTACCATTCAATGGTTGCGCCAAGCAGGCTGGCAATTACGACCTTGCGCATTTCTTTTTTGGAAGGAACGTATTTTTGCTGTGAGCTGTCGTCCATACAGACACCCTCCGTGTGGGCTGTCAGCACCGCAATTCTTTTGCGGGTGCAATTAAAATTTTAATTGAATTTTAATCATGCGGTGGAATAAAATTTTAATATAAAATTTTTTAATTGCCTCCACTTCAAAAATAATGTTGAATATGGCTAAATTTAGGGTTTGATATCACGCTGAAAAAATTTGTGTCAATTGAATATTTATTAAATAAAAAATAATTCTTTTGATACTTAAAAATCTGAATAAAGCCTTAGGCCTGGTTTCCATGCGTCGCCGTGTGGGATCGCCCATGACTGAACAGGAGGCTGCCATGACGGCAGAAACAAGCAACAAGAGCCGCGTCAGGCATACCGCCGCAAAAAAAGTTACGCTTGCCCATGTGGCAAAGGCTGCCGGAGTTTCCCAGGCTACGGTTTCAATGGTGCTCAATGGGCGCGAAGGTGTTTCGTTTGCGGACGAAACCATTGCAGCAGTTTTTGCGGCGGCGGAAAGCCTGGGCTATCGAGGAGCAAGAAGGGCAACAGGTTGTGCAAATGTTCCCTCAGTGCTTGTGGTGGCCCCCAACGTCACCAACCCATATTATTCCACCGTTATTCAGGCCATGCAGCAGGCCGCCGCGCTCAAGGGCTATGCCACCAGCATCTATACCACCTACCGCAGCCTTGAGAGCGAGCTGGCGGCCCTGCGCCTTGCGCGCAATATGGGCATGGCGGGCATTATTTTTGCCATGCTGGCCCATCCGGAAGAAGTGCTTGAAAAGGCAGACCGCAAGTTGCCCATGGTTGTTATTGGCGACAGGCGGCAGGATCTTAACGTGGATACCGTGGAATTGAACAATTACGACGCAGGCAGCCTCATTGCCCGGCATATGCACGATCTGGGGCATCGGCATCTGGCCTACATTTCCACCACGCTGGATCAGGCCAACCCCATCCGCATGCAGCGATTGCAGGGTCTGCGCGACACCTTTGCACAGCTGTGCCCCCAAGGCACGGTGTTGGTAAAAAGCCGGGATATCACCCCCGAGACAGAGCTGGAGAATTTGCAGATCGAACACATTGTGGGGCTTGAACTGGCGCGCAAATGCCTTGACGACAAAAAAATTACCGCCTTTGTGGCGGTGAACGACATGGTGGCCTACGGCGTGATAGATGCCGTGCGCGGAGCAGGCTTTACCATTCCCGGCGACTACAGCGTTTGCGGCTTTGACAATATCTTTCCCTCAGGCTTTGCGGGCGTGGCACTGACCACGGTTGAGCATTATATGCGCGACAAAGGCCGCAACGCGCTGGAAATTTTGCACAATAAAATCAGCGGTGCGGCCTCTGACCGAAATATCACCCGCGTGGAATACAGCCATAAGCTCATTACGCGCACATCAACTGCTGCGCCGCGCGCTGGCGGCTAGGGGCAGCGCGCGTTACGAATCCTGCGCACATTGCGGACAATACTGACCGGGAAATAGGGAGTATTTCACCGAGGGATTTGTCCCCCTGACCAGTGATGCCTCTGTTGCCCTTTTTGCTGCTTATCCAAGGCAATTATTAGGTATAATTGAGTAAAAAATTTCCTTTGACATATTATAACTAAAAAACTAGTTATATAGTTATGAGAACAACGTACCTTAATACCCTCCCTGAACATTGGCAGCCCGTAGCCGCAGTATTTGCCGCGATGGGGGATACCACCCGCCAGCGCATCCTGCTTTTGTTCGAGCCCGGCGAGGAGCTTTCCATCAAGGATATTGCCGCAGAATTTGATTTTGGCCGTTCCACCATTGTGCACCATCTGGCAGTGCTGGAAAAAGCCGGAATCCTCACCGTGCGGCGCGAAGGCAGGCAGGCCCTGTATTCTGTATGCCACCATATTGTGCTGGATTCTCTGGAAAAACTTCGTCTCTTTATTGAAGAAGACCTGCAAGAAGGGGCTGCCGCGCGGCCCCAAGCTGAAAAGGGAACAAACGCATGAGCCAGTCGCCAGAATCACTCCCGGCAGCCAATGGAAAAAAAATCCTGCTGAGCATGGGCACCACCTATGCCATGGGCACATTCAACGACAACTTTTTCAAACAGGCCGCTCTGTTGCTTGCCGCCAGTGCGGGGCTTGAGTCCATTCAGGGCATTGCCTCCGCCATGTTCGCCCTGCCGTTTGTGGCCTGTTCTGCCTGGGCAGGGTGGCTGGCAGACCGCATGCCTAAAAATAGAATGGTCATCTGGTCAAAATTTATGGAGCTGGCGGCCATGCTCTATGGCGTTTGGGCGCTCGTGGATATGAACTGGGCGGGCATGGTGGCGGTGGTCTTCTTGATGGGTCTGCAATCCACAATTTTCAGCCCCGCCCTTAACGGAGCCATACCGGAAAGCTTTCCTCCGCAGGAAGTGCCACGGGTCAATGCCCTGCTCAAACTGGCAACCACGGCAACTATTCTGCTGGGTATCGCCGCCGGGGGCGTTGTGCTGGATCTGCCCGAATTTTCTGCATTTACCGCATTCATCCCGCAGGGGGATCACGGTTTTGGCCGAATGGCAGTGGGGGCGGTGGCTGTATTTATCGCTGCTATCGGGCTGGCGTCCGCCTTTGGTATTGGCAAAAGCATTGTTTCTGCCGGGGCGATCGCTCCCTTTCCCCTGTTGGGGCCTGTGCATTCCGTGCTCCACGCGCTGGAGTGCCGCAGGCGTGACCCGCATCTGTTCCTTACACTTGCAGGGGAAGCTTTTTTCTACTGCCTCTCGTCCTTTGCCCTGCTGTGCATCAATAATCTCGGCATCATCCAGCTGGGCTTTTCGCTTACCGTTACGAGCCTGCTTTCTGTGGCGATGATGATTGGCATATGCGTGGGTTCCGTTCTGGCTGGCCGGTACGAGGCCACAAGCTGGCGGCGCATTATGGTTCCGGCTGGCGCAGGGCTTGGCCTTGGCCTCGTGCTTGCGGGCCTTGCCCCCTTGCTGCCGGAGGCGCTGCAATTTGTATGGCTTTTCTTGTTGCTGACGTTTTCCGGTGTTTGCGGTGGATTGTACCTCATACCACTTGTGAGCTTTATTCAGGTAAAGCCAGCCGCCACGGAGAAAGGAAAAACACTGGGGATTTCCAACTTTTCGTGCTTCAGCGGCATCCTTCTTTCCGGTTTGATTTTCGCATGGCTGGGCAAGGTGCCGCCAGCCTGGCTTTTGGCTGGTAGCGGTCTTGCGGCGCTGGTTTTCATCAGCTGGGCCGCAGTGCGAATTACCCGCATGTTTTCTTGCGGCAAGCGTTTCAGCCTTGCGGGGCTGTGTTTGCGCCTGCTGCTGGGCCTGCGCTACCGCGTGACTGCGACCGGGCTGGAAACCATATCCGGCCACGGCCCAATCCTGTTTATGCCCAATCACCCCGCGCTGATTGACCCCATTATTGTCTACTCGTTGCTGGCGAATCATGCGCCGCGCCCCCTCGCAGACGAGCGCCAGATGGAAGGCCCGCTCGGGCGGCTGGCAGCAAAGGCCCTGCGCGCCGTGCTTATTCCCGACGCCATGAAGGATGGGGCCAAGGCCCGGCAAGGCGTTGAGGCTGGCATGCAGGCCGTGCTGGATGCCTTGCAGGCTGGGGACAATGTTTTGCTATACCCGGCAGGGAGGATTTATCGCTCGGCCAGGGAGAGCCTCGGCGGCAACTCCGGGGCAGCTCTTATTCTGCAAAAAATGCCCGACCTGCGCGTGGTGCTGGTGCGCACAACCGGATTGTGGGGCAGCGTTTTCGGCTACGGTGCCACAGGCAAAGCGCCGCATTTCGGCAAGGTGCTGTTGCGTGGCGCGCTGGCGGTAGTTGCCAACCTGCTGTTCTTCACCCCGCGTCGCCCTGTGACGGTGGAGTTTGTGGAGGCTGATGATCTGCCCCGCACAGGCGACAAACGTGCGCTCAACCCCTGGCTGGAGCAGTTTTATAATCAGGCGGAGCGCCCGGCGCAGGAATTTCCCCGTTTTTTTTGGCAGGGAAGCGAGGCCCGGATTCTGGATGCCGTGCCGCAAAACCGAACGGCAGAGGAGGCGGATATCCCTGCGGAAGTGCGCGCCGCTGTGTATGCGGCCCTGCGTGAGGCGGCGGGCCTGCCGGAAAATCAGCCGCTCTCGGACGACATGACCCTTGGCGGCGATCTGGGGTTGGACAGCCTGGCCCTCATGGATCTGTCCCTCAGTCTTGAAGGTGCGCAGGGAGCAACCGTAGCGAATCTGGAGCTTCTGGTTACTGTGCGTGATTGCCTGCTGGCGGCAAGCGGTCAGCTTGGCGAGAACAATGCGGACGCTCCCGCGCCCGCTGGCTGGTTTGCGCCTGCCGCCGGGCACAAGCTCGCCATACCGGAACATGCCGCAACCATAGCCGACGCTTTTCTGACCCAAGTACGTTCAGCCCCTGCCCAGCCATTGCTGGCAGACCGTGCAAGCCTGCGCAACCGGAGGGACATCCTGATGGGCGCATTGATTCTGTCTTCGCGCTTGCGGGCGCTGCCCGACGAACGCCTTGGCATCATGCTGCCCGCCGCGCCAGCAGTGGTTACGGTGTGGCTTGCCGCACTGCTGGCAGGCAAGACGCCTGTGCTGTTCAACTGGACGGTGGGGCAAGCCAACCTCCGCCACTGCATTACTATAACCGGGGTCAGCCATATTCTCAGCGCAACGGCCTTGCAGGATAGGCTGGAACGCCAGGGGCTGGGCCTTGCCTCCCTGCCTGTTCAGTGGGTGCTGTTGGACAAGTTGGCAACATCATTGACCATCCGGGAAAAATTCTGCGGCGCATTCAAAGCCCGCCTGCTGCGCAATCTGAAAAAATACGCGGTGCCGGAAATAGCGGCTGTGCTCTTTACATCCGGCTCGGAATCCCTGCCCAAGGCCGTGCCCCTGAGCCACGCCAATCTGCTTGCCAATGCCCGCGATATTGTGGAGGTGCTGCACCTGGAGCCGGACAACAGCGTGCTTGCCATGCTGCCGCCCTTCCATTCCTTCGGCCTCATGGTGAATATTGTATTGCCCCTGTCGCTGGGCATCCGGGCCGCCTTTCATCCCAACCCCACTGAGCCCGGCCCGCTGGCGGCTATGGTGCGCGATTACAGGCTTACGCTCATGGCCGCGCCGCCTACATTTCTTGGGGCAGTGCTTGACCGGGCAGCAGGGACAGAGAATCTGGCAAGCCTGCGCTGCGCCTTTGTGGGGGCGGAGAAATGCCAGGATCACGTCTACCACGCTTTTGCCGCGCAATGTCCGCAAGCGGCGCTTTGCGAGGGCTATGGCGTTACGGAATGCTCCCCGGTGGTTTCCGTCAACAGGCCGGGCAACATTGTGTGCGGAACCATAGGACACGCCATGCCCTCGGTAACGCTGGCCCTTGTGCGCGAAGAGGGCGGCAATATCTGCGGGCGCGTGGCGGAGGGGCAGACCGGCATGCTTCTGGTGCGCGGCCCCAGCATCTTTGGCGGCTACCTGAGTGATGCGCCCTCGCCTTTTGTAGAGTTTGAAGGCCATACATGGTACCGCACCGGCGACCTTGTGCGAATGGATGAAACTGGCCGCCTGACCTTCCAGGGGCGGCTCAAGCGCTTTGTGAAGATTGGCGGAGAAATGATTTCTCTGCCGCAGATCGAATCCGTGCTGCTTGAAATATTCGGCAAACGGGGCGATGCGCCGGAGCAAGGGCCTGCGCTGGCGGTGGAAGCCACTGCGGAAGAAAACGGCTCGGCAATTATGCTCTTCACCCCGATGGCGCTCTCCCTGCCGGAAGTGAATGCCGCCCTGCGTGGGGCGGGGCTTTCATCCCTGTATGCGATAAAGCGCATTGTGAAGGTGGAGGCCATCCCCCTGCTGGGCAGCGGCAAAACTGACTACAGAGCGTTGAAAGGGAATTCTGACGCGGTTTAGTTTACGTACCCAGAATGCTGTTATGCAAAGGGCCGCAGGGACGATATATGTTCCTGCGGCCCTTTTGTGATACCTTTGATTATTGCTGGAAGTGGTGAGGCGCGGCATGTTTATATTTGCACCACGAGCCGCTATGCGGGGAAAGCTCCGATAGCGGCTACTCTCAAGGTTGCCGAATTATCGTGTAGAGCAGAGAGCCAAGCGCATAAAAGCCGAAACCCATAAGAACTACCCCGGACATTCTTGATACGCAAAGGGAAAATCCTTCGGGCAAGCGCCGCTGAGCCAGGGCAACCCCGCCGCTCAACAAGAGCCACCACAATAACGACCCCAGAAATACTCCCGCAACAACGGCAAGGGCATTGGCTGTCCCCGGCGCGTCGGTCAATCCGAGGCCAGCGAACAGTGCCGCAAAGGAGAAGATGGTCACCGGGTTGGTGAGCGTAAGAAGGAATGTGGAGGCGATAGTGCCGGAGAGTCCCCTGAAATCATTGGTGCGGGCATGTGTTGACGGCCGATGAGGATTTGGCCGCAGGCTTTTCCAGCCAAGCCAAAGCATGAACAGACCGCCTGCAAGCTTGAGCCACGGGGCAAGCGTCGCCAGTGTTGTCGTTAAAGCTGAAAAACCGATTGCTGCAAGGCACGCGTAGATGGCATCGGCCAGAGCTGTTCCCAGCCCCCCGGCTACCCCGGCCCAAAAGCCGCGTTCAAGCGCGCGGCTTATGCACAATACGCCGATGGGGCCAAGGGGAGCTGCCACGGCCAGGCCGAGAAGCATGCTTTTACAGAATAAGAGGAGTTCCATCTGGCGGTCTTTTTGCTGTATGCGGCAAATCGCTCGGCATCATAACATGCTTTGCAGGCTGCATTTGTTACTTTGAAAAAATGGCATACAGCGCATTACCAGAGTAGTTATATTCAGTGTTTGTCAACAGGTGATGAACTCTCCGCCTGGCATGCCTCAGTTCATCCTTCAGGGGCTTCCAGCAATCAACCTTTCGTGTCTTTGCCGTGTTTCCATCATGGTTCTTGATGCTCGGGGCATCTTCATTATCAAGCCACCATGTTGAAAATTCTTTGTAACCCCAGTCAGTTGTCAGCACAATGTTGAACCTGTGCCCGAACTCTTCTTCCGGTTTATTGGATTTAAATCCTGAACCAATTTCAGGATCAAGATGCCTCTCTTTCATTCTTGCAATATCAGCAACAATTGATTCGTAGCCTGCATCCTGATTCCCTTTTGCCTCGACCATAAGCTGGATTGCTTCATCCTTTACCGGACTAATTTTTCTGGCAAGAAGATCAAGCTTTGCTGTCCCAGCTTCGTCAGTTATTTTTTTGTAACTGTGCTCGTTAAATACAACGAATCCATTGTTTATAAGCGTGTTCGCAAATACGTGGTCAGACAGCGCTCAGGAATATATTTTATAAACTTTCCATCTTTTGTAACACCAAATGGAATATGGAGTTTAATTGCCTCTGAAAGGTTTGCAAGCCCCTCAACAATAGATTTTTCAACTTGGGAAAGCGCCTGGCTGGAATCCATGACATCATTCTTTGTAAAAAGTTTGTTCTCCGTCATTAATTGAGACGATCATGACTGCGCGAGACGGTAAATTGAAATATGATAACTTGCTAAAATAGTAATATCAATAAGTCGGTGGGCTGTTTCGAGGGGCCTGGCAGTGCGCATTGCCTATGGAGCCTTTTGCTTTGCCAGCCGCGCGAGAGGTCAGGGTACAAAAAAAGCGCACCCCCAAGGATGCGCCTTTGCTGTCATTGATTTGCACCAGCCGTGATGCCGGATTTTGTTCGCTACTGCTCGGCGCTTTCCTGCAAAACATCAACCCAGCGCGTCATGCGGGCGGTTTGTTCCAGGTACCAGAGCGATGCCATAAGTGGCGAAAGGGTGCCGCCGTTGGGGTCAAACATGGCAAGGGAACCGCTTTTGCGCAGAGTGTCCCACGCGCTCAGGGCGTCATTAAAAGCCTTGGAGCGTTCTGGAGTAAGGGTGGCGGCAACGCGTGCACGTTGCGCGTTCAGGCGGGTTTCAAGGCGCTCCTGTTCCGCATTCATGCAGTCCTGCATGCCAGTTGTCACCCCCGCAGCTTCGTCCATGCAGGCCTGATAGGTCTGGCTGAACAGATTCTCCACCGGAAGGGCGGAGTCTTGCTGATCCGGGCTGTCGGCGGCAGCAGTGGCGCTGGCATCCTGCTGCGCCGGGGGCGCAGCTTGCGGCGCAGCCTCTGCGGCAAGGGCGGGGTGGGCAACAAGCAGCACGGCGCAGAGCACACTGAATGCGGCAAAATTGGCAAAGAACGTTGCAAAGGATAGACGAGCAGACGACATCCCAGACTCCTTGGCGAAAAAACCTGATATGTTGAAAGTGTACGCGCGCCGGGTGCCGTGCGCAAGCATTCTTACCTGTATTCCCTTCCAGACCACAGCACGCGGCCAATAACCCTGAACTGCTCGGCGCAGTCGCCGCGCAGGTCAAGGCTCACAGGCGGATAGGCCGGGTTGACGCTGTTCAGCACAATCTTGCCGGGCAGCTTGTCTATGCGTTTTATATAGATGGCGTCTTCAAAGCCAACGGCATAAAGCCGCCCAGGGCTGATTTCCGTCTGGCCCCGATCCAGCAGCACCAGATCGTTGTCAAAAATTTCCGGCACCATGCTGTCGCCAGAAACACGCATGAGCACCATGCGCCGGGGGTTGCCCTTGCGGCGTAAAAAGTCGCCCCTGAAGGCATAGCTGCCCTGGCTGTGACTGTTGACCTCAAGACTGCCCGTTCCGGCAGAGAGCCGCGCTTCTGCCAGCGGCACACTGATGAGATCGGTTTCGAAATCCGCCTGAATGCTGGGCAGTTCGCCATCTGCCGCTTCCGGCAGCCGCATGGGGCCGCTGCCAAAAAAAAGCCAGTGGGCGTTTACGCCTGTCTGGGCGGCGCAGGTCTGAATCCACGCAGGCGGCACTTCGCCGCGCTTGCGCGCTCCGCTCACGGATTGCGGGGTGATGCCCAGCGATCTTGCCAGTTCCGCATCGCTGACCACGCTGAGGGCCTGCATAAGCCTTTGCAATGTTTCTTTGAAGTCTGATTTTTCAGGCATGGCGTTCCTCGCTTCCGCGCGAATGGGTGATTGCCGCACACGCTTTCGGCGGGGTTGTTTCAACTTTTCATTCAGGGTATCAATCTCAGGCGTTGCTTGCAAGGATAAAATAAGCTAAAAGCTGATGGTCGCGCGGTTTTGTCCGCATTTTTGCAGATTTTGCCATCCGCACCCATCGGGCTGCGGTGAACCGATCCACAGGAGGCGGTATGGCTTTCATTTCGTCTTCGCTGGAACTGCTGGCTCCGGCAGCGGTCATTTCTGACCACAGGGCGGGGCTGCCCCTGTATCTTGCGCCCGTGGAGGCGGGTTTTCCTTCTCCGGCGGAGGATTACCTCGACTGCAAGCTGGATCTGCACAGGTACATGGTGCGCAATGAGGCTGCCACCTTCTTTTTGCGCGCGCATGGGGAATCCATGCTGGGGGCGGGTATCCATGACGGAGACCTGCTGGTGGTTGACCGCTCGGTAGAGGCCGGGCACCGCAAGGTGGTTATCGCCGCGCTGGAAGGGGAGCTGACCGTCAAGCGTCTGCTGCGCCGCGAAGGGCGCGTCTTGCTTGCCCCCGAGAACCCCCAGTTTGACCCCATCGATATCACAGAAAGCGAATTCGTGCATATCTGGGGCGTTGTGACCTATGTCGTCCACAAGCTCTGATTCGCCAGCGTCTTTGTGGGCGCTTGTGGACTGCAACAATTTTTACGCCTCGTGCGAAAAACTGTTCCGGCCTGATCTTGCCGACCGCCCTGTGGTGGTGCTCTCCAACAACGATGGCTGCATTGTGTCGCGCTCGGCTGAGGTCAAGGCTCTGGGCATTCCTATGGGCGCGCCGGAATTCAAGCTGCGTTCCCAGTTGCGCGCGCTGAACGTGGCAGTATTCTCCTCCAATTACGCTCTTTACGGCGATATTTCCGCACGGGTAATCAGCATCCTTGAGCAGTGCTGCTCTCTGGTGGAGCCGTATTCCATTGATGAATCCTTTTTGCGGCTTGAGGCCCCCCAGCGGGCCAATCTGCCCGAATTCTGCCGCGATGTGCGTCAACGCATCCAGCGCTGGACGGGAATCACGGTTTCCGTCGGGGTTGGAGCAACGCGCACCCTTGCCAAGATTGCCACACATGTGGCCAAAAAGCATCCGTCCTACGGGGGCGTGTTTTCCCTGGCACGGCAAGAGCGCGACATCGACCGCATACTTGCCGGTACGCCCGTTGAGGATGTTTGGGGCGTGGGGCGGCGGCAGGCGCGGCGCTTGTGGGCCGAGGGCATCTGCACGGCCCTGCATCTGAAAAATGCTGACGACATCATGCTGCGCCGTCTGCTCACCGTGACGGGCTGGCGCACGGCTCTGGAATTGCGCGGCGTTCCCTGCCTCGGCAACGAGACTGCTCCTGTGGCGCGCAAAACACTCATGTCCACGCGTTCTTTTGCGCAGCGCATCCACGACAAGGCCATGCTGGCACAGGCGCTTTCCACCTTTGCCGTGCGGGCGGCCACGCGGCTGCGGCGCGAGGGCCTTGTGGCCAGCGGGCTTGGCGTTCATATCCGCACGGCGCGGCCCGGTCAGGCGGCAGCGGGGGAGCGGCTCTACGACCAGTCAGCCCAGTGCCCCCTGCCCATGCCTACGGCTGATAGCCAGATGTTCATCCGCACGGCGCTGGATGGTTTGGAGCGCATATTTTTGCCCGGTTTTGCCTATGCCAAGGCCGGGGTGATGCTTTACGGCCTTGAGCGGGCTGATGCTGTGCAAGGCAGTCTGCTGGCCCTTGCGGCCGGGCTTGAATCCGGCGGCGACGGGCGGCGGCAGAGCCTCATGCGCTCACTGGACAACATCAATAACCGTTTTGGCCGCGATACCGTTATTTTTGGCGCGCAGGGCATGGGCGATGCTCCCTGGCATATGCGGCAGGAACACCGCTCCCCCCGCCTCACAACCTGCTGGGATGAGCTCCCGCTTGCCCGCTGCTGAAAACGCCTTTTCCCCCTCACTCTTCAATTTCCCGCCCCTTGAGTGTATCTGCTCGTCATGGTGCAAGTGCTGTTTGCGCTTTGCATATTTTGCATAAATTTATGATGCAACACATTATTTATTTTGTATTACATCGCAGCAAGATCCAGGATTTGCACAAAGTTCTAGTTTATAGTACGGTATCATCATTGGTGCAGAAATTACAAATATCATGGACTCTTGTTATGACATGCTATGTGTAGAGTTGTGATTTTTTCTGTTGTGGCTGTTTAACGATTTTGTCCTAACATTATGGAAGTTCGGTAGTAACCGAGGAGGCGTTCAAGAGCTGGTGTTGTCTGCGCTGATGACTCCAGCCCGTTCGTTTTGACGGCCATATTGGGGCCGTGCTTCCATATACTCGTCCCTCCCCAGGGGCTACACCCGCGGCGGTTTTCTGCTGCGGCAGAAGGAGAGTATATGGCGAAGATTTCCGTCAAGAATCTGTTCAAGGTCTTTGGGCCAAACCCGGAACATGCCCTTCAACTGGCATCCAAGGGGCGTTCCCGCGAAGATATTTTGCGGCAGACACGCTCCACCATTGCCTTGCGTGATGTTTCCCTCAATATTGCAGAGAGCGAGCTGCTTGTGGTCATGGGGCTTTCCGGCAGCGGCAAGTCTACACTGCTGCGTTGCCTTAACGGCCTCATCATGCCCACGGCTGGTTCCGTGCTGGTGGATGATCAGGACATCATGCAGATGAAACTGCGCGAGCTGCGCCGCGTGCGGCAACGCTGCTTTGGCATGGTTTTTCAGAATTTTGCCCTTTTTCCACATCGCACAGTGCTGCAAAATGCGGCCTTCGGCCTTGAGGCCATGGGCATGGACGAGGCTCTGCGCCTGAAAAAAAGCGGCGAGGTGCTTGAGCGCGTTGGCCTTTCCCAATGGGCAAACGCCTATCCCCGGCAGCTTTCCGGCGGCATGAAACAGCGTGTGGGCCTTGCCCGCGCCCTGGCAATGGAGCCGGAAGTGCTGTTGATGGACGAGGCTTTCAGCGCGCTTGATCCGCTTATCCGCCAGGAAATGCAGGAGGAGCTCCTGACGCTCCAGCAGGATATCCGCAAGACAATCATTTTTATTACCCATGATCTGAACGAGGCCTTCCGGCTTGGCGACCGCATAGTGCTGTTGCAGGACGGCGCGGTGGTGCAGACCGGCACGCCGGAGCAGATACTGCAATCGCCTGCCAACAATCATGTGGCCCGTTTTGTGGCCTCCGCCGACGTCACCCATGTACTCACGGCGGGCGGCATCATGAAAAGGTCAGAAGACTGGGCCGTGCTGGGCCTTGACGGGCCGCATTCCGTTTTGCGCAAGATGGCCGCGCATTCCATAAGCTCCCTTTTTGTCATTGATGGGCAGCGGCGATTTGCAGGCATTCTGTATGCCGCCGATGCCGAGCGCATGGTGGCCGAAGGTAAGACGGACATTGCCGCCATCACCCAGCGCGACATAACAACCGTCGCGCCCTCGACACCCATTTCAGACGTAATGCCCATCATGGCTGAACTTCCTTATCCGCTGGCCGTTGTTGACGAACGACAGAGGCTCCAGGGCGTCATCGTGCGCGGCCTGCTGCTGGCGGCAATGGTGGAGGGCATGGAAGCGGGAGGTCAAAATGCTGCCTAGAATCCCCCTGGCCGAAAGCATTGACGCCTCCGTAGATTTTCTGGTGGAAACCTGCTCGGATTTTACCCGCGCTGGTTCTGCGGCAATGGGCACGCTGCTGGACGGGTTTGAAAACCTGCTCATGCTGCCCCAGCCCTGGCTTTTCATCCTCCTGCTGGGCCTTGTGTGCTGGTGGGCTACGCGCAGCATCAAGCTGCCCGCCTTTTCCATGCTGGGCTTTGCCCTGCTGTGGAATCTTGGCTTGTGGGAACCGACCATGAGCACGCTTGCCCTGGTGCTTTCCGCAACCTTGCTTTCCGTGTTGCTGGGGGTTCCCTGCGGCATTCTGGCGGCTGTGTCGCGCTGGGGCAGGCAGATCATCATGCCCGTGCTGGATGTTATGCAGACCATGCCCGCATTTGTGTATCTTATCCCCGCCATTCCCTTTTTCGGCATCGGCAAGGTAAGCGCCGTTGTGGCAACGGTGGTCTTTTCCGTGCCGCCAGCCATTCGCCTAACCTGTCTGGGCATCCGGCAGATTCCTGCTGATCTTGTGGAATGCGCCGAGGCCTTTGGCCTCACGCGTGTGCAGCGCCTGCGCAAGCTTGAGCTGCCCCTTGCCATGCCCACCATTGTGGCAGGCGTGAACCAGACGATCATGCTGGCACTTTCCATGGCGGTCATTGCCGCCATGATCGGCGCGCGCGGTCTTGGCGGCGAAGTCTGGAAAGCAATCCAGAGATTGCAGATAGGAAATGGCTTTGAAGCCGGGCTTGGAATTGTTATCGTGGCAATCACACTTGATCGCCTCTTTCGTGCGTTGGCGCAAAAATGCGCCGGACAAAACTAGACGGGAGGACGCAATGACACGCAGACTTTTTATAATGGTTCTTGCCATCATGGTTTTGTGGGCGTGGCCTGCTCAGGCCGCTGCCAGCAGCAAGCAAAACAAAACCCTTAAAATTGTCTATGTAGAATGGGATTGCGCCACTGCCTCCAGCAATCTTGCCAAGGCCGTGCTGGAAGACAAGCTCGGTTACAAGGTGGAATTGCTGCCCGTTACCCAGCCAATATTATGGACAAGTATTGCTACCGGCGATGCCGATGCCATGGTGACGGCATGGCTGCCCGACACCCACGCCGCCATGTACGGCAAGGTGAAAAATCAGGTGGAAATGCTGGGCAAGCTTGTGGGCGGCGCGCGTCTGGGGCTGGCCGTGCCGGACTATGTGCCGCTCAAGTCCATTGATGAACTGGACGCCAATGCGGACAAGTTCAAGGGGCGCATTGTGGGCATTGATCCGGGTTCCGGCCTGATGCAGCTTACGGAAAAAGCTCTGAAAGATTATGATATAAAGCAGTTGCAGCTTGTGGAGGGCAGTGGAACCATCATGACCTCCAGCTTGGCTGAGGCCATCCGCAAGCAGGAGTGGATTGTGGTGACGGCATGGTCGCCCCACTGGATGTTTGGCCGCTGGCAGATGCATTATCTGGATGATCCGCTGGGCAGCCTGGGCAAGGAAGAAGGCATCTTCAAGGTTGGCCGCAAAGGGCTGAAAAAGGATCATCCTGATGCCTGGGCCTTTTTGACCAACTTCCGGTACGAAGATCCAAGCCAGCTCCAGAGGCTCATGAACTGGAATCAGGAAAAGGGCGCAGATCCTCTGGAAAACGCCCGCCGCTTTATAAAGGAAAATCCCCAGATGGTAGAAGCCTGGCTTAAAAAATAATCGATACCTGCAAGAGGCGCTGTTGTTCCTCCTGATGCACCCCGGTTGCCTGCAAAGGCCGCCGGGGTGTATGCGTTCAGGGGCGTGCGGAATGTACGGCTGGCGGGCCAAGGCTGTCGCCCCGCGAGGGCCAGATAATCCGCACTGCGCCGTCACGTCCTGTGTAATATAGCGGGGCGCTCGCGGCAGCGCACCACGCGCGCAGCGATTGCGAAGGGTAGCCGTAGCGGTTTTCAAATCCGCATGAGGCGACCACGACGCCGGGCTGCACCGCCTCATAAAATTCCGGCAGAAACCCTGTGGCAGAACCATGGTGCGGCGCAACAACAACCTCGGCGCGCAGGTCATCGCCATTATCAATCAGACGGCGCAGCACCGGGCGTTCCGCATCGCCCAGAAACAGGGCCAGACCACGGCCATGCTGGGTCAGCCGGGCCACCACCGAGGCATCGTTGCCTTGCCATGCGTCCCACTCGTTCATTGGCGGGTGCAAAACTTCCAGGCGCAGCCCCAGAGACGGTTTGCCCAGTATCAGAACATCCCCACGCACAAGGCCGCGGCTGTGGTGGTCCGTGCGTGCCGCACGCCACTGTTCGCCCCAGCTGCCCTTGCCTTCGCGCCCATTGTCCAGCAGGTGATCCACGCGAAAAACGCGCAGTATGTGCAGTAATCCGCCCATGTGGTCAAGGTCTGGGTGGGTGTTGAGCACGGCGGCCATGTGCGGCGCGTCATTATAGGTCAGGGCCGGGGCCACCAGCGCCTGCCCCGGATCAAAACGCGGCGAGGCGCTGCCCCCGCCGTCCAGCAGCAGACGCACATGCCCCGGCAGACGCAGCAACAGGGCCTGACTCTGGCCAACATCCAGCACATCAAGGCGAATGTGGTCTGACAGGCGCTCTACAGTGCGCAGGATAGGGCCAACGCATAACAGCAGCGCCCCGGCCAGCAGCAGACGTTGCGCCGCGCGGGGCAGGTCTGCGCGCCCCGCCTTCAGCGCCAGCGCCCCAAGCAAGGCCGCAAAAGCCGGCAGGGCTGTCCAGTGCGGACGCAGCAGGGCCGGGGGCAGCAACAGGTTTGCGCCAGCCAGCCACGCAAGGCAGTCTGTAAGCCATTGGCAGGGCAGAGCCGCCATGTCCAGCACTGCCCGCGCCGCAAGGTCAAGGCCTAGCGCGGACAGAAACAGGCCAAGCACCGAGGCGGGCAACACCAGCATGTCGGCTACTGGCAGCCAGAGCACATTGAGCCAGAACCAGTGCCCCATATTGTTGAACAGCAGCATGTTCAGAGGCAGCAGGGCAATCTGGATGCCCAGGGAAACCAGAAATATTCGCGTTAATACCCAGGTTCCCCGCCGGAGCCTCTGATTCACATGTCTGCCAAAACCACCGGTTTGCCGCATTTGCGCAGCCGTATCCGGTTCCGGGGCCAGCACCCGCAGCCAGGGCAGGCTCATGCCGATAACCGCCACGCACAGCACGGAAAGTTGCAGGCCTGTGTCCAGCATGCTCAGCGGGGAGACCACGCTGATGCAGAGCAGGGCGGCGCAGAGCACATCAAGTGTTGTGTGGGGCCGCCCGCGCAAAAAATAGACGGCAAGAAGCAGCAGCATGACGGCAGCCCGCAGCAATGACGCCGGGGCATCGCCCAGCCACAGGTAGGCCAGTGCTGGCGGCAGTGTTGCCAGTAGCGCCCAGACGGCGCGGGGGCGGCGCAGGTAGATGCCGGGGCGAACCCGCGCGGCGGCAAGTACGCAGAGCAGGCCCACAAGGCCCGCCACGGTAAGGTGCTGGCCGGAAAGGGCGAGACTGTGCACAAGCGTGGCCGAGGCAAAATTGTTCAGTGTCTGCTGGTTCAGGTATTGCCTGTCGCCAAAGAGCAGAGCCAGCAGGATGGCCTTGCCCTGCGAAAGCTTGTACGGCGTGGGTTTGTTATGGGATGGCGGAGGGGAAGCGCCAGCCGCTATGGTTTCGTCTGGCCCTCCCACATGGGGCTGTGCCGCCTTCTGGGCCGGAAACAGCGCGTGCACAAAATCCTGCCGCAAGGATTCGCGCCAGCGGGCGGAGAGGGACGGCTGGCCGGAAATACGCGGCTCTCCCTGATTGCCCAGAGTCCACATGCGCCAGCGCACACCTTGAGCCGCCAGCCACAGGCCCCAGTCGGTCTGGCCTTCGTTGGCAAAGCCCTGCGCGGGCATGGGGCGGCGCGTCAGGCAGACTGCCTGGCCGGGGAGCGGAGGAGAAAGGGCTATGGAGGCAGCGGGGGCTTCCCATGTCCAGGCCAGTTTGCCGGGCAGGGGGCGAACCGTTGGATTTGCGGCGTCTGGCGGTATTGCGGCAGCATCAGAGGCAGCGGTCAGGCTGCCTCTGCCGTCTGCATATGCGGGGCGCACATCGCTCAGCAGCAGGCGCAGGCGATTGTCGGGCAGGCCCTGCATATCGCGCACAATGCCGCACACGCGCGGCGGCTGGGCAGATTCGTGCAGCCATTGGAGCGGCTGGCCCGTTTGCCTTGCCTGCTCCTCTGTTGTGAGCAGTGTTTGCCACGGGCAGCCATAGAGCTGCCAGTATCCTGTCAGAAATCCCGCCAAAAGGCACAAGGAGGCCAGAGCCGTGCGCGCGGCGCGCCACAGGCGGGCATCCGCAAAAAACAGCAGCACGGCGCAGCAAAGCGAGGGCAGGGGCCAGGGGGCCGCGGTAATGCCCGCTATCCAGAAGCCCAGATACGTCTGCCAGAGCAGGGGGGCTTGCAATGGAGGGTGCCGCATGAAGAGCCTTGGGAGAGATGTGAGGTGTCGCGCCCTTGCAGCAAGAGCACCTGCTCACGCAATCGCAGTTTATCTGCGCTGCTAAACGCCGAAGCGGGTGTCTTGCAAACTTTGAAAATGCACATTTTCGAAGGAAATTTGCATCTAGGGGCTGTTTCTAAATAAAAAATTTTGCGCCAAGGACAAGGAAAACAGTATTTTTTACGACAGGAGTGGACTTTTTCTGTCCATGACTGGAGTAAAAAATGCTGGATGACGCAGTGATCGGCCAAAAGAATTATTTAGAAGCAGCCCCTAGGACAGCTCCCGGGCCATATCCCGTTCCTCCGCCCTTCGTTTGAGTGTTTCGCGGTGGTCGTGCAGTTTTTTGCCCTTGCCGAGGGCAATTTCTACCTTGATCTTGCCCCTCTTGAAGTAGAGGCGCACGGGCACAACCGTCAGGCCCTGCTGGGCCACCAGCCCCGCGAATTTGGAAATTTCCCGCTCGTGCAGCAGCAGTTTGCGCGCGCGGTCTGGCTCCTGCGACACGTAGCCCGCGTTGGCGTAGGGCGCGATGTGCAGCGAAACAAGCCAGGCTTCTCCCTGGCGAAAGTCTACGTAGCTGTCGATAAAGTTGACCTTGCCCGCGCGGATGCTTTTGACTTCCGGGCCGGTCAGTACAATGCCCGCCTCGGTGAACTCGGAAAGTTCATAGAGGTGGCGGGCCTTTTTGTTCAGGGCCACAGTGGATGGGGGTGTTTTCTGGCTCATGGGTGACTGTATGTGAAAAGGCTTGTGGTGTGAAAGGCCAGTTCCTGTCCCAGTGACTGTTGCAACGCTTCGCGCACCATGCGCTTGGAAGCGGCCACATCGGTGCTGAGCAGCACGCTGTTGGCCAGATCCATGCAGGTCTGGGCGTTGAACTGGCGTATAAGGTGCTTCATGCCCGGTACAAATCGGGGGGCGGCGGACACAGTGTCCACGCCCATGCCCAGCAGCAGGGCCAGGCCAAAGGGATCAGAAGCAAGCTCGCCGCAGACGGAAACACCTATGCCCTCGCGGTGGGCGGCGTCAATGATGTGCTTGAGCGAGCGCACGATAGCCGGATGCAGCGGCTCGTTGAGGTAGGCCACATGGCGGTTGTTGCGGTCAATGCCCATTATGTAGTGGATAAGGTCATTGGTGCCGATGCTGAAAAAGTCGCATTCCCGCGCCAGGGCGTCGCAAATAAGGGCCGCAGCCGGGGTTTCAACCATGACGCCAAGGGGCAGCAGGGGGGCATGGGGCAGATTTTGCGCCGCAAGCTCCTGATGCAGCTCCTGCATGATGCGGCGCACCTGCTGCACTTCATCCAGGCAGGAAATCATGGGCAGCATGATGGCTACGTTGCCCATGGCCCCGGCGCGCATGAGCGCCCGCAACTGCGTGCGAAAAATGCCCTGATGACGCAGGCAAAAGCGAATGCCGCGCAACCCCAGCGCCGGGTTTGGCTCCTTGAGCACTGCCTGCGCGTGGAGCATTTTGTCCGCGCCCACATCAAGCGTGCGAAAAACCACACGGTCCGGCGCGGCCCGTTGGGCCACCGCCGCGTATTCTGCCAGCAGGTCTTCTTCCGACGGCAGGCGGTCGGTAAAATAGGCAAATTCGGTGCGGTACAGGCCCACTCCGTCGGCTCCGCATTGGGCAAGGGCCGACAGTTCATTGGTGCCTTCAAGGTTGGCCTGCACTTCCACGCGCACGCCGTCGCACATTTCTGCGGGCCAGCGGGCAGATTTGAGCGTGAGGTCTTCCCACGCCGTATATTCCTCGCGCCGGGCCGCGAAACGGGCTTCGTCAGCCTCATCGGGGCTCAGCAGCACGCTGCCGCCGAGTCCGTCCACAACCAGCGTCTCGTTTTCGCGGGCAATGTCCATAAGCCCGGTAACGCCCGCAAGGCAGGGAATGTGCAGCCCGCGCGACAAAATGGCCGTGTGGGAGGTGGGGCCGCCTTCTGCGGTCAGAATGCCCAGCACCCGGTCAAGGTTGAGTTCCATGACGTCGGCGGGGGAGAGGTCTTCTGCCACAAGCACGCCGGGGGTTTCATCCTCGCCCCTGTGGGCCGGGTCTGCCGCCAGATGCTCGCGCAGGCGCAGGCCCACGGCGCGAATATCCTGGGCGCGGTCACGCAGGTAGGCGTCGTCCATGCTTCTGAACAGCGCGCACAGTTCATCCACCGTGAGCTTGAGGGCCCACGAGGCGCACACAAGGTTGCTTTCTATGCGGGCCAGCGCGGCTTTGAGCAGCTTGGGGTCGCGGGCCATTTCCATCTGGGCGGCAATAACGTCGCGGTATTCCGAAAGGTCTTCCGGCACATTTTCCATGGTCGCGGCCAGCGAGGCGCGCACGCTTTCAGCGGCGGCGCGCAGGGTCTCCTGCTCCGCAGCCACTTCGGCGGCAGAGATGCGGCGCTCGTCATCCTGCCGTGCCTTGTGCATGAAGCGCACCCTGCCTATGGCTATGCCAGGCGAAACAGGTGTGCCGAAAAGTACCGCGCGGGCCATGTCAGTCCTGTAAATTGGTTAAAAATTGTGCCAGACCGCAAAGGGCCTCGCGGGCATCGTCACCCTGAGCCACCAGGGTCAGTTCCGCATTGGCGGGGGGCGCAAGAGAAAGTATGTCGAGCATGCTTTTGGCGTCTACCTCGCCTGTGTCGCTGACAAGTTGTATGTCAGAGGCATAGCGCTGCGCCTCTTGCGCCAGCCGGGCCGCCGGTCGGGCGTGCAGGCCGTTGCGCAGGCCAATGCATACCCTTAGCGCCAGCCCTCGCGGCGTTTGTTCTATGGCTTCTTCCATCATCCTACCTTATGAGCGTTTTATCGGCCAAAGGGGGACAAAGCGTGTCCACTACCGAAAAACACGTATATTCTACATGCCTATGAAGCCCAAGTCCACGAGAATAAGGGCTCCTGTTGTCACAATCCAAAGCAGCAGCCTTGGCAGGCGCATTCGCCCCACGAGCCATGCGGCGGCAAGCACCGCTGCGGCGCCCATGGCATAGGCAGTCCAGGGAAAGGGCTTCATGGTGCTGATGGGCAGATGCCAGATAACCAGTGCCGCCAGCGCCGCATTGACCATCTTGAGCCTGTCCACCCAGTTGATAAGGTTGAGCTTGCGCAGGCGGGCGAGCGTGGTCAGCCCGTACCGCAGACCGGAAACAAAACAGATGGACCTGAACAACAACAGGGAACCAAACAGGATCACCGCCAGCAGCATGGCAATGTTGGTAAAGCCCGCCAGCAGCAGGCTGATGCTGAGCAGCGACCACAGGGGCAGCAATGTGCCGCTGAAAAATGAGTCGCCCAGGGCGGAAAGGGTTGTGGCCAGTGTTTCGCGCACGGAATTCAGCGCGCCTTCCGGCAGTGCCCCCTTGGCAATGGCCTGCTCAAGCGAGAGCAGGATGCCCACAAAAAGGGGAATCATGAAGGGGTGGGTGTTGCTGTGCCCCGCATAACGGCTCATGGCGCGGGCAAAGGTCTGCGGCTCGGGATACAGCTCGCGCAGGGCAGGCTCCAGCACGTAGGCCAGACCTATCTGCTGCATCCCCCGGGCGGTCATTGCTGCATTGATGCAGCCTGTGCGCGCCAGGCAGGCAAGTACAACGCGTGTGGGATACATGGCAACCCCGTGGCATGCCGGTTTGGCAGTTGCGGCGAGGGCGCGTTCAAAAGGAAAGCGCCGCCTTACGATCACTCAGCCACGAACTGCTGCCGCAAAATGATTCCGCAGCGTGCGCAACTGCTGGCCTGATGCAAAGCCGTCTTGCCGGGGCTGCCAGCGACCACTCTGACCGCCCCTAAGCTTCCGGCTCCGCCTGTTCTGTGCCCGTCAGCAAAGCGTAGATTTCCTTGCCCGACCAGCCGCGCACGGCATCTTGCACTCTGCGGGCAACCTGACGGGGTTTGCCGCCCTGGGCAAGTTCCTTTTGGGCCAGCAGCAGCACCTCTTCCCTTGGGGTGCGCTCCGCATGTTCCGGCGGGCCGACAATCACGGTGATTTCGCCCAGCAGTTCATCGGACAGCAGCTCGCTGTCTTCCAGACGACCTACTATAAATTCCTCGTGTTCCTTGGTCAATTCCCGGCACACGGCCACCTCGCGGGGGCCAAGAATGCGCGCGGCCTGAGCGAGGCTTTCCTTGAGACGATCCTTGCGCTCAAAAAAAATGAGTGCGCCCGGCACATGGGCAAAGGCGGCAAAAAGGGCGTCGCGCCCTGCGGCATCGCGCGGCAAAAAACCCAGAAAACTGTGCGGCAGCGGGGGAATGCCAGCGGCGGAAAGGGCCGTCACGGGAGCCGAAGGCCCCGGCAGGGGGGATACGGCAAGGCCCTCCTTGCGGCAGGCCCGCACCAGACGATAACCGGGATCAGCCAGGAGCGGCGTTCCGGCATCGGAGACCAGGGCAACGGTCTGGCCTTCACGCAGCATGCGCAATACGCCCTCTTGACGTTCGGCCTCGTTGTGATCGTAAAAACTCAGCAGGCGGCGGGCTTCAATGCCGCACTCGCGCAACAGGCGGGCAGTGCGGCGGGTATCCTCGGCCAGCACAAGGTCGGCGCTGGCCAGCACCTCGCGCGCTCGGGGCGAAAGATCACCAGGGTTGCCAAGTGGCGTTGCCACTATCCACAGACGGTTCGCATTCAAAGGCATGGCGGCAGTGCTCCAGGTGCAGGGTATCGCCCTCGCGCACAATGCAGACCACATCAAACCGGCAGGGGCTGCTCCATGCATCGTGGGCCGCAAGCCACGCCCTGGCCGCCCGGCACAGGGTACGCTGCTTGGCAGGGGTCAGTGCGGCGGCGGGGCCGCCGTAGGTTGAACCGCTGCGGGTTTTTACTTCGACAAAAACAATGGTGTCATCATCGCGGCAGACAATATCCAGTTCAAGCCTGCCGCTGCGCCAGTTGCAGTCCAGCAGTTCCATGCCGCTGCGCTGCAGCAGCTTGCGGGCGGCTTCCTCGCCTTTGCGCCCAAGATTCAGATGGGCCGGGGCGACGACTGGTTCATCCTTGCCGCCCAAAAGCGTTTGTAGCCAGCGCGGCTTCACAACAGGCTGCCCTGCTGCGGAGTTGGCTTTTCGGGCAAAACGCCACGAAAGGTCAGGCGGTGCTGCGGGCAGGGGCCAAGGCGTCGCAGGGCGTCGTAATGATCCTCTGTGCCGTAGCCTTTGTGCGCTTCAAAGCCGTAGCCGGGCCAGCGTTTTTCCAGCCGGGTCATGAGTTTGTCCCTGTATGTTTTGGCAAGGATGGACGCGGCTGAAATGGCAGGTTCGCTGGCGTCGCCGCCAATAATACTGCGCTGCGATGGCAGGGGGGCTGTATGCCCCTTGCGCCAGTGGAAGGCAAATACCTCGCCGGGCACAGTCTTGTTGCCGTCAATGAGCAGATGCGCCGGGGCGCAGCGCAGGCAGCGCACGGCCCTGCTCATGGCTTCAAAGGTGGCCTGTAAAATATTGATGGCGTCAATGCGGGCAGGCCACACCACGCCCAGGCCCCAGGCCACAGCGCACTGGCGTATGCGCGGGGCGAGCATTTCGCGGGTTTTGGCGCTGCACGCCTTTGAATCGTTGAGGCCCGGCAGGTCGTAGCATTCCGGCAATATGACCGCAGCGGCTACTACCGGCCCGGCCAGACAGCCTCGGCCAGCTTCGTCTATGCCTGCGGTATAAATTTGCTGAACGGTCTGGCTGCTTGTCTGCAAAAGGGGAGAATCATCCTGAGGCAGCGGGGCGCTCGGGAGGCCCACCAGCTGGACAAGGCTCGCTTGTGTCTGCTGGTTGCGCGGCCTTGCCGGGCGGCTCATTGCTTCTCTGCCCATGATCTCTCCGCTGCGCAGCAAGGGCCGCGACCCAATGGTCAATGCGCGATGGTCAGCGCGTCGGTCTAGACCAGTGTACGCATAAAATGAGGTGACTGCTCCGCAAGGATTTTTTCGAAAATACTTGCCACGAAAGGTGAGCAGGCAGGTTTTGCCTGCCGTAGGCGAGCATTTCAGATGCAAATGTTCTAAAGACGCGCGAACAGCGCGCCAGGGATTTTGCAGTTGCCTGCATGCCCTGGCGCGCCGTAAAAACGCTCGCTGCGATTCTGATGCCTAAAAAAGGATCAGAAACGGCCACGCGGCTTGATGCGCGCGGCTTTGCCCTTGAGGGCACGCAGGTAGTACAGGCGGCTGCGGCGCACGCGGCCCTGCGTGATCAGCTCAACGCGGTCGATAAAGGGCGAGTTGAGCGGGAAAATACGTTCCACGCCCACGCCGTCGGAAACCTTGCGCACCGTAAAGGTGGCGCTGGTGGTGCCGCGCTTGATGCGGATAACGTTACCCTGGAAGACCTGGATACGTTCTTTTTCGCCTTCCACAATGCGCAGGTGCACTTTCACCGTGTCGCCGGAGCGAAACGCGGGAAGATCCATGCGCTGGTTTTCCAGTTCAATTTTCCTGATGATGTCCATCGTGAACTCCTTGCAAATCCGGGCGGATTGTTGCGTCGTTGCAAAGCGGCGCCGATGCGCTCAGGCCGCCGTGTTGCGTCAGTAGTAGTCGCCTAATATCCTGTCGGCCAGAATGGCGGCCGCGCTGCGCACCGAAAGATGGTTGTAGCCCAAAAAACGCACCGGCCTCAGAGTGCCTTCGCACTGTTCGAGGACCTCCGGCGCAAGCCCTTGCGCCGTGCCCAGGCAGAGCATAACCGGCCCCTGGTCGCACCAGCGCCGCACGTCACGCGGAGTCATGGGCATGCGTCCCGGTTGGGATGCCTTGCCCTTGGCAGGCCAGACGGCAGAACTAGCCACCAGTCTGGGTCGCGTTCCATGCTGCGCGGTCATATGCGCCACCGCTTCTTCAAGCGAAGTCGCGGGTTGCACCAGGCCGAGGGCCTGGGCGCGGTCGGCGTTTCCTGTACCGCCCGGCCCCCGCGTCCAGTGACGCAAAATTTCTTCCAGCACCCGCAACTGGTCGCGAAGAGGGGTCACCGGATAAAAGGAACCCATCGCATAGCTGCGGGAAATTCGGGCTATATCGTGTATGTCCAGATTTGTCAAAGAGGAAGCGCCGATTTTTTTTGGCCCAAGGGAAACCGGGTAGTGAACAAGGCAGAACGAAAGGTTGCGTCCGGGCCTGTCACGCGGGGTTTCAGCCAGCGTTTGCACGTCTTCGCGGTAGAGCGGCGCTTCATTCAACATTTCCGGGCGCATGCGCAAGGTGGCGCGCACAGATTCCTGTCTGCGCCACTGGGCGATGCGGGCATGGTCGCCGCTTTGCAGCACCTCGGGAACCGGCAGGCCTTCCAGGGATTCTGGCCGCGTGTAGTGCGGATATTCCAGCAACCCGTGAGAAAAACTTTCATCGTCGCCGGATTCTTCCTTGCCCATAAAACCGGGCATCAGGCGGGCCACGGCCTCCAGCACGGAAAGAGCCGCGCTTTCGCCGCCGTTGAGTACAATATCGCCCACGCTCACGGGTTCAAGCGGAAAAAGCTGCAACAGCCGCGCGTCAATGCCCTCGTACCTGCCGCAAACAATGGTCAGGTCATCCTCGCGGGCAAGATCACGCACCATGTCCTGCGTCAGCGGGCGGCCGCCGGGGGCCATGAACAGCATGCGACCGGGCCGCTCAATGGAGCGCAGGGCGCGGGCCAGAGGCTCGCCCTGCATGACCATGCCGGGGCCGCCGCCGTAAGGGCGGTCGTCCACATGGCGGTGTTTGTCGGTGCTGAACTGCCGGGGATCATGAAGGCTGCATTCCACAATGCCAGCCTCCCGCGCACGGCCCATGAGGGCGGTGGACAGGGGCGACTCGAAAAATTCGGGAAAAAGCGTGACAAGGTGAAAACGCGGCATGGGCGGAGAGTGCCGTAAAAACGTTCGCCTTGCAAGGAAATGTCTGTCGGGTCGATCAGCCGCGCGGGCGTGGGGCGGAAAGGGCGCGCAGCAGGCTGGTCGGGCTCTGGCGGAGCACCAGTGGCCGTAAAATTTCTGGTTGAAAGTCTGCTTTTGCGCTCACCTGTTGTGCCAGACAAAGCCAGTGGCCGGGGCAGGGCAGGCTGCACCAGTAAAATATATCCATTGGCCCGTGCCAGATTCCGGCCCGTTGCCCAAAAACGCCTGTGGGAACCCTGGCGGGATCCATGCCCAGCCCCAGACCGGAGGCTTTGAGCAGGGCCTCCTTGATTGTCCAGCGACGCAGTGCTTCGCGGTCGATGCCCTGTTGCGAAAGGCCGTTTTTGCGCCGTGGCAGTTCTGCCGGGGCAAAGGCATTGGGGGCTGGCGGCGGGGAAAGCAACGACTCCGCATCTAGTGCATGAGGGGGTACGGCGGCTCCTGCCGGGGCTGGGCAAAGGGCGCAAAAGGCTGCCTCGCCGCTGTGGCTGAAGGCCGCATGCCAACCGGGGAACTGGGGGCGGCCCTGAGTATCCATGCCCAGTTGCGGCAGCGGCCTTGCGAGGGGTGAATTTGCCGCCATGGTCTGCTGCGCGGCATGCGTCACCAGTTGGGCTCGCGCAAACAGGCGCGACAGAGCCGTCCGCAGCACGACCTGTTGCGTCTCCGGCGTCTCGGCCTGCCCGTTGGGCGAGCGGCCAAAGCGGTGCACGTGGGCAAGCTGCCTCTCGTCCAGCCACGGTTCCAGCACCGCTTCAAGCGCACAGCGCCAGCCTTCCAGCTCTTTACTGGAGCCAGCGGGCAAGGGCGTGCAGAGTATTGTGAGCGGGCGTTCCATGATTTTCCGTATTCCGTTGCTTGCGGCAAAGACGCGCAAACCGGCTGTTTTACAGAAAACAGCCGGTTTGTCATCTATAATAAAAGGAAAAGGTGGTCTGCCCCACCTCAGTGGTTATTCGGCAGCCTTGTGCTTCTGGTGCTCGGCAATGACCTTTTCCGCCACGGGTTGCGGAGCTTCTTCATAATGGGCAAATTCCATGGTGAAGAATCCCTGCCCGCCGGTCATGGAGCGCAGGTCGGGCGCGTAGCGCAGCACTTCGCTCATGGGTACATGGGCCTTGATTTCCGTGCTGCCGCCCTGTGAATCAGAACCCAGCACCTTGCCACGGCGGGAGGAGAGGTCGCCGATGACATCGCCCATGCTTTCATCGGGCACGGAAACAGTGAGCAGCACAATGGGTTCGAGCAGCACGGGTTTGAGGCCTTCCATGGCTTTTTTGAAAGCAATGGAGCCAGCCACCTTGAAGGCCATTTCTGACGAGTCTACCGTGTGGTAGCTGCCATCGTAGACCTTGACGCGGAAGTCCACCACCTGGCATCCGGCCAGAAACCCGCGCGCGGCGGCTTCCTGAACGCCCTTGTCGATGGCGGGAACATACTGGCGGGGGATAACGCCACCCACGATGGCGTCTTCAAACACATAGCCGGAACCGCGCGGCAGGCCCTCCATCTCGATCCAGCAGTCGCCAAACTGCCCACGCCCGCCGGACTGTTTTTTGTGGCGGCCCTGCACCTGGCATTTGCCGCGCACGGTTTCGCGGTAGGGAACCTTGGGCGTTTTGAGGATGATATCCACCTTGAAGCGGCGCTTGGCCTTTTCGACCGAAAGCTCGATATGCAACTGGCCCATGCCGGAAAGCAGAATGTCGCCGGTTTCTTCATCGCGCCCCAGACGAAGGGTGATGTCTTCGTCCAGCAGCCGCTGCATGGCGGCGTAGACCTTGTCTTCCTCGCCTTTTTCCTTGGGGGCGAGGGCATAGGTGATGAGCTGCGGGGGCAAGGTGGGCATTTGCAGGGCAAAGGGGGCTTTTTCATCGCAGAGGGTGTCGCCCGTGCGGGTGTTCTTGAGCTTGGCAACGGCCACGATGGCGCCGGGGCCAATGGGCTCCTTGCAGGGGGTCTGCGTTTTGCCCTGAATGTACAACAGGTTGCCGAGACGTTCGTTTTCTTCCGTGCGGGAGTTTTTCAGCGTGGCGTCTCCGTTGATGGTGCCGGAAAGAACCCGCAAAAGGGAAAGCTGCCCCGAAAAAGGATCGGCCAAGGTTTTGAAAACAAAGCAGGCCACCGGCCCATCCGGGGCAGCGGCGCGTTCTGCGCCATCGCGGCCCGCAAAGGGCGGGCGATCAAGGGGCGAGGGCAGCAGGGCTTCAATGGCGACCAGCACGGATTCGCCGCCCTTGTTTTCAA
Source organism: Desulfovibrio sp. (assembly GCF_019422935.1). NCBI lineage: Bacteria > Pseudomonadati > Thermodesulfobacteriota > Desulfovibrionia > Desulfovibrionales > Desulfovibrionaceae > Desulfovibrio > Desulfovibrio sp. Next base: position 183,112 of record NZ_JAHZCJ010000006.1, on the reverse strand, counting down.
GGGCCGAGCAGGCCAGCACCGGCGTAAGCTCACCCTTGAGCACACCCGAGCGCAGGCCTGTTTTGAGGTCATCTTCTGAAAGAATACCTTCTTCCAGATACTTTTCCATGAGTTCTTCATCGCTTTCTGCGATATTTTCTACGGTCACATCGCGCAGCAGGCTGACATCGTCAGCCAGGGCAGCGGGGATTTCAGCCTCTGCTGCGGCACCGTTTTCGCCAAACATGCGGGCTTTGCCCGTCAGCACATCGGCAACACCCACAAAGGATTCGCCCTGGCGAATGGGCAATTGCAGCACAACGGGCTTGACGTTCAGGCCCGAGAGCCCGTCAAGGGCCATCTGAAAATCGGCGCGGTCGCGGTCAACCTTGTTGACTACGATAATGGAGGGCAATCCGGCTGCGCGAACCAGATTCCAGAACTTTTTGGCAAGGGGGCGCACGCCGTCCACGGCGTCCAGCACAAAAACAACGCTGTCCACGCCTTTGAGCAGGCATTCCATGTCGCCTGTAAAGTTGCCGTCACCGGGGATATCCAGGAGGAAATGGCGGTTTTTATTCCAGAGATATGTGGCGCAGGATGGTTGAACGGAGCCGCGTCGGCGGGTTTCTTCAGGTTCGTAGTCAAGGCATGTGGTGCCGTCTTCTACAGCCCCCAGGCGATTCACCGCCCCGGCCTTGTAGAGAAGCATCTCTGCCAGGGATGTTTTGCCGCAACCGCCGGTTCCGACGATGGCGAACGTGCGTTGCATTTCCAGTGGAGTAGGCATGGTTTTCTCCCTTCGTAAGCGATATGGCGCGCCCTTGGCGGCCTGGTGAACGAAACTAGGGAAAGGAACAAGTCTTCCATCTGCTATTGGTTCCCACGTTACAGGCTTGTGGCAAAAAAGGAAAGGGGCCGCGACTTTTAATGTAAGGCTTAACGCTTGACAGCAGAGGCCGCCACTGTGACAGTTAGTCGGATATATATTGGAGCAGGCGGAGGGAGCGACCATGGCGCTATGGGAATGGGCCGGCGCTGGTGCGGTTTTTTTGGCGGCTGTGGTTTTTTGCGTGCGGCTGATGAAGCGTGGTTTGACCACGCTTGAGGACGAGCGCGCCCAATGCCTTGAGCGCATTCGCCAGATGGAAGAAAAAATTCAGGAAGATCAAAAAAACATGGCTTCCAGCGAACACCTGCGCGTAGCCCGCGCCGGGTTGGAAGATCTTTTGCGGCTGGCTGGCAATCCACCCGGCATGCGGCTTGAGTCTGTAGCCAGGGGACAGGGCGAAGCGCAGGGCGAGGCCCTTGTGCTGCACTTGCCCGAGGGTGAGGTGCGCATCAGCCTGAGCATGCGCGAGCGGGAGCTTAAAGGGATGCGCAAGGTTGTTCACGGGCGTGGGCGGTGGCACCTGAACGGTTTGGGCCTGAATGAGGAATATACAGACCTCGTGCCGCTCATGCGCGCGCTCAGCGCCAGGCTGGCGGTGTATCTTGGCGGTGGTGAGAGCGCCAGCGCCCCGTATTGTCCTCTGGGGGATCCTGCAGCCGATGTGCCGCCTGAATTGCCGCATCTTGCGCGGCGTTTCAGCAGCGCGCGACCTGTGCGGCAGAAGCGACTGCCTGTGGTGCGGCATGACGAGGAGGAGGGCCGTCTCGAAAGGCTGCGGCGGCTGGAGGATGCCCGTGCAGCGCGCAAGCAGCTGCGGGCCAATCCCGGCCCCACCGGGAGCAGGCATCGCTAAGGCATTAGAAAAAATATTTTTCTGCCGCCGCATGTGATTGCGGCGGCAGATCATGCTGGCACAAATGCGGCGGAATAACGCGGCATCATCGCAGGCAGGGGAGAGGGCTGGCGGTTACTCCGTAAAGGTGAGATTACGGAACCAGTCCGGTACAGGAACGGGGCGACCTTCGTGATTGACCAGCGCGTGCTGGGTCATGCCCGTGGCCAAAAGTCTCGTCTTGTCCTCGTTCCGTATCTCATATACAAAGCGCAGGGATGCGCGCGCCCATTCGGCAATGCCAGCGCGCACAAGTACAAGATCATCATAGCGGGCGGATGAGCGGTAACGGCACTGGGCCTCGCGCACAGGCAGGATAAGGCCTTTCTTTTCAACTTCCGCATAGCTCATGCCGCAACGGCGAATGTATTCGCTGCGTGCCCGCTCGAAGAGATGCAGATATTCCGCATAATAAAGCACGCCCATCGTGTCTGTTTCACCATACGACACGCGGTGCGGCATCCAAATATCAGGGGTGGGAAATTGGTCATGCACGAAACGGCTCCTTGTTACGCGTTTTCCGGGCGTTGTTGCAGCGGATTTGCAAACCGTGCAGGCGGCATGTTGCGCCTGTTGCTACTGCTGGCGGTCACAATGGCTTTGTTTGCCTGCGCCAAGCAGGCCCCGCCGCCAGTGGTGGAAAGAACCCTGCCGCCGGTGGGCTTTGAAAGCCCGGAATTTTTTGTGAGCAATCTCATCCCTGCCGGTCAGGATCTGACAAGCTGGAAGGATATGGCCCCCAGTGTGCGTAAGTCGTTGCGTTACGTCAACAGCAAGCCCAAGGACGCCATCGCTGTGCAGCGCCCCGGCCTGACCGTGACGTGGGGCGATATGTCGCGTACGCTTGAGCGTTTACAGGAACTTTTGCCCCGACTGGACAAAGAACCGGAACTGCTGCTGGCCAACTTCCGCTGGGCGGAAGTGACGGGCGGCATCAACTATTCCGGTTACTACGAGCCAGCCGTCCCCGCCAGCCGTACCCGCAAACCGGGGTACACCCAGGCCATCTATGGTCTGCCCCCGGATCTGAACAAGGTGGTTGCCAAGCGTGGTCAGTACTATGACCGCCGCACCATCGAAGAAAAGCAGGTGCTGGCGGGCAAGGGGCTGGAACTGGCCTGGGCCGCAGACCCTGTTGATGTGTTTTTTCTTGAAATCCAAGGGTCTGGCCGCCTGATTTTTGACGACGGCACTCAGGCCTATGTCAACTACGCGGGTCAGAACGGGCACAAATACAAAAGCTCTGGCCGCATCATGCGCGAAAAAGGCCTGCTCAAACGCGGCGATATTTTTGAACAGCGCGAGTGGTTCAAAGACAATCCCGGTCGCGTGCGCGAAATTCTCAATGATAACCCGAGCTATGTCTTCTTTAAATACGGCATGCGCGGCCCCACCGGGGCCATGGGCTATCAGGTGGACGACTGGCTGACGCTTGCCACAGACCGCGGCTTTATCCCGCTTGGCTCCATCGTGGCCTACGGCGTCAATATTCCGGATGAAACCAAGGGCAAGATGCCCCTGCGTGGTATCGGCCTTGCCCAGGACGTGGGTGGAGCCATCAAGCGTAACCGCATAGATATTTTCTGCGGCGGCGACCAGCGCGCCAACTACGTGGCAAGCCATCTGGACGCCAAAGGCCCTGCCTGGGTGCTGCTGGTGCGCTAGGACTAACAGGCCTTTTACCGTCAGCAGCAGGCTGACGGACTGACGAACGTGGCTGAAAATTTCAGAAGCATATGAGGCCGGAGTGGTTGAAAGCCGCTTCGGTCTTTCTGGTCTGCACGGTTATTTTTGAAACCGTGTATTATTATTATTGTTCTGTTGTCAGATATTTTTCTTTCATATCTTATTAATTTTACACGCAGGCTTGCTTGTTTGGCGGACGTCTCAGCCCTGCGCGCGACCAAAAACACGCATACCTGATAATTAAACTCCTTGACTTATCTCATGTTGTGGGTATTTCTTGAAGCGTACACAGGCAGACTCTCCAGAGTTGCGATAATTTTGTTCCGCTGGTTTGGCTCAATGTGTACGGGAGCCGCTTGTGGGTTCCCCCTACTCTCCCCCTCGGGGCTGAAATTTTATTTCTGCCCCACCAACCCGGTTGCGACCTGCAGGGCTATGAAGCGTTGGCGTATTGTCACGGCTTTTTAGGCAACTGTGATGGCTGCACGGAGTCTATGTCAGCTCTCCCGGCTGTTGCACTATTCTTTGTGCAGCAATCCGTTGGCCTGTTCCACTGTCCAGACCGCTCCCTTTCAGAAAAGCATCCTCGCGTCCGTTTTATGGGTTTGCCATTCCAGGCCAGCACAATAAACGCGCATCAGAGCATCCGCTCGCCGCACCCGGTTCCTTCGTTTCAAGACGTTGATAATTCCGGGCATTTTGCACGCCTATAGCGTACAGAGGAGGCTCTTCCAATGAGTGGAAAAGTGTTTGAGTATATGGCCATTATGGATCGCATCAAGAATGTCACCCAATGCAGAACCCAACAGGAACTTGCGCAGTTTTTTGATGTCTCGCAATCATGTATTTCTGATTCCAAAAAGCGGCTGGCCATCCCGTCCAAGTGGCTGCTCAGCCTGCTGAAGAAAAAAGGCATCAATCCCGAATGGGTGCAAAAAGGCCTCGGCCCGAAGTTTTTGCTCCCCTATGATGAAGACCGTGGGGCCGTGTGCAGCATTTATGCGAGAACGCCCGACAAGTGCCCGCTGCAACATATTGTTTCGGACATTGGCAAGCTGGTATCCCGGGCTGAGGGCATGGGGCGCAGCGCGTAGACTGATGAATCGTTTTACTGAATGGGGCAGGCCTGCCCCAAAGCAGCCCTGTGCATGTCGGGTTAAGGTCAGTTGTTTTTTGCCAGCATGTGTTTGGGGCAACAGGGCTGCATCATACAGTTGGTTGTTGCAACAATAAGTTTGGTATGCAAAGACCTGCGTCAGCTTGACGCAGGTCTTTGCATACCTTGAGCAATGGTGTCGCCGGGAGTGCCATGACCATACCTTCCACGCGTCTGGCCCAGCTCAACAGCGGGCAGGACGCTTCAAAAAATCTGGCAGAGGGCTTGGCGGTGGATTTTGCCGCCCTCATGGCTGCGGCCTTGCCGCAGGCTGATGCCGCCTTGCTGAACGAAATGCGTGCTGCCGCATCCCTTGGGATTTCAAAGCGCATGCTGCTGGCTGGCGAGCTGGTGTACCGGGCCGTGGGCGCGCAGGGATTGGCAAGGCTTGCTGCGCACAGGTCGGATACTGTCCGGGGCTGGATATGTTATGCTCTGGCGCACGAGCATGCCCTGCATTCTCCGGCGGAGCCGCTGGAAAATCTGTTGGAAGCCGTGCGTCCTTTTGCGGATGATGCGCATTTTGGTGTGCGCGAATGGGTATGGATGGCCGTGCGGCCTCATCTGGCAAAGCAGCCGGAACACGCCCTGCGCCACCTCGCAGGCTGGACCGCCGACCCCTCGGAAAGGGTGCGCCGTTTTGCCAGTGAAAGCACCCGCCCGCGCGGCGTGTGGTGCGCCCATCTGAATATCCTCAAGGAGAATCCTGCTCTGGGCTTGCCTGTTCTTGAACCCTTGCAGGCCGACCCCTCCACCTATGTGCAGGACAGCGTGGGCAACTGGCTCAATGACGCTGCAAAATCGCAACCGCAGTGGGTGAGCGCGCTCTGCGACGCCTGGCTTGCGCAAAATCCGGGCAAGGCGACCGCGCGCATCTGCAAAAGAGCGCTGCGCAGCCTGCATAAAAAATAGAGCGCATTCCCAATCGCCATACAGGGACTGCCCTTGCGGGCTGGCTGATTTTTTCGCCAGTCTGCAAGGGCAGTCTGTTATCTACGTAGCTTTATGCAGCCGGGGCGGGAAGCATCTGTTTTGCCCAGATGCCCGCTGCCCAGGCCTGCCCGGCTATAGCTGGGATTCCAGAAATGCGCGGAAGGCCTGCTTGGTGGCGAAGAGGTCAGCGCTGCTTGCCAGTTCAAAGGGGCTGTGCATGGACAGGATGGCAGGGCCAAGGTCAATAACCTGCATGCCGTAGGCCGCAAGGAACAGGGCCACTGTGCCGCCGCCGCCAAGATCGACCTTGCCAAGCTCGGCGCTCTGCCATGCGATGCCCTTGCCATTGAAAAGCCCGCGCAACGCGCCGAAAAATTCGGCGTCGGCCTCGCTGGCTCCGTACTTGCCGCGTGAACCGGTGAACTTGGAAAATACCGGGCCGTAGCCCAGCAGGGCGGCGTTCTGTTTCTCGTGCACATCCTGATAATCGGGATCCAGCGCTGCGGAAACGTCGGCAGAAAGGGCGCGGGTTTCAAGCAGCACATGCGAGGGCTGAACATCCTTTTCCCACGCACGGGCGAGGTCTTCCACACAATACTGCATAAAGCGCGAGGCTGCGCCAGATGCGCCGTCCGAGCCGATTTCTTCTTTGTCCCAGAAAATAACAGCCATGCTGCGGCCTGTGGCTTCGGCCTCAAGCAGGGCCTCCAGCGCGGTAAACACGCAGATGCGGTCGTCCTGCCCGTAGCCGCCGATCATGGCCTTGTCAAAGCCCACAAAGCGGGCCGGGCCAGCGGGCACAGCCTGAAGCTCGGCAGTGATGAAGTCTTCTTCGCAGATGCCGTATTTTTTGTGCAACAGTTCAAGCAGCTGGGTTTTGATGGGGTCTTTGGGCGCATCGTCCTTGCTGGATTTGCCAGCCTTGGGCGTGCTGTGGGCCAGAATGATATTGAGTTTTTCGGCCTCAAAAGCTTCGCTGACCGGCTGGGTAACCTGCTTCTGGGCCAGATGGGGCAAAAGGTCGGCAATGCAGAACACTGGCTCGCCGGGCTTTTCGCCAATGGTCACCGTGAGGGTTTCGCCGTTTTCACGCACGATAACGCCGTGCAGGGCAAGGGGGCGCGCAAGCCACTGATATTTGCGGATACCGCCGTAGTAGTGGGTCTTGGCCTGGGCAACGCCGGGCTGCTCAATAAGCGGGCGCTGCTTGAAATCAAGGCGCGGGGTATCGGCGTGGGCCGCCAGCAGCGAAAGCCCCTGACTCAGGGGCAGCGCACCCTTGCGGGCCGCAAAGATGGCCTTGCCGCGCAGGGACCGCATAACGCGGTCGCCGCTGAAATCTTCCGTGTAACCATGCTCGGCAAGGCGCTGGCGCACGTATTCCACTGTTTCGCGCTCTGTCTTGCAGTGGGTGATAAAGTCAATATAGCGCTGGGCCAGAGCTTCCATTTCCTTGCGGGTTTTGGCGTCGGCGTTGTCCCAGATGCTTTTGGGCTTGTAGGCAAGATTTTTTTCCATGATGCTGTTCCTTTTATCTCACGCTTTATGTTTCGCGTATTATGCCTGTTGAGGGATTGCAGCGTTCAGCGCCTGACGCAGTACGCGCAGTACCTCGGGGTATTCTTTGACATCAAGTGTGCGCGGGTCAAGGCAAAAGGCGTCGTCTTCCAGCCGCCCAATGAGCGGAGGAACCGTTTCAAGCAGGGACGCCTTGAGGGCCGTGGGGCTGCATGCCGTGGGCCTGAGCCGTACAAGGGTCGTGGGCAGGTCGTATTGCGGAAACGCACCGCCGCCCACGCGTGACACATCCTCGCGCAAGCCAATCTCGCACAGGGTACTGCCTGCATTAAGCCCCTTGCGGAGGCGGTTTGCCAGATTGCGGGCTGCCTTGGCCAATTCATCGGCCGGGCAGGTGATCATGCGCAGGGTTGGCACGCTCTTGCGGGCTTTTTCCGGGTCAAGGTACAGGCGCAGGGTGGCCTCAAGAGCGGAGAGACAGAGCTTGTCGCAGCGCAGCGCCCGCGTGAGCGGATTGCTTTTGAGTTTTTCCACCATGCTCTTGCGCCCGGTGATGATGCCAGCCTGAGGGCCGCCAAGAACTTTGTCACCCGAAAAAGTTGCGATATCCGCGCCCTGCGAAAGCACTTCCGGCACGGTGGGTTCGTTGGGAAGGCCGCAGGAAGAAAAATCCATAAGACTGCCGCTGCCGAGGTCTTCAATGAGCGGCAGGTTGTGCTCGCGCGCCAGTTCCGCCAGTTCGGGCAGTGCCACGGCGGCATGAAAGCCCACAATCCGGTAGTTGGACGTGTGTACGCGCATGAGGGCGCGGGTATTTTCGTTGATGGCGGCGCGGTAGTCGCGCAGATGCGTGCGGTTGGTGGCCCCCACCTCGCGCAGGGTGGCTCCGCTTTTTTCCATTACTTCAGGAATGCGGAAGCTGCCGCCAATCTCAACTAATTCCCCGCGCGAGACTATAACCTCGCCGCCTTTGCAGAAGGTGTCGAGCACCAGCAGCACGGCGGCGGCATTGTTGTTGACCACAAGGGCTGCTTCGGCCCCGGTGACGCGGCAGATGAGTTCTTCCACCAGCGCGTGGCGGCTGCCCCGGCCGCCCGTGGCGAGATTCAGTTCCAGATTGCAATAGCCGGTAGCTGCCCGCAGCACGGCCTCTCGGGCTTCTTCGGCAAGTACGGAGCGCCCCATGTTGGTATGCACCACAACGCCCGTGGCGTTGAGCGCCGACCGGAAACGGGGGCGCAGACCGCGCTGCACAAAGGCCAGCAGGCCTGGCAACTGGCGTTCAAGATGCAGGTCTTCGGGGGCGGTGCAGCGCCCGGCGCGGATGTCATCCCGCCGAATGTCCCAATAAGCGGCCACAAGATCGCGTAGCAGCGCGTGCGGTGTTTGCTGGCTGTCGCCCAGTGCGGCATCCGCGCGGTGCAGTGCGGCAATGCTGGCGTCTACGGCGGGAATGGCGCGAAAAAGATTTTGCATGGGCGTCCTTTATACTGCGGTTACCGCAAAAAATAAAAAATGCGCGAGCACGGCGGCTTGGGCTTTGTCTGCCATGCAGCGTCGTCAGCAGGGCCAGCGGCGGGCTTGCCTGCGCCTACTGGAGCTGCGGTTGCAGCAGCCATTGGGGGTGCTGCGTAAAAAATTCTGAAAGTAGGTACAGCGAACCCGTCATGAGCACCGGGCGGGCTTCGGTGGCGGCGGGCAGGGCGCGCGCCAGTTCAAGCGCCTTTGCCAAGCCTTGAGGGCCTTCGGACAAGGCCTGCGCCGTGGCCGGGGGCAGGGCATTGCAGGCGGCGGCTATGTCTTGCGCCGCTGCGGCCCGGTGGTTGCCCAGCGTGACCACAAACATGGGGGCTTCGCCCAGATAGTGCTTGAGCATCTGGGCGGCGGGCAGCCAGTCTTTGTCTGCAAGGCAGGAAAATACCGCTCCGGCGGGTTGCAGGCCTTCGGCGCGTAGGGCCTTGATCAGCGCGGCCATGCCGTGCGGATTATGGGCGCCGTCAAGCAGCAGCGGAGGGTACTGATCTGTACCCGGCACCCGCTGCAAACGGCCTGGCATAAAGGCTTGCGCCAGCCCTTGAGCCTGCGCCTTCGTGTCGTCTGCACTTTTGCCCAGCATGGGGGCAAGCTCGCGCCATGCTGTGAGCGCCAGACCTGCGTTGGCGCGCTGGTGGGGGCCACTAAGGCCAAGGCGGGTATCGGCGGCAACGGGACAAGCCCTGATGAAGGGCGCGTTATGGCTGCGGGCCTCGCGCTCTAGGATTTTTGCGGCTTCGGGAAACTGCGCAACACTGCACACGGGCGCGGCGCTGCGTATGGCTGCGGCCTTGTCTGCCGCAATGTCGGCAAGTGTGGGGCCAAGGATGTCCTTGTGGTCAAGAGCGATGGGCGCATAGCACATGAGGTCGGCGGCAACGGCGGTTGTGGCATCGTGTTTGCCGCCAAGGCCAGCCTCAAGCACGGCCAGCTCCACGCCCTTGCGGGCAAAACCCAGCAGGGCCAGTACTGTAAGAAATTCAAAGTAGGTCAGATCGGGCGCGGCAGTCATGACCTGATTGGCTGGCTCAACCCAATCATCCGCAGGCCAGGGGGCGCAGGCGGCATCATTGGGCCCGCCAATGCGGATGCGCTCTGTGGGGCTGACAAAATGCGGCGAGGTGTAGAGGCCCACCCGGCAGCCGTGAGCAAGAGCAAGGGAAGCCAGAAAGGACGATGTTGATCCCTTGCCATTGGTGCCGAGAACCTGAGCCACCACAAAGGGCGGGCGAGTCAGGTCAAGGGCGGCCAAGGCCCGGCGCATGCGGCCCAGGCCCATATCCATATGAAAAAGCCCCAGGCTGTCCAGATGGCGCTGGATATCTGCGGGAGTGCTGAACGTGTTGCTCATTTATATATGGTAGCGCAAAGCGCGCTGTCTGTCAGCGGGCGCGCACGGGCAAAACCTGCGCAACCTTTGCCCGTCGTGCGTAAAATACGCGCAATCCGCCGTATAAACCCCGTTGCGGAGCATGTATGCCTGAATACGCGGGAACGCTTGACGCAGTGGGGCGCTATCACTATATTGGCCGCCACACGGCAGGGTTCTGCGCCCTGGCATGTGCGCCCGTAGCTCAGTTGGATAGAGCAGGAACCTTCTAAGTTCTTGGTCAGGGGTTCGATTCCTCTCGGGCGCGCCATAAATAAATCAGGATGTTACATGCTTTTTCATGTGACATCCTTTTTTGTTTTTTGGCAAAATATCTGTTGGGTTGCCCGCCAGTCACCCCCCTGTCTGTTTTACATGATCGCGGGGCAGTTGGCACTGATTGGCGCACGCGTTGGCACAGCAATTCTGTTTAGCTCGGCCTGCTTCAAGCCGCTATTCTTCATCCTCAGGTGAACTGCAAGGTAATGAACGCCACCACAAGATATCGGGCCGTTTTTGCCGCTGCGACAATGACGATGAATGAGGGAAAGGGTTCGCGCAGAATCCCTGCCACAAGCGTGATGGGGTCGCCCACAATGGGCATCCAGCTCAAAAGCAGCGACCAGCGCCCGTATTTGCCATACCACGCTTCGGCTCTGGCAAGGCTGTTGCGCTTTATGGGAAACCACGAACGATCCTGATAATGGATAAAGAATCGCCCGAGCAGCCAGTTGGTGGCAGAACCCAGTGTGTTGCCAAGGCTCGCGGCGGCGATCATTGCCCACAGCGGCGCGTAATCCTTTGCCAGCGCTCCTGCCAAAAAAAGTTCTGACTGCGCGGGAAAGATGGACGCTGCCACAAATGCAGAAATAAATAGTCCCCAAAGTACGCTCACGCTCATTTCCGCATCCTGTTTGCAAGCCTATGTTGATTGCGCAGCGGCATGCCAGCACCGCACCATATAAAAGTGCCGCTCCGCGCACAAGTCGCATAAATCCTTTTCATGAACAGCTAATGTTTTTTCTCCCTCATCATTCTTTCTTCTGCCGTCGAGGTCGTGGTCTCATGCTTCTGTTTTGCATCTGTCAGGTGTTTCGTTGCTACATACGTACTGAGGAAATTGTGTTAAATATTTTAATTGCGCTTGTAAAAAAAACTATTTTGTGAAGCAGAATATGATGATCTCGTGCTGCTACATGTTGCATTTTTGCAACAATATGTTGCAAAATTACAACGCTTGGCAATATTTTTGCTGTGTTTTTGCAACAGCATTGACTGAACAAAAAAATTATATAGTGTTTCCGGGTTAACTCTAAAGAATTTTAGCGAGCATTCGATACTATTGCAGTGTTTTGTTGAAAATAAGTTGATGCTCAATAAGGAGAACGTGACGTGGCAATGAGTGCAAAAAACAAAATCCTCCTAAGCGTAGTCGCATTCTTTTCGCTGGTTATCATCGCGATGGCCTACACCTCGTACCGGAGTTTCTGTGCCTCGTCGTATGACTCTGAGATGGAGCAGCTCGACACCATGTCCCAGGCAGTGGGCAAGGCTGTGTCGGAAAAGATGAGCGTGTATTTCAATGTGCTTGAGCTGAGCTCGCGCATGCTGACGAATCCTGTGGGCGCTTCCCCTGATGAACTTTATGAATATAAACGTAATGTTTTGATTCAACTGCTCAAACAGGTGAACCTTGTTGAAGCCTATTATGCTTTTGACAGCGGCGAAGCGCATAATGATAAGGGCATGATCAAGAATTTCAACGCCAAGAGCCTTGGCCGCGAGTGGTTTGTGCGGATGTTTAATGGTGAGAAGAGGGTTGTAACTACCCCTTATACCTCATCTATCGGCGCAACAGTTATGGCTGTGGGCGTGCCTTTGATAGACAACGGCAAGATGGCGGGCACGCTCTGCATCAACCTCGGCCTGACGGACATAACCAATTTTACCAATCATGTTCTTGAGTTCGACAATATTTTTCTGACGCGGGCCGATGGTTACATCATGGCCAACCGGGATGACAAGCGCATTGGCAAAAGCCTGTGGGAAGTTATCCCTGATATGGAAAAATACAGCGGGTTGCAGCAGAACGGCCGCATCCAGTTCACCAGCAAAGGCAGAGTGTTTGAGGGGAGTCTGTATATTATTCCGGGTCTTGGCTGGAAAGTGTGGACATACAAGCCGCTGGAGGAAATTCAGCGTGACTCCACAGCCAATCTGCACTCCAGTGCCATAACCGCAATTGTCGCCCTGGTGCTCTCTGCCCTGATGGTGCATTTTCTGGTAACCATGCTGATCTTCAAGCCGCTGGGCAAGGGCGGTGTTTTTGCCGCTGCGGTTGCCGAGGGTAATCTTGATGAAACCCTCGATATCAAGAGCAAGGACGAAGTGGGGACGCTTGCCGATGCCCTGCGCAACATGGTTGCGCGGCTGAAAGACATGATCCGTACGACAGAAGAAAAGGAACGGCACGCCCTCTCCGAAGCCGAACGTGCGCAAAAAGCGGTTGCCGAGGCAGAGGAAGCCCGCAAAGAAGCGGAACTGGCCACCCAGCGCGGTATTTTGCAGGCTGCCAGCCAGATTGAAGGCGTTGTTGCGCGCATTGCCTCCAGCACGGAAGAGCTGGCGGCGCAGTCCGAGCAGATATCCAATGCTGCGGAAATCCAGCGGCAACGCATGACGGACACCTCTGCTGGTATGGAGCAGATGTCCGCATCCATTGTTGAGGTGGCGCGCAATTCCGGGCAGGCCGCTTCCAATGCTGTCAAAACGCAGCAGGAGGCAGGGCAGGGCGCAACGCTTGTCCGGCAGGTCATTGATTCGGTCAACCATGTGCATGAGCAGACGCAGACCATGAAGGTTGATCTGACGGCCCTTGGCAAACAGGCAGACAGCATTGGCGCGATCATGGACGTCATCAACGATATCGCTGACCAGACCAACCTGTTGGCGCTCAATGCTGCCATTGAGGCGGCACGGGCTGGCGAGGCGGGCCGTGGTTTTGCCGTGGTGGCGGATGAAGTGCGCAAACTGGCCGAAAAGACCATAGGCGCCACCAAGCAGGTGGGCGAAAATATCTCCGGTATGCAAACCGCCGCCAGGCAGAGCATCTCTTCCATGGACAAGGCCAGCCTTGTGGTGGAGGAAACAACCTCCCTGTCGCACAAATCCGGTGAAGTTCTGGATGCCATCCTGGTGCTTGCCAAAGAAAATGCCGACCAGGCGCAGTCCATAGCAACCGCAGCAGAAGAACAGTCTTCCGCTTCGGAAGAAATCAGCCGCAGTCTTGATGAAGTTTCCCGTCTGACCACAGACACCACCCGTGGGCAGGCGGAATCAGCAACAGCTATTCAGCAGCTTGCTGAGATGGCTGGAGACCTCAGCAGCATCGTGGATAAACTGAAAAAGTCGTAGACGCCTTAATTTTCAAGAACTGGCCGGGGTGGAAACGCTCCGGCTTTTTTTGTGCCCTTTGCATGCAACGCCAAGGCCGTGGGTGCGAGAATGATTTTTATTACATTGCCTTTAGGCAGAGGGAAAAGCGCATGTGTTAAAAAACGATAGTGTGCTAATTCTTTATAGGGAGGGGAAAGTTTAGATTGAGTGCTTACTCAATGTTTGAGTCGGTTTTAAAATAAGGTGTGAGCCTCTGTATAAATATATCATTTCCGAACAAGGAGTTATAATAGTGTATATCGTATGTTACTATGTTAATCTGAATCTGCAACAGATAATTTTATTTTTATTTGCGTATTTGTTGGTTGTACTGCTATTAGAATTTGTAATCGATTTTGCTCATCTATGGCTGATAAATTGGCGTTTTCCAATGTAATAATTTTTTTATTTACATATCATACTGAAATTTTACATTTTTCATTTTTAAATGATTGTTGAAAAAATCACATGAGGGCATAATGCGGGCAAAGATATAGCCGATATGCTATATCGATGGTTGTGTGTCGCTCTTGCTCTCCATCGTGTGGTTTTTTCACTTCAGCGCCGAGTAGAATACAATGAAGCTTGTAGCAAAAATTTCTTTCGGGATGGGGATGCTGGGTGTTTTGATGGCTTTATTAGCCGGATTTATGCTCTGGCAAATGTCAGAACTCAACAACATCACCTCTGTATTGGCACACCGTAACGTACCAGTTTCGGAGCTTGCGGGTGAAATAAATACTGACACTGCAGAATACAGGATAATGGAATTTCGTTACATTATTGAAAATGACGCGCAAAAAGCTTCTGCGATCAAAGCAAATCTTGATAATGTGCGAAAAACATTTGATCGGGAAATTAAAGAAATTGGTGATCTCTGCATTTCGGGCAATGCCAAGCAGTGTGTGCTGGATATTGAGCGTGGCCTGAAAAAATATCTGGATACATCGAAGGAAGTGTTGCTTCTGCGGCAGAACGGCAGGGTAGATGAGGCCCTGGCCCTGCTCACGGGCAAGTCGCATGCTGATTACGAGGCCATGACCGATTCCATTGAACTCCTGGTGAAGGTTTCGCACGACAACGCCCACGCGCGCGGCCTTAAAGGAGATAGCCTGTATGCCACAAGCAACGCCATGGGCATAGGCCTGACCCTTTTCGCCATTTTGCTTGCTGCCGTATCCGCCATTGTTATTGCGCGTGAAACAAGCCGACAGCTTGGCAGAGACCCTGGGGAGCTGCTGGTGGTCGCGCAACGTGTGGTGGATGGGGATTTTAATGTTGACGATGGTCATGCCAGAATTGGCGTGTACGGATCAATTATTGCCATGGTGGAGGCCTTGAAAGGCCATATCGAAAAAGCGCGGAGTGAATCAGAAAACGCCAAGGAGCAATCGCGTCAGGCGCACGCGGCAATGGATAGCGCCAATGCGGCCAAGGATGAGGCGCAGCAGAAAACGGAAGCAATGGTGCGTGCCGCTGGCAAGCTTGAAAAGGTCGTGCAGATTGTCAGCTCGGCATCCACACAGCTTTCTGCCCAGATCGAACAGGCAGGCAAGGGGGCCGGGCATGCCGCGCAAAGTCTTGCGGAAGCGGCCACGGCCATGAACCAGATGAACGCCACCGTGCAGGAGGTGGCTCGTAATGCCGGCCAGGCTTCTGTGGCATCCACCGATACAAAGGACAAAGCTGAAGCCGGGGCCGACATTGTGCAAAAATCGCTTGTCAGCATCGGTCAGGTGCAGACCATGTCGCAGGAGCTCAAGCAGGATATGCTGCAACTGAACACGCACGCCCAGGCCATCAGCCAGATTATGGGCGTCATTTCAGATATCGCGGACCAGACAAATCTTCTGGCGCTCAATGCCGCCATCGAAGCCGCCCGTGCTGGCGATGCCGGGCGTGGATTTGCCGTGGTCGCCGACGAGGTACGCAAATTGGCAGAAAAAACCATGGCCTCAACCCATGATGTGGGTAATGCCATAAATGCCATACAGGAAAGCACGTCAAAGAGTATGGCCTCAACGGATAATGCGCTTGAACAGGTTAATCAGGCAACAGGATACGCCAGCCAATCCGGGCAAGCTCTCAATGAAATACTGGAAACTGTTCTGGGTATGGCAGATCAGGTCAATGCCATTGCTACTGCGAGTGAGGAACAGTCTGCTGCCAGTGATGAAATCAACCTGTCGATCGAGCGCGTGAACGAAATGGCTAAACAGACCGCAACCGCCATGGCCGAGGCCGCAAGTGCGGTGGCAGAACTGGCGCGTCAGTCGCAGGATCTTGGGCTGCTGATCAATGAAATGCGCCAGGAATAGGCAAAATTATTACTTCATTCAAAAATATAAGCATAAAGGCGGTCTGTTGCATCGGCGCGACAGGCCGCCTTTATGTCTTGAACTACGGTGCATAATTACAACGCATATCGCTTTTTAAGATGCAATAATGCGACAATTATCGTTGTGTTGCTGTGATTTATAATTGTAATTGGTATGGTGTACATGTATTGATTGTATTTTTTTTTGAGGTTTGGTATAGAGTCTCCCAATATCCTATGGTATGTAATGCTTATATTCTCAGGAGTGCATATGGCAAGATTTCTAACTGTGCTCGGCGCCCTGTGCGCCGCGCTTCTTGTGCCCGGTGTCGTTCTCGCAGGGGAGGGACATCCCAATATCCCTGGTGCGCAGCTCTCAGTCCTTTGGGCAATCCCCTTTGTGTGCATGCTGCTTTCGATTGCCATAATGCCTTTGGCATTGCCCCATTTTTGGGAAAAACACTTTGGTAAAATCGCGGTGTTCTGGGGTCTGGCATTTTTAACGCCCTGTCTTCTGGTTTATGGGTTCAATGTGGCCCTGTACGAGTTTTTGCACATTATCCTTCTGGATTATGTTCCTTTTCTGGTGCTGCTGTTCACGCTCTTTACCATCGCAGGCGGCGTGCGGCTTACCGGTTCGCTTGTCGGCACCCCCGCAGTCAATACCGGGCTGTTGGCCGTGGGCACTGTGCTGGCCAGCTGGATGGGAACAACCGGCGCGGCCATGCTGCTTATCCGCCCCTTGCTTCGGGCCAACGCGCACCGTAAATACCGTGTTCACTCTGTTGTCTTTTTTATTTTTCTTGTGGCAAATATTGGCGGCTCGCTCACGCCTTTGGGCGATCCGCCGCTGTTTCTGGGTTTTCTGAAGGGTGTGGATTTCTTCTGGACCACAACCAACCTGTTGATGAAAACAAGTCTTATGTCGGCAGTTTTGCTGGGTATCTTCCTTGTCCTTGATACGGTGCTGTTCAAGAAAGAAGGCAGCCCCAAGCCTGCGGCTCAGGCTGGCGCGGCAGAAGAAAAGCTCGGCCTTGACGGCAAGATCAACCTGCTATTTCTTTTGGGCGTTGTTGTGGCCGTGCTGCTTTCTGGCCTCTACCCTCTGGGCGAACTGGTTTCGGTCTTCGGCGTGTCGGTCGAAGGGCAGAACCTGCTGCGCGATGTGGCGCTGCTGTGCCTGGCCGGGCTTTCGCTCAAGTTTACGAGCAGGCGCTGCCGTGAACTCAATGGCTTTTCCTGGGCCCCCATTGAAGAAGTTGCCAAGCTGTTCTTTGGCATTTTTATCAGTATGATCCCCGCCATTGCCATTTTGCGCGCAGGTGCTGACGGTGCGCTTGCTTCCCTGATTCACCTTGTTTCGCACGATGGGCAGCCGGTAAATTCCATGTATTTCTGGCTCACGGGCATCCTCTCCAGTTTTCTGGATAATGCGCCGACCTATCTGGTATTTTTCAACACCGCCGGCGGCGATGCGCAGCACCTTATGCACGATATGCCCGCCACCCTTGCCGCCATATCAGCGGGTGCCGTGTTTATGGGCGCCAACAGCTACATTGGCAACGCGCCCAACTTCATGGTTCGCTCCATTGCAGAAAGCGACGGCGTGCGTATGCCCAGCTTCTTTGGCTACATGGCGTGGTCGGTAGGCATTCTGGTGCCCCTGTTCGCACTGTTGACCTGGCTGTTCTTTATCTAGCCATTGCAAATCCCGCGAGGCGGGATTTGCAATCAGTATACAAACAAGCCCCTCGGCCTTAAGGCGGAGGGGCTTGTTTGTTGTGCGCCAAAATATTCCCACGCAAGCTTATACCGCGCCCAGGGGCATGCCTCCCTCAAGGTAGCGCCTACAGAGGCGTACCGTGTTTTCAACCCAGTGCGCGCCGAGGTTTCGGGCTGTCTCGGTATTGGCGTGCGTGGCCATCCATGCTGTCATCTGGATACGCCGCTGCATGATCATATGCGGGATCATGTCTTCATCCTCCGCATCCAGATGACTGACCAGCTCATATCCCTGAAGCCAGTTTTCCAGCCAGCTGGGAGCAAGCGGGCAGTGTTCCTCAAAGCTCATGGCCGCGGCAATGTCGTGAACAAACCAGCCCATGCCGCAATCGTCAAAATCAATGACGCGCGTACCATCCTTATGCAGCAGCAGATTGGTAAGGCGCAGATCAGCGTGAATCAGGCCATAGCGCCGGGCAGACTGGCCGTAGGCGCGCAGTTTTTCGCCAATACAGTTCAAGGCCGTCTCCAGAAGCAGGGCGTCCTCGTGTGGCAGGCCGGGGCTTGCCCGCCAGTCCCCCCAATGGGCGCACGGGCCAACCATACTTTCGTGGTTCCAGACAATGCGCTGGAAGCCTGCCGGTTTTTGCCATTGGCGGCTATGCTGGTGGAGGCGCGCCGCGACCTCGCCAAGCTGCCGAAAGGCGCGCGGGTCAAGGTGCACTGTTGGCATCTCGCCGTCAATCCACAGAAAAAGAACGATATTTCTGTGTGATCCGTCTGGAAGGTGCAGGGTCAGCACCCTTTGGCCTCCCTTGCTGGGCAGGGCCTTTGGCGTGACGATGCCGGTATCTTGCTGCAAGGCATCCAGCCACATCAGCTCGCCCATTATATTGATGTGGGAGTGATAATTTTCGCGGTGCACACGCAGGGCATAACGGCTGTTGCTGGTCTGGACAAGAAAGGTGGCATTTTCTGAACGGCAGAGCAGGTGCAGGCTTCCCTGCATTTCCGGGGGGTATTGCTGCAACGCCTGCCGCGCCAGTTGCGTTACGGCCTGATCGCTGAGCGAGTCATTTTGTTGAAGTGTCATATCCCCCCCTGCATTGGGTATGGGTACCAGTCTGTTACATCGGCTGCTGGGGGGAAGCAGCGCGATCATAACCGGCATCACCTTTCACGCTCTGCAAACGGCTGCTTCAAAACAGTATTGCGGTGCGCGGCGGATGGTAAAAACAGATGCTCAGGCCAGAATGACTTTGGGCAAAATTTCTTTCAGTTCTTTCAGGCATGGCAAATCCGAAGCTGCGGCATCGGTAACGAGCATGGAAATTTCGCGGGGTGATGCGTAGTTTATCCGGCTGATAACACCTAGCTTTGTGTGGTCGGCGAGTATGCACAGCCTGCTGGCGCGTTGGGCCATGCAGCGCGCCACGGCGGCTTCTTCCGGCAAAAAGCTGCTTGCCCCGTGGTGCGCATCCAGCCCCACGGGCGAAAGAATCGCCACGTCTGCCCGCCAGCGCTGAATTTCTTCAATCACGCCCTCGCCGCAGGTCTGCTCCCGTCCGGCAAGGATGCGGCCTCCCACCAGCACCACAGTGCTGTCGTTTTTTTTATCTTCGTCCCTTTCACTCAAAATGATGGCGGCGCGCAGGCTGTTGGTCACGATGGTGAGCCCAGGCATGGTGCAGAGTTCCTCTGCCAGAGCCGTTGTTGTGGTACCTGCGTCCATAAAGACTGTTTGCCCCTGTTGCAGTTGCAGCACCGTGGCGCGGGCAATGGCGCGCTTTTCCCGTTCCAGCCGGGTTCTGCGCTCTTTGAGTGAGGGTTCGGAAGTAGAGGAATCCAGCGCCACAAGGCCGCCATGTACACGCCTTGCCGCGCCCTGGTTTTCCAGCTCGATAATATCCCGGCGGGCTGTTTCCCGGGAAATTCCCAGCTCATTGATAAGCCGCTCTGTGCTGATATGACCGTTGGCGGCTATGAGGGCAAGTATGCGGTGCAGGCGGGTTTCGCGCAGCATGTGTTTCAACCTTGTTAGATATACGCTGACATTCTGGTTAGCATATAGCTTTTTGCTGCGTCTGCAATATGCATTTTTGTGTGTTTGTGTATTTTGCTGTTGCAGTGGCTGAACGCGGTAAATTTGTTGGGTTTGGGCATTCTGGACGGCCCGTGTCTAAAGGATGCCAGACCTGGGATGCCCGGCAAAGCCCCGTCAGGTCGCGCGGCTTGTCTCCTCAATATTTTCAGGGGCCAGAACCACCTTAGTATGGGTAATGCAGCCCCCTTTGGCAAGTTGCCCCATACACGTCAGGCAATGCGCTTTTTCAAAATTGTATTGGCAATAAAGCCGCATGCCTCTGTTTTTTATCTGGATGCCCTAGTGTTTAATTGTATTAATGTGTTTTTGTGTAAAAAGTTGACTAACAAAAATGTGCTAATCATTACAAAATTGTTTCAAAAAATGAGCCGCTCTCCTTTGCTTTGAATATAAAAATATACTGAATGAAAATACAAAAATTTTATATTTTAGTATGTTATAAAAAATAATTTTGCCCATCCATCCTCTGGCTCGCTATTTGCTTAATGGCATTTCATGAGTGCAAGGCTAGGGCAGTAGCCAGAGTTAAGTGCATTTTTGAGGCGTAGGCGCTTGCGGTGAATAAACAGTTTTTGTTTTGAGGAGGTTAGTATGGAGAGGCGTGAGTTTTTGAAGACAGCGGGTATGGGTGCCACGGCGGCGGTTGCCGCCACAACTGGCATTATGGGAGCCACCGAGGCAAAGGCCGCCAAGGCCCCCATCAAGTGGCGCATGCAGACCTATGCGGGCGCGGCGCTTGCCGAGTTTGTCATCAAGCCGCAGATCGACGCCTTCAACAAGGCCGCCAATGGCGAAATGGTCATTGAACTTTACACCTCCGACCAGTTGGTTCCCACCAGCGAGCTTTTCCGCGCTGTGCAGAACGGTACCATTGATGCTGTGCAGTGTGACGAAGACTCCATGTCTTCCCCTGCTGATGTGGCCATCTTTGGCGCGTATTTTCCCTTTGCCACCCGCTATTCGCTTGATGTGCCCGCTCTTTTTGAACACTGGGGCCTGAACGACATCTGGAAAGAAGCCTACGGCGAGATCAAGGGCGTTGAATGGCTTGGCGCAGGCTCCTGGGATCCCTGCAACTTTGCCACCACCAAGCCTATCCGCAGCCTTGCCGACCTGAAAGGCAAGCGCGTGTTCTCCTTCCCCACGGGCGGCAAGTTCATGAGCCAGTTTGGCGTGGTGCCTGTTACCCTGCCCTGGGAAGACATTCAGGTGGCCCTGCAAACCGGCGAGCTGGACGGCGTGTGCTGGTCGGGCATTACAGAAGACTACACCTCCGGCTGGGCAGAGCAGTGCAAGTATTACCTCACCAACAACATCTGCGGCGCGTGGATCGGTTCGTACTTTGCCAACAGCAAAAAGTGGGCTGAAGTGCCGGAACACCTCAAAACTCTGTTTAAGCTCACCTGCGACAGCTCCAACTATTTTCGCCAGCACTGGTACTGGTGGGGCGAAGCTCACTACCGCGCCACCGGCGGCAAGATGGAACTGACCTCCATTCCCGATGCTGAATGGGGCACTGTTGAAGAGGCCGCCCACAAGTTCTGGGACGAAACAGCCAAGAAAAGCCCGCGCTGCGCCAAGGTTGTGGATATCCTCAAAAAGTACAATGCCGAAATGGCTGTTGCGGGCCGCCCGTACCGTTATTGATTGCAAACCCTCTGGAGGCAGAACCTTCCGTCTGCCCGATGTGCCGTCGTCCGAATCCTTCGGCGGCGGCGCATCAAAGCCTGCCCCCAGTTAAACCAAGCGGCAGGAAATTTGCGGAATAAAGGTTTGGGAGGAGAGCGTCATGCCAAACTGGATCAAGCTGTTTGTCAGGTATGTGGATGCGGTTAACCGCCTGGTGGGGCGGGGGGTTCTTTATCTTGTGTTCGTCATGATGGGCATTTTGCTCTACTCGGCCATATCCCGTTACTGTTTTGATGCTCCGGTGATCTGGGGCGTGGAAATGGCCCAGTTCACCATGGTGGCCTACTACATCCTTGGTGGCGGTTTTGCCCTGCTTACCAATTCGCACGTGCGTATGGATGTGTTCTATGGCCGCTGGAAGTGGAGAAAACAGGCAAAGATGGACGTGCTCACGTCTGTTTTTCTGGTCGCATACCTTGCCCTCCTGTTCTACGGCTGTGTTTCAAGCACATGGTATTCCATAGAGTTTGACCAGCACAACAATTCTGCATGGGCTCCTGCCCTGGCCCCCGTCAAGATTATCATGGGCATTGGCATTTTTCTTACGCTGTTGCAGGCTTTTTCGGAATTTTTCAAGGCCCTGGCGCGTTCGCGTGGACTGCTGCTGGGTGAGGAAGTTCCTGAGCGCCTTATTGTAGAAAGCGGCTATGTGGAACCAGAAGCGGAGCCTCAACTTGTTGGCGTTGTGGCTGACCCGGATGCTTCGCCGCAGGTTCTTGCTCCGGCGCAAGCGCTTGGCGGCTCGCGGTAACGCCCCCAATTTTCATTTTCCAGCTCCGGCGTATGCGAGCGCCGTAAAGGACGCGAGGACATGTTCGATCTGACCTTCACTCTTTCTCACGAGGGCATTGCCCTGATGCTCTTTGCATCCATGGGCATGCTCATGCTCACCGGGCAGCGGGTGTTTGCGGCCATCGGCTTCACCGGAGCCATCGCGGCACTCTTTCTATGGGGTACCGGTGGTTCGCAGATGGCGTTCAACGCCAGCATCACGCTGATGAAGTGGTTCCCCATGATCACGCTGCCCCTGTTCATCTACATGGGCTACATGCTCTCGGAATCGGGCATCGCCAACGATCTTTACCGCATGTTCCACGTCTGGATGGGGCCATTGCCCGGCGGCCTTGCCATCGGCACGGTCATTCTGATGGTGGCCATTTCAGCCATGAACGGTCTTAGCGTTGCGGGCATGGCCATCGGCGCAACCATCGCCATGCCGGAAATGCTCAAGCGCGGGTATGACAAGCGAATGGTTTCGGGGGTTATTCAGGCAGGCAGCTCGCTGGGCATCATGATGCCGCCAAGCGTTGTTATGGTGCTCTACGGCATGATCGCCCGCCAGCCTGTCAGCAGTCTCTGGATGGCCGGCATCGGCCCCGCCCTCATGTTTGCGGTGATACTCATTGGCTACATTGTCATTCGTTGCAAGCTCAATCCCGCCATGGGCCCTGCGCTGCCCAAGGAAGAACGCGAATCCATCACCTCGGCGGAAAAGTGGAAGAGCCTCTGGGCTGGCCTGCTGCCGCTTGCCATTATTTTTTCTGTGACCGGCGCGTTCATGACCGGCATCACCAGCCTGGTGGAAAGCTCCGCCGTGGGCGCTCTGGTGGCGACCATCGCCGCACTGGTCAAGGGGCGGCTTACGGCCAGGGTGATGCGCGTTGTTCTGGTGCAGACCCTCAGCGTGAGCTGCATGTTCATGTGGATCATCATGGCTGCCCTGTGCTTCAGTTCTGTATTTGACGGCCTTGGCGCAGTGCACGCCATCAAGAAGCTCTTCATTGACGGCTGGAATCTCAGCCCCTGGGGCGTGCTTATCGTCATGCAGCTTTCGTATCTTTTCATGGGGATGTTTCTTGACGATACGGCCATGCTGATCATCGTGGCCCCGCTGTACATTCCCCTGGTCAAGGCGCTGGGTTTTGACCCCATCTGGTATGGCGTGCTCTACACCATCACCTGTCAGATCGCCTACATGACGCCGCCATTCGGGTACAACCTCTTTTTGATGAAGGCCATGGCCCCCAAGGGGGTTACGCTGAATGACATCTACGCCTCCATTGTGCCAATGGTCATAATAATGGTGGTGGGGCTGGTGCTGGTGATGCTCTTCCCTGATATCGCCATGTTCCTGCCCAGAACATTCTTGTAGCAGAGGCGGCAAGCATGAATGCCCACAGCACCCTGCGCGAAATCCTGGCCAAGGCGTCGCCCCTCAGATCGGGCGACGTGCTGGCCGGGGTGGCGGCCGCCAACGACGAGGAACGCGTGCGCGCCCAGATGGTGCTGGCCGATGTGCCCCTCAAACGCTTCCTGAACGAGGATGTGGTGCCTTATGAAAAGGACGAAATCACCCGCCTTATTCTTGACAGCCACGATGCTGCGGCTTTTGCGCCCATAAGTTCCTTTACCGTGGGGCAGTTCCGCGACTGGCTGCTGACCGATGCAGCCAATGCAGAAAGTCTTGCGGCGCTGACGGCGGGCATCACGCCGGAAATGGCCGCGGCCGCAAGCAAACTCATGCGTTTGCAGGATCTCATACTGGTGGGAGCCAAGTGCAGCGTGGTAACGCGTTTTCGCAACACCATAGGATTACCGGGGCACTTTTCTGTCCGTCTGCAACCAAACCACCCCACGGACGATGCGCGGGGAATCCTGGCATCAACCATTGACGGGTTGTATTACGGATCCGGCGATGCGGTTATTGGCATCAATCCGGCTTCCGACAGTCTGGAAAACATCGCAAGGCTCCTGTGCCTGCTGGACGAGCTTATTGCGCGCTATGAAATACCCACCCAAAGCTGCGTGCTGACCCACGTAACCAATGCCGTGGAGCTTATCCGCAGGGGGGTGCCGCTGGATCTGTGCTTTCAGTCCATAGCAGGAACAGAAAAGGCCAATGCCAGTTTTGGCATAGACCTTTCCCTGCTGGAAGAAGCGTGGCAGGCAACCCTTGAGCTTGGGCGCGGCACCGTGGGTGATGATGTGATGTACTTTGAAACAGGGCAGGGCAGCGCCCTCTCGGCCAACGCCAGTTTCGGGGTCGATCAGCAAACTCTGGAATGCCGCGCCTACGCAGTGGCCCGCAGGTTCCGTCCATTGCTGGTGAATACCGTGGTTGGATTTATCGGGCCGGAGTATCTGTTCAATGGCAAGCAGATTATCCGCGCCGGGCTGGAAGACCACTGCTGCGGCAAACTGCTGGGTCTGCCTATGGGGGTGGACATCTGTTACACCAACCATGCCGATGCCGATCAGGACGATATGGATGCACTGCTGACCTTGCTGGGCGCGGCTGGCTGCAATTTTATCATGGGTATTCCTGGTGCGGACGACATCATGCTCAATTATCAATCCACCTCGTTCCACGATGCGGCCTATTTGCGCAAGCTGTTGGGCAAGAAGCCAGCACCGGAGTTTGAGGCGTGGCTTGAAGGCATGGGCATTCACGATGATGTCGGCGCGTTGCTGCCACCGGCTGGCGCATTGCGCGGGCTGGAGCAACGCGTCAGGCAGGCCACCTAGGGAATTTTTCGGTGCGGATTACTCCAAAATCCGCGTAGGGCAGACTTGGTCTGTTCTAAAGGATGTTGCCATGAACGTCATGAAGCAGGAGTCTTTGCCAGCATCAGCGGCAACAGTTCTGGAAGACTCGTGGGCCGACCTGAAACGCTATACGGATGCCCGCATTGCCCTTGGGCGTTGCGGGGTCAGCCTGCCGCAGACAGAGTGGCTACGGTTTCGGCTGGCGCATGCCAGAGCGCGCGATGCGGTGCTGACGCCATTTGACAGGGCAGGCGTGCGGTCAGAGCTTGAAGGTGCGGGGTTGCACTGCCTTGAGCTTGCCAGCGCCGCTGCAAGCAAGGAGGATTTTCTGGCAAGGCCCGACAAGGGGCGGCGGCTGTCGGAAGCCTCGCGCGAGTTGCTTGCGCGCAAATACGCGGGGCCTGACAATAAGGGGGCGGACATTTGCCTTGTTATCAGCGATGGGCTTTCGGCCCGCGCGGTGCATGAAAACGCGGCCCCCTTTGCCCGGCTTTTTCTGGCCTGCGCAGCAGCTGCCGGCTACAGCGCAACCCCCGTGGCCCTGGTGGAGTTTGGGCGGGTTGCAGTGGCGGACGAAGTGGCGTCGCTCATGAAGGCAAGGCTGGTGGTGATTCTTATTGGTGAACGGCCGGGGTTGAGTTCGCCTAATTCTCTGGGAGTTTATCTGACCTACGCGCCCTTTCCCGGCTGCACCGATGAAGCGCGGAACTGTATTTCAAATGTGCGGCCTGCTGGCCTGAGCATTGGAGAGGGCGTGCGCAAACTGTGCTACCTGGTGCAGGGAGCCTTTGCCCGGCAGCTGACTGGGGTGAACCTCAAGGATGACATGCCCGCAACGTATTTGCCCTTTGGTGAAAATACTGCTGCGATTGCATAGGATTTTTATGCCCGGTGGGCAAACTCGCCGCGTGCTTACAGCACAACAGCCGGGCTGCCTTGCGCAGCCCGGCTGTTGTTGTATGCCGGTATGCGAGAGCCTTTCTTAGGCGTCGCGTTCTTTCTTGAAAACAATGAGAGGGCAGTTCTTGCACACGGCTGCGCCGGGGAAGGGTTCGCCAAGGCGGGTGATGGACGCGCCGCCCTTGTTGGTGACGCGGTCTTCAAGGCGCTTCACCAGAGCTTCCATGTGCTCGCCGGGGATGGATACGTTGATTTCGCCCCGTTCCGTCTTGCCGGAATTGTAGCTGCCGCTGCAAGCGAGGTACAGGTTCGCCTGCTTGGTGTTCAGCGTGTAGACATTGCCGGAGCAGACGGCAGAGTTGACGCTCATGGACGGGTGGAAATTGTCGATGCGCTGGGTTGCCATCCAGTCGCCAATGATGTGGTAGGCCTGCATTGTATCGCACACAAAGTGCACCACATCGGGCTGGGTGGTAGCTGCCGCAAGCGGGCTCACGGCTATGGCCAGCAGATTGGCCGGAACATGCGGCTTGGCTTCAAGCACCTTGCGGGCATGGTCGGCATCGGCGCAGTACTTGAGGTGGCTTTTGATTTCGGGTTCGTCCAGCTCTTTCCAGCCGAACACAAAACTAGCATTGGTACAGCCCATCTTGTCGCGTTCTACAATGACTGTAATACCTTCCATGCGCGCGCCGACTTCGCTCTGGCAGAAGGTCAGCGGCTTCATGGGGGAGTAGTGGGGCTGAGTTTCCTTGAAGGAATCCAGCTCCTTTTGGTCGTAGAAATATTTGATTGCAACGGGTGCATGAATGAGGCGCAGCTCACGCATCAACGTTTCACTAAGCTTTTCATATGTGTTCATATAATCCTCTGGTCTAGATGCTATTATACAAGAGTCCATTGGTGCGGCCTTGTTATTATTTCTTTATGCCGTTTATGTCAATATAATCCCACTAATTTCACAAGTGGTATAACTGCCCCCAGTTTGGTTTTATTCTTAAATTTAATCATTATAAAACAGCGTGTTATGTTTGGTATTTTTTTGAGCTGCCAATTCTTCTTCGCTATTTGATTGTGAAAGTTATTATTTTCATATGGTTACATATTTGCAATTTTTTCTTGATCAGCGTGGATTTTTTATGCTTTTGCGGAACATCGGCGGCGGCAATGTCTGCCTTGCTGTGCAAAAAATGGCGAGCGGTTTTATCATAATGGGCAGGGCTGGAATTACCGTGCAGTCGCCGCGCCATATAAAACACCAGCCCTGCTGTTTTGCGCAGCCGGGCTGGTGTTTGTGGGCATAATGTATGAGCGCCCCCGCGTGGAGGAGTCATTGTTTCTGGTGGGGATCAGGCCACTGCTTCCACGCTCTGGGTCGCGGCGGTGGTCTGGTTCACACTCTGGTAGGCGCTGTTGGCAATGGCTGACAGGAAGCTGCGAGCCATGTCGGCCCGATTTGTGGAGTTCTGGTCCATGCCCATCGCGGCGCGTTGCTTTTCAAGCGCAGTGGCAAGCTCGTCAGCAGAAACGGAGCCGTCCTGGTTCACGTCCATGGAGTCGAACACTGACTGGCTGAGCCCTGTTTCGCCAACGCTCAGGCCGTCACTGTCATCGCTGTCCAGGCTCGAAAAAAGCTTGGAAGCTATGTGGGATGATCCTGTCTGACCAGACGAGGCAGACTGCCCCTGCAAGGGAGGCGGCGGGGGCATCTGGCCGTTCATGATGGAAGACAGCAGGGTTTTCGCGTCCATTTCGCCCGAGGAATTCTGCTCGCTGGACTGGTTCTGTGAATTCTGGGAGTTGTTCTTCATGGCTTCGCGCTGTTTCTTCAGCGCTGCCGCCAGTTCATCAGAAGAGACAGAGCCGTCCTGATCGGTGTCCATGGCGTCGAACACGGATTGGCTGAGGCCTGTTTCCTCGGCGCTCAGGCCGCCGCTGCCGTCACTGTCCAGCGAAGAGAAGAGTTTGGACGCAAGGTCCCCCCCCTTGCCGCCGTGCCCCGCACCCTGCATGCCGCCGGGAACCTGCCCGCTCATGATGGCGGAAAGCAGATCCTTGGCCGTGGGCTGAGTCGATGCCGCGGTTTGCGCGGCCGGAGTCTGCCCCATCTGCATGTTGGTGAACATGGCGTTGCGCTGGGTTTCGATGGCTTTTTGCAGTTCAGTCTGCGAAACGGCCCCATCGCCATCGGCATCAAGTTTGTTATAAAGTTCGCTGCTTAGCCCGCTTTCATCAAGGCTTAGCGCGCCGTTCCCGTCAGAATCCAGATCCCCAAAAAGCTTGCTTGCCAGATTGTCCTGCGATTGCGCCTCGCCGGAGCCTTTCATCTGCGCAAGCATCTTCTCCCAATAGGAGGAAGAAGATGAAGATAACGCACTGACGCTCATACTGTCTCCCAGTCCTTGCGGACATTGTCGGCAACACCTGCAATCCACTGCGGGCGAAGCCGAATACTGTAAGCGCACCTCCCTGTGTCGCGTATCAGCCGGGGAAAATTTTTCCCAATCTGATTGTGCAAAAAACATTCCTTTTTATTTAAGGGAAAATTTTGCCCCAATCCTGTTTTTGCCGCGTCAGAAGCCGTTATGCGGCGCTGGAAAAAATAAAAAACCGCCGCATCAACGGATGCGGCGGTTTGGAATACGGATGGGATGTCTATGAGGTCAGTGGTTTTTTACTGACGAAGAAGCCTCAGCGGAAGTCACCGTGGCAGTGCCGTTGTCCACATCGCTGTCCACCCGCAGGCGTAGAGGGGGGACCTCTTGCGGCACCAGGGGGGCATTACGAAGTGCTTTGCTGACCCTTTTGGAAAAATTTTCAAGGCTGAAGCGGGCCTCCCCCACAACCGGCGGCGCTGTTACCAGAGCCGCAGTTGTCTTGTGGGTCCTGGCCGGATCGGTAAACTGGGGGATGCTGAGGCCGCCCACTGGCTGTGGCGGATCAACAAAGGGTTCATGCAGGGCTTCGAGCGACTGGGCAAAAAAGCGCACGCGCACTTCCTTATTGCCGCCCATATCCCACAGCTCAAGCATAAGGGTTGACCCTGGCGGGGTGGCGTCATCGGGGTAGCCGGGCAACTGCCAGTGCACGCCCAGCAATTCGCCCACATTGGCAAGGTTGGTGTCGTGCCCCACAAAAACAACCAGGGAAGCCGCGTTGCAGCGTTGATCCCTGTGGGTTCCGTCAAGGGCCGCAGCCATTTCTGAAAGCAGTGATGCCCCCTTGAAAAGAGCCACTACCGGAGAGCGGTTCACAGTGTTGAACACGCTTGTGTGCACGGGCAGCACTTCACGCAGAACGTGCGCGTCCACCTGGCCCCACCCGGCAGAAGAATCAGGCCACTGGGCGTACTCCAGCAAAAAAATTTCCGCCATGCTTGATGCGGTTGCCAGTGCGCCGGAAAGCCCTGCGCCCTTGCCGTCAGCATCAACGCTTACCGAATTGGGCAGATCCGCGAGTCCGCAGGTGGGCGGCAGATTGTAGCGCGCGCACAATGTTGAGCCCACGGGAGCACTCAGGTGCTGGATGTGGGTCAAAGCCCCTGCATTGTCCTCATGCAGCCGATCAAGATCGCCCCCAGCCGTGGCCATGATGCTTGCGGCTACCGAGGCGGGATCAAAACGCTGAAAACCCGCCTGCACGGGATGAAACAGCGGGTCGGGCGCCTGGTTTGAAACGGCATAGGTCTGCCCGCCGGCGGAGCAGAGGCCATCAAGCAGGGCTTTGGCTGTCGCCCTGGTGCGCTGATCCACATCGGCGCGCACAAATACCTTGCCGGGCGGCGGACAGGCGTTGTCGGGCAGCAGGCCAAGATTCAGCATCTGCCCGCGCATGTCTTCCCACATGGCGGTTACCAGCCGCGCACCGCGCGGCGTGAGGAAGCCCCTTGGCACAGGCCACTGGGGCCAGTTGCGGGTGCTCCACTGCGAGAGCGTTTCGGGAGCTTGCGTGGGCGAGCGCACCCCGTGGCGGGAAAGCGCTACAACTTTCATAAGGCGGGGTTGTTCATCCCCCTGCTGCGCCGCAATGCCAGATATGGGCAAATGGCAGAGCAGTGCGCAGGCAAGGCAGACAATGATTAAGCGTGGTGCAGTGCGCATGCGTTCTCCTTGGTGGGTGGTACCATAGCCATAAAGGCCAGTGCGGGCAACGCCGATTTGCATGCGGGAGGGCTGCGGCCCCGCGCCAGTGCAAATTTTGCCCGCCTCGCGGGCCGTAATTGCTTGCACAGTGCGGGGCTTGTTATTATGCTTATTCTTTGCGGCAGAGTTTGGCTCTGGCTGCTTCGTACGTAACCTTTTTCGGCTCCTTTCCCTTCAGGGGCGGAGCGTATCCAGATATCGAGGCGTATAATGCCCATTGCCGTTCCACGCGTTGGCGTAGAAGACAAACCTCTTGTTCAGGATATCCGCGTAGAAGACCTCTCAGCGTTGGTCATTCGTTCGGCCACGGTGCGCGACGTGCACGGCATGTCTGCACTTATCAACCATTATGCGTCGTCCAACGTCATGCTGGCACGCGGGCCGCAGTATCTCTATCAGCATATTCAGGACTATATGGTCGCCACGGCTCCCTCGGCTGAGGACGGGCATGAGGTTGTTGTGGCCTGCGGCGCGGTACATGTGCTGTGGGAAGATCTGGCGGAAATTCGTTCTGTGGCGGTTCACCCCCTGTGTCAGGCGCAGGGCTTCGGCAAAAGGCTGGTGGCCGCGCTGGTTGACCGATGTCGTGATCTCGGCTTGCCGAGGGTTTTTGCCTTTACTCTGGCTGCGCCGTTTTTTTTCAAGTGCGGCTTCAGCGAGTTTAAACGCGATGATATGCCCGCTATTGTGTGGGTTGAATGCAGTAAATGCCCCAAGTTTTACTGCTGTGACGAAATTGGAATGATACTCGAATTATAGTTTTCAACCTGCGATTTAATCGCAGGGATTCACACTGTCTGCAAAGGGTGGGAATGCGTCATGAGCAACAGGCTGTATCACCGGGATTTTCTGAAAGAAATAGACTTCACGCCGGAAGACCTCACGTATCTGCTGGATCTGGCGGCCCAGCTCAAGCAGGCCAAAAAGGTCCGGCGTGAGCCGAAGTTTCTGCAAGACAGAAATATTGTCATCCTTTTTGAAAAGGATTCCACGCGTACCCGCTGTTCTTTTGAAGTGGCAGCCTATGATCAGGGCGCACGCGTGACCTATCTTGGCCCCTCCGGCTCGCAGATGGGCAAAAAGGAATCCATGTCCGATACCGCCCGTGTGCTTTCCCGCTTTTATGATGGTATTGAGTATCGCGGTTATGAGCAGGCGAGGGTAGAGGCTCTGGCAGAACACGCAGGCGTGCCTGTATGGAACGGCCTCACCAACGAATGGCACCCCACGCAGTTTTTGGCCGACATGCTGACCATGCGCGAGTGCTGCGAAAAACCTTTGAATCAACAAACGCTGGCATATCTTGGGGATGCACGTTATAATATGGGCAATTCCCTGATGGTTGGTTCGGCCCTGCTTGGGCTGGATTTCCGTTCTGTTGCTCCCAAAGCTTTGTGGACATCTGACGAAGTCTTTGAAATGGCCCTCCACATAGCCAAGAGCACTGGGGCGCGTATTGCGCGCACGGAAAGCGTGGCCGAGGGCGTTAAAGACTGCGATTTTCTCTCCACTGATGTCTGGGTGTCCATGGGCGAGCCTGATTCCGTATGGAAAGAGCGCATTGATCTGTTGACGCCGTATCGCGTGGACGCGGCAGCAATGGAACTGACGGGCAATCCCCAATGCAAGTTTTTGCATTGTCTGCCGAGCTTCCATAACCGTGATACCGCAGTTGGCGAAGACATTTATCAGCGCTTTGGCATTGAATGCATGGAAGTGAGCGATGAAGTCTTTGAGTCGCCGCGCAACATGGCTTTTGAAGAGGCGGAAAACCGCCTGCACACCATCAAGGCCGTCATGGTCGCCACCATGGCTGAAGGCCCTCTGGTGTTCAACGCCTGATCCCATATCTCCTCCGGCACTGACCGGGGGAGAGTGCAGTTGTTTGAGTCAGCCATTACGGCTGGCAGCAAGCGCCCTTGCAGCACAATGCCATGTTTTTCGCATGGCTGCGCCGCAGGGGCGCTTACTTTTTTTCTGGGGGGCAGCCCACAGCCGCCGTTTTCTATTATCCCCGCTAGTTGCACCAAAAAGTAATCTGGTCAGGTTTTGTCTGCGTTTTCTAGAAACCATCGTTGTGAGCAGAAAAACACAGATGTTTTGCCGATTGGCAATTGGGCCATAAATCAGAATGTTAAAATAATATCGATTTACTAAGAATTATTCTTTGAACACTCAATGGAGCCAAATTAATCAAATATGTTGACGCAAAAATGTACATAGATTAACTCTAATAAAAATAATATGTGCAAAGAATGGAAGGAGGGGGATAGTTTTTTTATGTTGTGAGGAAGTTATCAAGAGTGAAGTTTTTCACAACTCGCAATGTAGTGGGGCAAAGAAGATGAGTACACTTGTTTTTTGTTGTGTAGCACTGCCGTTTATTATGGCGCTTGTGCTGTATTTCACGCAAAGCAGCAGCGCTCGCAAGTTGATAGTGCCTGCAGCGGTCACAGTCATGGCGGTGGCAGCCGTGATCCTGGGAGCGAACGGCGCTTTTCGGCTTGAGATAGACACCATATTGGGTCTGTCTGCAGATTCTGTGTTCAGCGTGCTGGACTTGCTGTTGCTGGTTTACATTCTTGGCATAGGTTGGAAGCTGGGCAGCCGCCTGATTATGGGCATGACCCTGCTGCAACTGATTGGTCTGTTATACCTTAAATTCGTTCTTCCCGGGCATGAAGTGCCCATCACTGCCTTTGTGGCAGACGGCCTGTCGCTTATCATGGTGATCATCATCAGCGTGGTTGGCGGGCTTATTACCATTTACGGCATGGGCTACATGGATCTGCACGAAGAGCATCTGCATCTGCGTGTTTCGCGCCAGCCCAGATTTTTTGCCATTATTTTCTGCTTCCTCGGTGCCATGAACGGCCTGGTGCTCTGCAACAACCTTTCCTGGATGTTCCTGTTCTGGGAAATCACAACGTTGTGTTCCTTCATGCTCATAGGGCATGACCAGACAGACGAGGCCAAGGCCAATGCCCAACGCGCATTGTGGATGAACGTTCTGGGCGGGCTGGCCTTTGTTTCGGCCATGCTGTTCATTCAGAAGAGCCTTGGAACGCTTTCGACCGAGCTCGTGCTGCAAAAGATGACCTCAATGGACGTAAAGAACACGGCCATTCTTTTGCCCTTTGCGTTCTTCTGTCTGGCGGCCTTTACAAAGTCGGCGCAGGTTCCTTTCGAGAGTTGGCTGTGCGGCGCAATGGTTGCGCCAACGCCAGTTTCGGCCCTGTTGCACTCGGCTACCATGGTCAAGGCGGGCACCTACCTGCTGTTGCGCATGGCTCCGGCCTTTGCGGGAACCACCATGTCCACCATCGTGGCCCTGTTTGGCGCATTTACCTTTGTGGCCACATGTATCCTTGCGGTCAGCCAAAGTAATGCAAAAAAGGTTCTGGCGTATTCCACAATCGCCAACCTTGGGCTTATCATCGCCTGTGTGGGCATCAATACCGCCGCATCCATGATGGCGGCAACGACCATCATCATTTACCACTCCGTATCCAAGGGCCTGTTGTTCATGTGCGTCGGCGCCATTGAACAGCGCATCGGTTCGCGCGATATCGAAGACATGCGCGGCCTCTACGGCATAATGCCCCGGACGGCCATTATCACCGTGATCGGCATTTTCACCATGATGCTGCCTCCCTTTGGCATGCTCATAGGCAAGTGGATGGCTATTGAAGCCATTGCCCGCGCCACGCAGGCCATGACGCCCATCGTTTTCTTTGTGGCGCTTGGCTCGGCCTTTACCGTGCTCTTCTGGGCGCGCTGGGCCGGTGTGCTGGTGTCGTCCTCCAAGATGCACGAGCACGCTGCTCACGGTAATCCCAAGCCCTCGGTCATGTTTGCGCTGCGTTCGCTGTGCGGGCTTGCCGTGGTGTTTTCGTTCATTTCACCCATGGTGTTGAAGACCTTTGTGGAGCCTTCGGTTTCCGGCGTCTACGCGCGCTTCAACCTGCAGATTGAAGGTTTTATCCCCGGCGCAACCCTGACCAGCGCAGAAGGCTATGTGTGGATTTACCTGTTGTTCATTCTGCTTGGTCTGGGGGTGTGGTTCGCATGGCGGGAAGCCCGCAGAACACCAGAGTCTGCCCATGCGCAGCCCTATTTTTCGGGCCTGGCGGCAGAAAAGGACGGCGTGGTCGGCTTCAAAGGCCCCATGAATGTCTTTGAACCCGTGCGCGTGGCCAACTTCTATCTTTGCCAGTATTTCGGCGAGAGCAAGATCACGCGGGCCATCGACATGATTTCCATCGCATTCCTGGTCGTTCTGGTAGGAGGTCTGCTGTAATGCTCACCATCTTCAGCGCTATCGGCGGGTTGATCCTGTCGCCCCTGGTGGGCGGCCTGCTTACCGGTCTGGATCGACGGATCACGGCGCGCCTTCAGTCGCGCCTTGGGCCGCCACTGCTCCAGCCATTTTACGACATACTCAAACTGCTGGGCAAACAGCCCCAGGTTACCAATGCATGGCTGGTGTTCAGCGCGTACATCACGCTGATTTCATCGGCGCTTGCCCTGCTGATTTTCTTCATGGGCGGGGATTTGCTGCTGCTGTTCTTCGTGCTCACAGTGGGCGCGGTGTTTCAGGTGGTTGGCGCGGTATGCGTACCTTCACCCTACAGCAATGTGGGCGCGCAGCGCGAGCTGCTGCTCATGCTGGCCTATGAGCCTATTCTGATTTTGGTGTTCGTTGGCTTTGCCATGTGCACAGGTTCGTTCTCCATTGCCGCTGTATTCCAGCTCGAGCAGCCGCTGCTGCTCAAGATGCCTCTGCTGTTTCTGGCGCTGGGTTACGCCCTGACAATCAAACTGCGCAAGTCGCCCTTTGATATTGCGGCCTGCCATCACGGCCACCAGGAACTGGTGCGCGGCGTGCAGACCGAATATTCCGGCCCGTACCTTGCGCTGATTGAAATTGCCCACTGGTTTGACCTTGTGCTTATTCTTGGGCTGTGCGCCATGTTCTGGCACACCAGCTTTGTGGGAATGGCCGTACTTGTGGGCGCGTCGCTGTTCACGGAAATTCTTATCGACAACATCACCGCCCGTCTGACGTGGCAGTGGATGGTGCAAAAGAAGTCTCTGCTGCTCGGCATGGGCCTGGCCCTGGTTAATCTTTTATGGCTGTACGTGGCGTAAGGAGGCCGGAATATGGGTTTCGTCGACAATATGATCAAGCGGAGCCGCCTGAAGTCTCCGTGGATAGTTCATTTTGACTGCGGTTCCTGCAACGGCTGCGACATCGAGGTGCTGGCCTGTCTGACGCCCATGTATGACGTAGAACGTTTCGGGGTGGTCAACGCGGGCAACCCCAAGCATGCCGACGTGCTGCTGGTTACAGGCACGGTCAACCACCGCAACCAGCATGTGCTCAAGCAGATATACGAACAGATGCCTTCGCCCAAGGCCGTGGTTTCCATCGGAGCCTGC
Source organism: Desulfovibrio sp. (assembly GCF_019422935.1). Classification (NCBI taxonomy): domain Bacteria; kingdom Pseudomonadati; phylum Thermodesulfobacteriota; class Desulfovibrionia; order Desulfovibrionales; family Desulfovibrionaceae; genus Desulfovibrio; species Desulfovibrio sp. The sequence continues at coordinate 147,857 of NZ_JAHZCJ010000006.1, read as the reverse complement.
AACCTTTCCGGGGGCGTGTTCAAGGATACCTATAATGTGCTGAACGGCGCGTATAACATCATTCCTGTTGATGTGTTCGTGCCCGGCTGCCCGCCCAAACCCGAGGCCATCATTGACGGCGTGGTGCAGGCCCTTGGCGTACTCAAGGCCAAGATGGGCCTTGGCCCCGAGCCTGTGCCCACCTTTATGCCGGGCGATGAGGACGGCACTCCCGACATGACGCCGCAGGCGGAGTCCGCGCCGGAAGAAGCCCACGACAAGCCACAGCAAAACGCGGGTTAACCCGGAAAGGATAGAGCCATGTTTTTTGAAGCCAAGGAAGTGACGCCGCAAACGCTGCTTTCAGAAGTGCAGCAGCTTGCCAACGCCAAATACCGTTTTGTGACCATGTCGCAGACCGTCATGGACGAAAACACGCTGCGGCTTTTCTATCACTTTGACGTAAACCTCACCATGTCCGACCTGCGCCACAACGCCGAACTGTGCGTGTGGGAACCCACGGACGCCAAGGGCATGGTGCATCTGCGCATGGATGTGAACAAGAACGACGCCATCCCCAGCATCACGCCCGTATATTTCTGCGCCGTACTCGTCGAGAACGAAACGCAGGATCAGTTCGGGGTGCATTTTGCTGATCTGCCTCTGGATTACCAGGGGGCCATGTATCTGGAGGGCGAAGTCACCCACGCGCCGTACTTTACCATGACCACGGTCCGGCGGCCCGCCGCCAAGGCCGAGGCCGCCAAGGATGACACGGCCAAAGGAGAGAAGGCATGAGCAACCGCACAACCGTGATTCCTTTCGGGCCGCAGCATCCCGTACTGCCCGAACCGCTGCACATCAAGTTTGTGGTGGAAGATGAAACCGTGGTCGGGGCCGTGCCCCAGCTTGGTTTTGTCCATCGCGGGCTTGAAAGCCTTGTGCGGCTCAAGGACTACAATCAGATGGTCTTTGTGGTCGAGCGCATTTGCGGCATCTGTTCGTGCATTCATGCCAACTGCTACTGCAACGCCATTGAAGACATGATGGGCATTACAGCGCCGCCGCGCGCGCAGTTTTTGCGGGTTATCTGGTCAGAACTGCACCGGATACACTCCCACATGCTGTGGCTCGGCCTGTTTGCCGACTCGTTTGGCTTTGAAAGCGTGTTCCAGCAGTTCTGGCGCATCCGCGAGCATGTCATGGACATCTGCGAAGCCACGGCGGGCAACCGCGTTATCCTTTCGGTCAACGTGGTTGGCGGCGTGCGCCGCGACCTCAGCCCCGATCAGATCCGCTGGATGCATGGGCGTCTGGACGAGCTGGAAAAGGGCATGCGCGAGCTTACCCGCACCATGCTTGACGACTACACCGTGCAGGAACGCACGCGCGGCATCGGCTACCTGAGCAAGGACGATGCCCGCCTGCTGGGCGCCGCCGGCCCCACCCTGCGCGGCAGCGGCTGGGAAATCGACGAACGTATGCATGGCTACGCGGCCTACAAGGATCTCAACTTCATTCCCGTGGTTGAGAATGACGGCGACTGTTACGCCCGTTCCAAGGTTCGCTTTTATGAAGTGCTGCACTCCATAGAGCTCATCCGCGAAGCCTTGAACCGCCTGCCCGAAAGCGAGCTGACCGTAAAGGTCACCGGCAACCCCGAGGGTGAATCGGTCTTTCGTGTGGAGCAGCCCCGCGGCGAGCTGTTCTACTACATCCGGGCCAACGGCACCAAGAATCTGGAGCGCATGCGCGTGCGCACGCCCACCTTTGCCAACGTGCCGCCCCTGCTGCACATGCTGCCGGGCTGCAAACTGCCCGACGTGCCGGTTATCGTGCTGAGTATCGACCCGTGCATCTCCTGCACAGAGAGGTAGCCCATGTATATGCTCCCAAACGTGCTGCGCAATCTTTCGGGCAAGCCAGCCACGCGGCTGTATCCTCTGGAAGAACGCGAACCCTTCCCCGCCTATCGCGGCGTGATCACCAACGAGGTTGAAAAGTGCATATTCTGCAATTCCTGCGCACGAGTATGCCCAACCGATGCCATTACCGTGGATGCAAAAGCCGGAAAGTGGAATTATGATCCCTTCCTGTGCGTGTACTGCTCCGCGTGTGTGGAAAAGTGCCCCACAAAATGCCTGCATCAGGAGCCAGTGCACCGCAAACCTTCCATCAGCAAGTTTGTAGTGCACCGCACCGGAACCCCGCGCGTCAAGAAAGCCAAGGCCGAGGCCAAGGGCGGGGAAAATACGGAAAAATAACTGAAAAAACGAAGGGCCTGCAAAGGCCCTTCGTTTTCAACAAACCCTGGTTTCTTGTTTTTGCTCAAGTTGATCTTGCCAGCTCTCTCACCTCGTCTATTTGCCGGGCGTGGCAGGCGGCGCGTTTTTCCGGCTATGGAGATCCGCGCCGCCTTTTGCGTCTGACCGATAATGAAGAACAGACTATGCTGGAACCACTGGAAGGAGAGGCCTCTCCGGCAAGATATTCAGAAACCTGAAGTAACTTGGGGATTACGCGCCAGCCTGAGCGTCCATTTCTGCGCACCGGGGGCAGATGCCGGTCAGTTCCACGGTGTCGCCCTGAAGCTGAAAGCCCTGCTGCTGCATGGTGGAAAAGATGGTCTGATACAGCGCGGGATTGTCTACCTCCCGGCTCTTGCGGCAACCGGGGCACACCAGCATGAACACGGGTGCATGAGGCTCCTGGCAGGCTTGCGCGCAGGCCACAAAGGCATTGAGCGAGCCGACCTTGTGCACAACTCCCTGGTTAAGCAGAAATTCAAGCGTTCTGTAGACGCTTGCAGGCGTGAGGGCCTTGGAGGATTTGCCGCGCAGGGCATCAAGAATGTCATAGGCCTTAACGGGCTCCTGTGCCTGTTGCAGATAGTCCAGCACCATGCGCCGCAGGGGAGTAAGCCGCAGAGTGTGACCCATGCGCGGCTGGTCTGCCTGGCAGCATGATGTTTCCGCCTGGCAACTGGCAGGTTCGGCCTGATCAGTTGTTTGCGTCTTCCACATAGGGTTCCACCGCCTCAGCTTTGATGCGGTATCCCGCATCGCCGATGTCGCTTTCTGTTTTTTCGATTTCAAGCTTTCCATAAACCCACACGGTGTCCATCATCTGTATGCCGCGTGGCTTGTCCAGTGTGACGTAGATGATCTGGTTGGCCGGTGGCGGCGGTACGTGAATGCACGCGCCGAAATAGGGAACCAGCAGAAATTCGGCCAGTTCATCGCCGCCCAGAAAATCGAGCGGAGCCACAAATCCGGCAATGCGCACCATCTTGCCGCTCAGCGTCTTGTTGGCGGGCGCATTGCTCCACAGGGTCTGAAACTCTTTCAGGGCTTTGTCCGCTCTGGGGTCGTCATCACTGAACTTGTCAAAATTGAACTTGTCGAAAACTTTTGCGGGATTCCATGATGGCGGAATAAGCTTGTCCCAAGTGATTTCGGTGTACTTTCCGCTCTTTTTTGCGGCGGCGGCAGCGTCCGCATCTTCGCGCGAGGGCTGCCAGTGTTCGATTTTTTGTTGCTCGTAATCGTCAGTCAGGGCAAGGGCGGTTGCGCTGTGCCAGCCGCACAGCAAGGCTGCCAGCAAGCAGAGGATGCGCCCTGTGGGCGAAGCTGTTTTCATGGCAGGTTCCTTTATTATACAGAGGCGTTGAGGCCGTCTGCCAGACTCATGCGGTAGGCCCGCCATGCCGGGATAAGCCCTGCGGCAAAACCCGCGGCTACAATCCCGCCGAGCAAACGCCATTCGGCGGCTGTGGGCAGCGTGAGCGTAAGATTCAGTCCATAACCCGAAGTCAGCATCGGGCCAAACACAGCCAGCAGGGCGGCGAGGGCGGCAGTACCCGCCAGCGCGCCCGCCACGACCAGCAGCGTACTTTCAAACGACAGCAGGGCCACAATATCCAGAGGGCTGGCCCCTGCCGCGCGCAGCACGGCCAGCTCGCGCCGCCGTTCGCCCAGCCCTGCCAGAATGGCGGCCACAAGGCCCGCCAGTCCAGCAACGGTTACAAGCCAGGAAAGGACGCGCAAGGCATTTTCGCCCGAGCGCAGCAGGCTCCACAGCTGATCCAGCGCCACCCCGGGCATAACGGCCATGAGGGCCTCCTGCTGGTCGGCGTTGATTTCCCTTTGGGCGGCAAAAACACGGGCGCGGTTTTTCAGACCAACCAGCACAGCCGTAATGCTCTTGGGCGCGAGGCTGAACTTGGTTACCTGATCTGGCCGTACATGAAAACCCGGCACAGGCGCGCCGCCCTGCCAGTCGATGTGGATGGCCTCCATGGCGGCAAGGCTGATGTACAAAGCCCTGTCCACAGGCGTGCCTGTGGGCGCAAGAATGCCGCACACAGTAAAGGGCTTGTCCGTATGCTGGGCAAGGTGGGCGCTGCCCGAGCCGTGGCTGAGCACCAGCCTGTCGCCCAGCCTGTAGTGCTCTTTGCTGGCAACCTCAGCCCCCAGCACAACATCAAAGATGCCGTCAAAAGGAGCTCCCTGCGCCAATTGCAGATGCATGCGCCTGCTGTAGTGGTACTGGGTGAAAAAATCGCCCGTAGTGCCCACTACGGCAAATCCTTTATGCGAATCGCCGAGCGAAAGGGGAATCGTCCAGGCCACGTCCTTGCGTTGGGCAATGCGTTGGGCGCTGCCCCACCCCATATTGTTGGTGGCTTTGCCCATGTGGAACACGGCATAGAGCAGCAGTTGCAATTCGCTGCCGCGTGCGCCCACCACCAGATCCGTGCCGGAAACTGCCTGAACAAAATTATCGCGTACCTGAGTGCGTACACGCTCCATGCCGAGCAACAGGGTGGTGGAAAGCGCGATGGAAAACACCACAAGGCTCAGGGTTCCCCGGCGGTTCCAGGCGCTCGACCAGGCGAGGCCCAACAAAAAACGCCAACGGCTCATGCGGTTTCCCCTTGCGGGTTTGTTCCTTTGTCGGCCCTGCTGATATCGGCCTTGTTGATCTCTGCCAGCCTGACACGGCGTTCAAAAAAATCCGCCAGAGACAGATCATGGCTGACAAACAGCAGGCTTGATCCGGCCTCGGCGCTTTCGGGCAGCAGCAGATGCAGAAAATCTGCCCGACGTTCCGCATCCAGCGCGGAGGTGGGTTCGTCAGCCATGACCAGCGGCGGCGACCCCACAAGGGCGCGGGCGGCGGCAACCCGCTGCTGTTGCCCAACGGAAAGGCGGCTTACGCTTTTGCGCCACAGTTCCGGCCCAAGACCAAGACGCTCAAGCAGGCGTTGCGCCGATTGCTCCGGGCTTCCGTCCTTTTCCGTTGCCCGTGTGGCGCGTTTGGGCGAAAAGCGGCAGGGCAGCAGCACATTATCCAGCATGGAGAGATGCGGAACAAGATTGAACTGCTGAAATATCAGGCCGATGGTGTCACCGCGAAAGGAGTCTCTGGCGAATCTGGGCAAGGTGTCCACACGAATTCCGTTGACGCGCACACTGCCAGAGGATGGTTGCAGTATGCCAGCAATGAGGCTGAGCAGGGTGCTTTTGCCCCCGCCGCTGGGGCCGGAAAGAAAGACCGTCTCCCCTTTGCCCACGCTGAACATGGGGATGCGCAGGGTTTCTTCCTTTTGGCCGGGCCAGCAAAAAGTACAGTTTTCAAGCAGGACTGCCTGCTCGCCCGCATTCATGCTGCAAGGCGCTTGCGCTGCTGTTGGCATAACGGAATTCATGGGATTTACCACTTGAGGGTGTGGGCCTGTTCGTTCAGTTCGGCGGCGTGCTGCCCTGTGGGGCTGACTATCTGCACGCGCAGTTCATGCAGGGCTGGCCATGCGGAGAAAAGACGCACGTCCATGCCGTGCAGGGCATCGGGCTGCACGCATTCAAAAGTAAAAGACGCGTCCAGATCTGCATGACCACCGTGTTCATCGTGCCCGGCATGTTCGTCATGGTCTGCATGCGCCTTGGGTTCAACAGCGGGGGCGGCAGGTGCGTTCTGCTTTGATGCTTGCGCCTGTTCCGGCTGCGCGGCAGTCTTTGCTGCCAGCAGGGCCTCGGGCAGGGCTTCGGATTCCAGCGTTACCTTTTTGATGCGGCACTGGGCTGCGGCAGGAAAAACAAAAATATTTTCTGCCTTATGCAAAGTTGCCGCCATGTTCTGCACTGCCTGCCGCTGGGCTGCATCCCGTGGGGCGTGTTCAAAGGGCAGGGCGTTGGCAAGGGGGCTTTCGAGGCTGATTTCTACAGTATTGCCTTCCACAGCCACGTCCAGGCGGGCCGCGCCGTGTTCATGCGGGCCATGTGCAAGCGCGGGGGCGGCTGCGAGCAGAACCGTGCAGGCCGTCACAAAAATCAGGTTTTTCATCATTTCTCCCAAGTTTCTGGATCAGGATGTCAGCGTTTTTTGAACCAGAAATTGAAATGATATATTATTGCATTTTTGTCAAAAGCGGTACGCCGCTTGCCCTAGCATGGCTGCTGTTGACCGGGCTCTCGCGCCCTCGGTTGTAGCGCCTGGAGCTTAAGCTATGTGGCGGCCCTGCCGTTGCCATTGGGCAACGCGGAACTTGTCGGCCACCATGGAAAGGCCGCACAGGCCGATGGAAACTGCCGTGGCCACAAAAACACCCCGGTAGCCGAAGCCCTCGTACATGACCAGCCCGCCGATTATGGGGGCAAAAATGCCGCTGGAATCGAAGGTGGCCATCATCACATTGGAGTTGATGGAGCGTGTGGTGGGCGTGGAGCGGTCATAGACCATGGCGGCCAGCAGGGGGTAGAGCAGCCCCAGCCCCAGCCCGTACAGGAAGGTGAGGGGAATGAAGGCCCACAGCGGCCCCCAGGCCAGCCCCAGCATGCAGCAGACCAACAGAACACTGCACAAAATGGTAATTCTGTGGCGCGGCAGCGTATCAAGCCTGTTGCTGCCCACCAGACGCACAAGAATGATGGTGAGTGTATAGGTGCTGAAAAACCACGCCGGGTGCGCGCCGGTGATGGAGCACAAACCCTTCATGAAAAAGATGGCCAGTACGGTCATGATGCTGAATGTCATGCAGGCCATGTACACAAAAAACAGACCGGAATGGCTCACTGCATGCCATAATTCCCGACCAGACATGCCGCCTTCTGCTTCCTGTGCCATTTCAGGCTTGCGCAGACGTGGTGCCAGCGGCACCAGCATGAGCAGGGAGGGGATGCCCAGCAGGGCCGTGAAGGCAAAGAGGTGCGGTTCGCCCCCAAGCAGGGCAAGTATCTGTTCCCCCACTGCCGGAATGATGGAGTAGGGCAGCAGCAAGGTCAGTGAAAAGATTGCAAAACCTCGCGCGCTTTGGCCCTTGGGTATGCAGCTCACCAGCACGGACACCGTGCAGCAGGAGAAAAATGCAATGGCAATGCCCTGCACCACGCGCAACAGCAGAATCAGCTCAATAATATGGGGGCCGCCCACATATGGGTAGGCCAGCATGACGCCGCTTGAAACTATGATGGCGGTGCCCATGGGCAGGAGTTTGCCACGGCGCAACAGAACCACGCTTGCCACCTGCCTGAAAATCAGAACCATGACAAACATGGAAGCGAGCAGCACTCCCCGCCAGTTGGGGCTGACAGAGAGGCCTTCGAGCCATTGCTCAAAGCAGTAAAAGACGGCCACAAAGCTGTTGCAGCACATGGTCATGCAGAACAGCAGAACAAAATCACGGCTTAATAACGTCTGCGGCGGGTCAGGGAAGGCAGTGCCTTCCGGGGTTTGCGCAGGCGATGCGGCTAGGGGCGGCATGGGGCCTCAATCGTGTTGTGTCGCGTTGGCCCAGGCCGCCGTGCGGGGCCGGGCCCACCCCCGCAAAGGGTGTGCGGCTAATGATATTCGCCATTAAGGAACTTGGTGGCATAGGATTGCACTGCTGCATCGTCCACCATGAGCATGTCCATCTGGCGGGTCATTATCAGGAGTCGTCCCAGTTGATCCAGGCGCGCGCACAGCTCATGCCTGGGGTATTTCTGGTAACGTGCCCGCAGTCTATCACCCGTTATCTCAACGGTAAAGCCCAGCTCTTTGAGGATCAGGGCTATGCACTGCACACGCCTTACGCGCTGGGCGTTGGCGGCAGCACCCCCGGCAAATTCAAAGCGGATGTAGTTCTTGCTCAGGGTTTCGCCGCACCAGCAGTCAAGAATGGCATAGTGGTAGCCCACGCGGGACGAAAAATTGAGATAGCGGTCAGAAACGATGGCATAGCTGCGCTGACCAAAGCGTGAACAGCCCTCCTCATTGCAGCCAATAGCGGTTTGCCCCATGACCGAAAGAAAACCGCGCATGTTTACAGGCCGTGGCCCACGTGCCTGCACCGCTGGATTGAGCATGCCGTCCAGCACGCACTTGAAAGGCACGCTCAGCACATCGTTGGGCGTCACCTGGCGGGATTCCGGATTACGCAGCCCGCCGCCCAGATCAATCACGTGCAGATCAAGAGGTACCGTGCAGACCAGCTTGCTGGCAACACCGGCGCAGTGGTCCGTAACCCTGTCGGATATCTGGAACATCTGGGAATAGCTCAATTCGTGCACATAGCGCATGATGTCGTGTAACGATGTGCAGTGGCGGGGTGTGAATGTATCCGCGCGCGGATCCACCAGATGCAGCGGCAGAATGTAGGGTGCAATGCGCCGTAACAGCACCAGAGCCGGGCTGCTGGGGCGGGCCTGGGGCTTCACCAGACGCAGGGCCAGCAGCTCCTGCACTTCGCCGTCAAAAATTCTGCCGGTGAGCGCATCAACGGTGACGATCTGCTCCTCGGCAAGAATACTGTTGGCGCCCGGCAGGTTCATGATGGTCGGCACGCCAAATTCGCGGCAAATGGAAGCCATGTGACCGGTAAGACTGCCAGTTTCAGCAATGATGGCCGAGGCGCGGCGCATGGCAGCCATGGCGTTGGGCGATGAATGGGCAAGCAGCATGACGGCCCCTTCGGGAAAGTGCGTCATGTCTTCCCCTTCGCCCACATGAATGACAGGGCCGCACCCCACGCCCCGCGCGGCGATATCGCCGCCCGAGAGCAGGGGGCGCAGATGCCGCAGGGCCGGGGCTGAATGTTCCTCAGAGGCGCTGTCCAGCCCCATGGGGCGGGTTTGCAGCAGAATAATCTGGTCGTCTTCGTCCACGGCCCATTCCATATCCTGCGGATACTGGTAGTGCCGCTCCAGCTCCATGACCATTTCAGCCAGTTTGCGCACCTGATCATCACTGAGGCAGGGAACATCGCGCAGGGGATCGGGAACGGATTCGAGCGTGCTTTCCACAAGGCCGGTTGTGGTGCGTACAAGGCGCAGCCGCACTGTTTTGTGGGCAATGGTGGCCATTGTGATCTTTTTTGTGGCGCGGGAAACCAGCCACTGGTCGGGGGTTCCCGAGCCGTCCACGACCATTTCTCCCAGACCCCACAGGCCGTTGATGACAGTGGCATTGGAGCGCAGGTCTACCGGATGGCGCGAAAAAGCCACGCCAGCGGCCTTGGCCCGCACCATTTCAACACAACACAGCCCCATGCCCGTGGCGTCCAGATCATAGCCGTGTTCGGCGCGGTAGGTCAGGGCGCGGGGCGAGAACAGGCTGGCAACCACCTTCTTGAAAGCGGACAGCAGATCCTGGCGGGTAACGCCGAGGATACTGCGGTACTGACCGGCAAAGGATTGCACCCCGTCCTCGGCAATGGCGCTTGAGCGCAGGGCCACAACCACATCCGCGTTCTTGCCGAAAGCCGTGTCCCATTCTGCAAACAGGGCTTGCTCAACCTCTGCCGGGATGGGGGCTTCCTGCACGAGCTGCTCAATATTCTGGGAAATTTCTGCAATCCGCGCGGGCTTTTCCGGGTCAACGGATTTCAGCAGTTGGAAGAGGTTTTTGAACAGGCCCGGCGTGCGCAGCAAAAAGTAGCTGCAAGCCCGGATAGTGATGGAAAATCCGCGCGGCACCGGCATATCAAGCATGTTGCGCAGTTCGCCGAGGTTGGCGTTTTTGCCGCCAACGCTGTAAGCCATGCTGGCGTCAACCTCAGAGAGGGGCAGGGTAAACTGCGGCACATCGCCGCGCGTGTGCTGATCCAGCTCGTGCTCAATGCGCGCCGCAATGGAATGTACGGCGCTGCCCAGTAATATGTCGCACTGGCCCGACATTTCGCTGAGGGTCGAGGCCATGCGCTCGCAGTGAAATATGGCCCGTCGGGCCTGCTTGCGCACTTCGCTGGTTTCCATGTGCTTGTCGCCGCGCAGGGTTGCGTCCAGCCCGGCCATTACCCCGGCCAGATCTGCATTGGCCTGGAGCAGTTCCTTGAACGAAACATAACGCTTGTTGAAGGCGTCCATGGCCGCCTCGCGACCAACCCGGGGAGCAATGCCAAACAGTTTTTTCAGCAGAGAGGCCATACGGATATCCTTGATCGCAGATTTTCGTCATGCCCTGAAACTGATGATGCTGAATGTCTGATGCGTAAATGTCGCTCGTTAGCGTCCCTGCCCGATTACAATATATCTCTGCGCAGGGCCGCGTCCGTCCTTGCGCACAAGCCCCAACTGCACAAGCAGTTGCAGGTCGTACTGGGCCGTGCGCATGGAAATGTTTTTCCCGGCAAGCGCCTGATATTCCTGCCTGCTGATGCTGCCCGAAGCGGCGATGGTCGGCCAGACCTCCATGACGCGCCGGTTGAGCTTGTCCGCAGAGTCCTTGCCGCGCAGCAGGGTATCCAGTTGTGCGGGGGCCTCGTTTTGCGGCTGAGGGGCAGATTCGCCCACAGGGGCCTGCACGGGAATATCCGCGGTAGCAGGGTTGATCAACTTGCCGGGCAGACCTTCTGCCGATGCAGGATCTTCGGCAGTGGGCGTTGCGCAAAATCCCTGCTCGCAAGGATCCTCCTGCGGTTTGCGCGATTCCTGCGCCGGAGCTGCCGCAGTTTCGCTCTGACCTGCCGGAATGGCGTCGCTTTGCGCCTGGGTAGCCGCGCCAAGCTGAATATCTTCTGCAAGTAGAATGCCACCTTCGCAGAATGTCAGGGCCCGCGTGAGGGTGTTTTTCAATTCGCGTACATTGCCGGGCCAGTCGTAGTCCATCAGCTTGGCCATTGCTCCTTTGCTGACCTGCGGCATGGCGGCGGTCATGGCAGTCAGAGCGCCAACGGGTTGTGCCGCACCCTCGGCTTTCAGCCTGGCCTTGGCCTTGAGAGCCTCTGAGAGAAAAAAGACCGCCAGCGAGGGAATATCCGACTTACGCTCCCGCAGCGGCGGCGTGTTGATGGTGATGACGGCCAGCCGGTAGTACAAATCTTCGCGGAACGAACCCTTCTGTGAATCATCTAAAAGGGAAGCATTGGTCGCCGCAATGATGCGCGTGTCAAAAGGCATGTCTTCATCGCTGCCAAGCGGCCTGATTCGCCTGGTGGAGAGCGCCCGCAGCAGGGCCTGCTGCACCTTGGGGGCAGCATTGCCTACTTCGTCCAGCATGAGGGTGCCGCCCTGCGCCGTCAGAAAAGCCCCTTTGCGCGGCGCGCGCGCCTCGGTGAATGCGCCTTTCACATGCCCGAAAAGCGTATCCATAAGCAGATTTTCATCCAGAGCGCCGCAATTGATGGTAATGAACGGCCCCGACGCCCGCGCGCTGAGCCTGTGGATGGCTTCGGAAACCAGCTCCTTGCCTGTGCCGGTTTCGCCCACAACCAGCACGTCGGCCATCACCTGCGATGCCTTGCGAACATTGTCGCACAAGGCAAGCATGGTGGGTGATGTGCCAATAAGGCTGTTGACGGGCAGGTCTTCGGGATGCGGTAGATCTTCCACTGGCTCGCGCTGCTGCTGGGCATCATCCTCTGCGGCTCGCAGGCGGCGGGCCTCCGCGGCAAAGCGCAAGCGTTCAAGCAGGGTGTTTATACCAGACTTGAGCCGTTCCAGTTCGCGCGGCAGTTGGGGCATATCTATATTGTTGTCATCCCCTTCGGCGTTGCAGCGTTCAAGTTCCGCAGTTACGGCATTGAGCGATCTGCCCGTCTGCCGTGCCAGCCACCAAAGGCTAAGGCCCAAAAGCAGCATGCCGCCAACAAAGGCCCCCACATAGATGCCCATGAGCTGCACGCCCGTGCGTGTGGTGGTAAAACTGGTGTCCAGTACCGCCAGACCGCCCAGTACGATTGTTGCCTGCGAAGCTGGGCTAAAGGTTACAGGCACGTAACTTACCCTCTCCACCCGCATCTGGCTGCTGCTCCACAGGGAGCTGTTTTCAGAAAGGGGAAGTTGGCCTGATTTGCCCTCCTGCACATCGGATACCATGTTCCAGTAATTGAGGTGCTCAGGGCCGGGCCGGAATGCGGTGTTGAATCCCGGCCTGCCAAAATCGCCGATAAAACCAGCGCGCACGGCATCCGTGCCCAAGCTGCGCTGGGCCAGACCAGCATCCGGCACCTCGGACTGAAAGAGCATCCAGCCATCGCGATCAAAAAAAAGTGTACGCACGCGCCCCTCATCGCCTGATGCGGCAATGGGGGCATTGGGGCCGGAGTATGTGGACAGGATATCCCGCAGCTCCCGCAGATCCAGCGAAAGCATCAGGTAGCCGGCAAACGTGCCTTCCGCATCATGAACCGGGGTGGAAAAACGCAGCACGTGCAGGTTGATATTCTGGTTGCTGCCCTTAACCGGCACCATGGAGTAGGTCACTTCCACGGGTTGAGCAACGCTGACGTGCCCGGTGCGGTGTTCAGAAGCAATGGAGTGGAAGGGGCCGGTGGGGCTGGCAAGAGCCTGCCGCATGGGAACATTGATGATATCTCCGCCCGTGTTGACAAGCAGATAGCGGTTGTCAGGAGCCAAACCCTCAAAAGCCAGTTCCCTGTAGCGCAAGCCGCCGGCCTTGGCGCGGAATTTGAGCCGGTTGGCCATGTCTTTTTGATCCATGGAGCCAGCAGCGAGAATAAGCAGCTGATTGCGCGTTTCTTCAAGGGCCTGTTCCAGCGCAAGGCTCATTGCCTGTGACTGAAGCTGTGCATTGCGCGCAATTGCGCGATCAAGAATGGCCTCGATGCTGCTGCCTGTAGCAGTAAAAATAATCAGCAGTACGAGCGCCAGCAGGGGCAAGCCTAGCATCAGCATGCGGCTTGCAAGGCTGCGATTCATAAAGAACGCCGTGAACTCCAGTGAGCTGCCCTGGGGAAGTGTTCTGTGTAAGCGCATGGTGATTCCCTGTTTTGTGCAAAAAAGCGCAATCTTGGGGCTGAGTATAAAAAACATTGCCCTTCGTGACAAGAATTTTCGCGCAAAAATAGAAAAAAAGGCGCAATTACAGGCAATAATTATGCAATGGCACAGCCTTTGCTAATACTTTCACATTCGAGGCAACGAGGCGGTGCCTGCCCCGACGGGAGTCATCGCAAAATGGGTAAGATGTGGTTGAAGTGGAGATGTCACATTTTGATGTGGAGGAAGTTATGAAAAGGATGCAGAGGCTCTGGACATGGCTTACAGGTTGCGCGCTGCTGGTTGCGGCATTGCCCGGCGCGGCCCTGGCTGCTGGCGGCGGCAAGGTTGCCAACGTTGTGGTGGTTGCCGATACGCGCAAGCTTGACGGTATACTGTACTGGTGGGCTGAAATGTATAATGAAAGCCACTTCTTTTTTGCCATTCTGACTATGGCCATCATCCCGGTCACAGGTTGCATATTGGGTTGGCTGGCGGATGTCGTCATGACGCACATCGGCATTGACCTCAGGCACCGCGAATTGTCCGAAAAGTAGTCGGAAGGAGGCAAGTTATGGAATGGTTGTATATTTTGATGCCCATTTCCGGCGTGTTCATTTTCTGGCCGGGCCTTGTCATTCTTGGTTTGGGCGTTGGCATTATCGGCGGCTTCTTCGGCATGGGCGGCGCCTGGATGGTTACCCCCGGCCTGAACATTCTTGGTTTCCCCATGGCCTTTGCCATTGGTACCGACGTGGCGCAGATGGCGGGTAAATCGCTTATCTCGACCATGCGGCACGGCAAGTTCGGCAACGTTGACTACGGTTTGGGCCTGACCATGCTGGTTGGTACCATCGTGGGCGTGGAAGTTGGCGCGCAGATGGTCATGTGGCTGGAACGTCTGGGTTCCGTCGACAAGGTCGTGCGCTGGTTGTACGTTGTCCTGCTGGTGTTGCTGGCATGGCTTGTATTTCACGATATCGCCGCCCGCCGCAGGAAGGAACGCGAAGCCAAGGCCCAGAACAGGGAACTTGACCACGGTGCCACCGGCGTTGACTGGGCCTCCCGCCTGCACGCCATCAAGATTCCGCCCGTGTTCCACTTCAAGCAGGCCAACATCACCTGCTCCGCATGGCTGCCCATCTTCGTCAGTTTCTTCACCGGCTGGCTGGCTGGTATCCTCGGCATCGGCGGCGGTCTTATCCGCATGCCCGCCCTGGTGTATCTTGTCGGCTGCCCCACCCATCTGGCGGTGGGTACGGACCTCTTTGAAGTCGCCATCTCCGGCCTCTACGGCACGGCTTCGTACGCATACAAGGGCCGCGTGGAACTGCTTGCCGCTCTCATCATGCTGTGCGGTGCGGCCATCGGCGCGCAGATCGGCGTTGTCGCCACCAAGTATGTAAAGGGCTACGGCATCCGCTTCGTGTTTGGCCTGGCCGTTATCGGCTGCCTCATCTCGGTTGTGTGCAAGCTGGTTGAAGCTGAATTCCCGGCATGGGGCTGGCTGCTTGGCCCGGCTGCTACAGTCGACGTACTTGGTTTCGTGTCGGCTATCTCCCTTTACATAACCGTCAAGATGGTACAGGGCGCCAAGGCGGAAATTGCCGCCAAGAAGAACCAGCCCGCGGCCAACTAGAAGGAGACCCGCCATGAAGATTCGTAACCTGATGCTTATGCTGGCGATGGCCTTCTCTGTTGCACTGCTCACCGGCTGCAACTTTGACGGAGGCGTGGAACAGGGACGCTGTGTGGCCTTTGATCCCGCAGCCAATACCCTCACCATCGTGGTGGACGTGACGCACGATCAGTTTAACCCGCACTACAGCGGCGGCACGCATACCTTCAAGCTGCCTGTGGAATCCAAAGACATGGGCCCGAGTCCCAGTGTGGGCGGCCGCCTGATGATCGACCTAGCCAAGAACACCGTGCTTATCTATGACCAGAAGACCAACAGCGTGCGCGAACTGGCCGTGCAGTTCACCGATGTGGAAAAGAACGTCGGCTCCGACCATCCCAAGGTCAAGGGCAAGACCTTCCCCATTATCGACAAGGATCAGCAGACCGTCACCGTGTACTCTGGCCGTCAGAAGTCTTTGATTACCTTTAAGATTCCTGCTGAAGCCCAGGATTACCCGGCCTATGTGTGGACCGCAGGCGACGAAATGCGCATTGCCTACCGCAATGCCGACAAGGCCCAGGCCATGCGTATCATGAACGTGTCCAAGACCAACATCTTCAAGAAGTAAACCCCCAGGGTGCCTACCCCCACCCTGCGCGCCGGAGCGGTTCGCCCCGCTCCGGCGCACCTCGGGTGGACAAACACACTCAGGAGAGCATCAATGAACAGTTACCGTCAGACCCTCTATTCCAGCATAATCCGGGTTGCGGCCAACGCAGTCATGGTTGGCGCGATCTTTGTGGGCATGTATCAGTCGGCCCACAGTTCTGGGGCCTCGGAACTGGTGTTCTGCGCATGGTTTTTTGGCATCACGGTGCCTACGTGGGCAGGGGCCTTCTGGCTCACCAAAAAGGTGCGTCAGGTATATCCCGCCGAGTTTCAGAGCCTTGTGGAACTGCCGCGCCTCGGGCAGCGGCTCGTAAGCTGGCACGTGGCCGAAGCGTCCATGTGCCCTGTCATTGATCGCCGATAAACGGGAGCAGCAGCATGTCGTGTGTCATGACCATACCACAGGCGGGCAGGAAGGAACCTATGGGGGAATTCATCAAGAGTCAGGGTTGGCAAAACTGCCTCCAGACCCGTGCCCGGCAGCGGTACTGGGGCGCTCTGTGCGCCCTGTTGCTGGGTTTTGCCCTGCTGGGAATGCTTGACGGCCTGCAAGGACTCGCAAGGTCTGGCGCGGATGTGATCGAATTGCTGCCCGGCGGCAGCGTGTCCATATCCGGGCCGCTGACCATCAAAAATCCCGTCAACAGCGACCTCAAGGCGCAATTTATCCCGGAAAATCCGGCCCTTTTTTATGATCTGGAAGGATTCTTTGCGGGCTACTGGTTTGGCAACGGCATGTGGCGAGGCAGTGTGCGCGCCGATGCCGTGGCGGAACCCGGCAGTTACGGCCTGAAGGTTTCCTTCAGGGGTGCGGCTGCCAGCACCACGCAGCACTATACTGTTATTGTGCATGCCGATGAAACCGCCATGCGGGCGGCGTCTACTTCGTACTTGCGGCGCGTTACCGGCTATAACCCCTTTGTGCTGGCTGCGGGATGCTGTGGTCTGGCCCTGTTGGGCGGGGTTGTGGTGTTCAGGCTTGGCAGCAAGTACATACGCCAACTGACAACCCTTGGCTGCGGAGAAATCGTGCGCGTGGAACAGAATGCTGACACTACCGCGCAAGCGCAATCCGGCCACATCTGGTGCCTGCTGTATGGTCTGCGCGCGCCAGCAAAGGGAACGCCCTGCGCCGTTTATGATGCGCAAGGCATGCCCCTTGGCACTGCCCGCGCCGAAGAAGCAAAGAACGGCACGCTTGAACTGAATTTTGACTCAATCACAAGCCCGGCGGCAGAAGCCGGTGCGACCAATACCGCCGTTCGTCCTGGCTGTCTTGTCCAATTGCGGCCTCCAAGGCCGCTCTCTCCTCCGGTCACAGACAGATAAGGTCGTTCGGTCTCCTGCGGCATGCACTTGGCGCGTCACCTGTGCATGCCGCTTTTTTTTTGTCCCCCGCATTCATCCCGCCTTGCCGCTCTTGCCGCCTGCTTTGCCATAAGCTATGCTTATTGTGTTGCATATGCCCCCTGAGGGCTTAAACCAAGGCGGAATTTTCATGTCTCAACTTTGCCCCTGCGGCAGCGGCCAGTCTCTGGACCAATGCTGCGGCCCCCATATTGAAGGCGCGTCCTGGCCCCAGAACGCAGAAAGCCTCATGCGTTCGCGGTATTCGGCCTATGTGCTTGGCCGCCATCAGTGGCTTGTGGAAACCACGCATCCTGACTACCGGGAAAATGTGGACGCCGACAAGCTGGCCGAGCAGACCAGGGATATCACTTGGCTGCGTCTTGATATTGCCGCGACCGAAAATGATGTTCCCGCCGGAGAACACGGCGAACTTTTTGATGTCGTTGAATTTTATGCCTATTACGAGCTGGAAGGGATCCCCCGCCAGTTGGGCGAGCGCAGCTTTTTTCAGCGCAAGGACGACAAGATTTATTATGTGGACGGCGTGGCCCTGCGGCCTGACGCCTACCGCAGGCAGGAACCCAAGGTGGGGCGTAATGATCCTTGCCCATGCGGCAGCGGCAAAAAATACAAAAAATGCTGCGGGGCTTCCAAATCCTGATGACCACGGACGCAGAACGCGCAAAAAATTCCGGCAGGGGCAAGAATGGTTCTCTGACAGCCATCCGGCAGTTTTGTCTGGAGTGTCAGGGTGCGTCTGCCAAGGCGGTTCGCGCCTGCGCGGATGAAGAGTGTCCCCTTTGGGCCTGGCGGCTTGCCACACTGGCGGGCGAGGAATGCCCCGCCCCGGCGGAAGAAGCCGCGCGTCAGGCCTTGCGGGCCATTCGCAGGCAGTGCATGGGCTGTGCTGGCGACAGGGTAGAGGTGCGCGCCTGTGCGGCGCGCGATGCCTGTGCCCTGTGGCACTGCCGGTTTGGCGTGCGTCCGCAGACATACAAGGCCGTGCGGCGGCGTTTTTTTGCTCCCAAACCCTTGCGACTTTTGTAATGCGCCGCCAGGAACGCGGCGCAACACCACAGGAGGTATCCATGCCTCATTTGCTCGAATGGTCGAGAGCGTATGCTCATCGCCTTGACGCTGATTCTGCTGCGGCCCTGAAGGTTCGCGCGCCGGAAGTAGCCCAGAGGCTTCAGCGCGAGCTGGCATCCGGCGAGCTGCCCTTTATTTCCATGCCCTTCCGCGCCAAGCTGGAAGTGGAAATGGCCCCGCTGATTCCCCGCATCAAGGCCTACAAGCATATGCTGGTGCTGGGCATCGGCGGCTCTGCCCTTGGGGCTCGGGCCATGCAGCAGGCCTTTGCGCCGGGGCAGGACGGCCCCGCTCATCGCGGCCCGTGGCTATGGATTGCGGACAATGTCTGTGCGGAGCGCTTTGAAGCCCTGCTCGGCAAGCTCAATCCCGCGGAAACCGTGGTGGTGTGCATCAGCAAGTCTGGCGGCACCATTGAGACCATCTCGCAGTATTTTCTTGTGCGCGACTGGCTTAAGGCCAGCATGGGCGAGGGCTGGCAGGATCAGATGATCGTTGTCACCGATGAGCGCAAGGGCTACCTGCGTGAAGAAGCCAACCACTATGGGCTGACCGCCCTTGAAGTGCCGGATTATCTTGGCGGCCGCTATTCGGCCCTTTCTGCTGTGGGGCTTTTGCCCGCGGCCTTTCTGGGCATAGACTGGCAGGCCCTGCTGGACGGTGCAGCCGATGTTGCCCGCCCCCTGCTGCAAAATCCGGAGCAGGTGGCCGAGCATCCTTCGTTTGCCCTGGCTTGTTGGGCCAAGGCATTGGAAGATAAGGGCTACAGCCAGCTGATATTTTTCAGCTACATCCCGCAATGGGCCGCCTACGGCGACTGGTTTGCCCAGCTTTGGGCCGAAAGCCTGGGCAAGGACGGGCAGGGCAGCCAGCCTGTGCCAGCCACGGGGGTGACGGATCAGCATTCCATCAACCAGATGTTTTTGAGCGGCCCACGCAACAAGGGGTGCATTTTCCTGACCAGCCGCGATCAGGCGCAGGGACCCAATTTCGGCATGGATGTGCCGGATCAGTGGGCCTGGCTGCGGGCCAAGCCCTTTGGCAGCCTGCTTGAAGCCGAGGCCCTTGGAACCCGCATGGCCCTGTGCCAGAGCGGCGTGCCCCTGCTGCATGTGGAAATGCACAACAACGGCCCCCGCGCCGCTGGTTCGCTCATGTTGCTGCTTGAGGCGGCCACCCTGTTTACGGGCTGGCTCATGGGCATCAATCCGCTGGATCAACCCGCAGTGGAGCTGGGCAAACGCCTTGCCAACGCCCGGCTTGGGGCTGGGGGTTACGCGCAGGAAGAAGCCGATCTGGCCGAATACCTTGCCGTACCCAGAATGGAACAGAAGTTTTAAGCAAGTGAACGGTGCGGGCCGGTTGCCAAGGGCAAAAAAACGGTGTTCCGCGCTGGTTGCAACCCTTTGCCTGTGTGCCGAAATGTGCTTCAGGAATGGCGGTGGCCGTCAGGCGGCGGCTTTCGATATGCCTGGGGTTTTTATAACCTGTCGCGTAGCGGCGGCTTTGCGGCGGGGCGCAGCGGTCGTTTTCCCTGCGCCCCGGCGGTGCTGGCAGAAGTGCCGCGCCGCCCGGAGCCGCCGCGCGCGCAAAGGCATTGTCATGTTCAGAAAAAAGCAGCGTAACGAAGCCTGCATCCGCCAGTGCGAGGATGCCTGCGCCCAGGCCGTAGACACGGATAGCGCGTTGCCAAGTTACGCCCGCACATTATCCTGGCTCTCGCTGGTGGTCATTTTGCTGACCAGTCTGGGGCTTTCTTTCTTTATTTCCAACTCTGCGCGCGAGACTCTGCTCACACGGCAGGAGAACTTTGCCCAGCAGCTTGTGGAAAACCTCAACAGCCAGATATTCCGCCGGTTCGCCTTGCCCACCTTGCTGGGCTACGGGCGTATCGCCCTGCGCCAGCCGGAGCAGTATGACAGGCTGGATCAGGTGGTGAAGTCCGTCATTCACGGTTTGCCGGTCGAGCGGCTGCGTATTTATGATTTTTCGCGTCTGGTGGCGTATTCCACCAAGAAGGAAGATCTGGGCCGCGCCGGTTTATCCCCGCCATATCTGGACGACATCCTGGAAGGCGGCGCGCCGAGGTCGGAAATCATCTCGACCATGCCGGGCTGGCAGGCTCCCTTCCGCGTGCCGTTGCAGGAAGGCTCGTTTGTGCTGCGCATTCTCTATCCCCTGCGCGGCGAACCCCTGCACCCAGGGGAGGAAGCGCCCATCATGGGCGCGTTGGAGCTTACGCAGGACATTACGGGCGACTATGAGCAGGTGCTCACGTTTCAGGGCATCATTGTTGTTATGTGCCTGCTTTCTTCTGTGATCATGTTTGGCCTGCTGCTCATGCTGATCCATAGGTCGGAGCGGGTGCTGGCGGCGCGCATGTACAAGAACCGGGTTCTTGAAAACCAGTTGCACAGCAATGAACGGCTGGTGAGCATGGGCAGGGTGGTGGCCAGTATCGCACACGAAATTCGCAATCCGCTGGGTATCATTCGTTCCAGCGCCGAGCTGCTGCAACGCCGTACCGACAAGGCCGACGCCAGTACGCGCCGCATTCTTGGGGCGATTTATGACGAGGCTGTTCGCCTTTCGCAGACAGTCAACGACTTTCTGGACTACGCCCGTCCCCGTCAGCCCAAGCAGGACGTTGTGGACGTGAATGTGGTGCTGGATCAGGTTCTGGCCTTTCTTGAAGGCGAGATGGGGCGCTGCGGCGTGGCGCTTGAACGGCAGTGCGAGAGTGGACTTTTTACACCCGGCGACAAGGATTTGCTGTACCGGGCTTTTTACAATATTCTTGTGAACGGCCAGCAGGCGATGGATGGGCCGGGCGTTGTGCGCATAAATGGGCGTATTGACGACAACGGCCACGTTTGCATTGAATTTCTTGATTCTGGCCCCGGTTTTGACCCCGCTACGCTACCCAACCTGCTGGATCCCTTCTTTACTACCAAGGACGGCGGCACAGGGCTTGGTTTGCCCATTGTGCAGTCGATCATCTCAAGCCACGGCGGTGTCATCAAGCTTGAAAACGGCCCCGAGGGCGGGGCGCTGGTAAGGGTTTTGCTGCCCAAAGCCCAAACTGGCGCATAGGATACATAATGAGCGAAAAAGCGCATCTTCTGATCATTGACGACGAAAAAAACTATCTGCTGGTGTTGCAAACCCTGCTTGAAGACGAGGGCTATGCCGTCACGGCCATCAGCGACCCCGAAACCGCACTGGCATTTCTGGACGAAAGCGAAGTGGACGTTATTGTGACCGACATGAAAATGCCCAAGGTCACAGGGCGAGAAGTGCTTGAGCGGGTTAAAAAGAACTGGCCGTACATTCCTGTGCTTATCATGACGGCCTTCGGCTCCATTGAAAGCGCTGTTGAGGTCATGCGCTACGGCGCATTTGACTACATCACCAAACCTTTTTCCAATGACGAACTGCTGCTTTCCATCCACAATGCCGTGGAACTTTCGCGGGCGCACCGCCAGTACCGGTTGTTGCAGGAAGTCATGGAAGACCGCTACGGCGTCCACAAGATTGTGGGCCGCAGCAGGGCAATACGGGACGTTTTGCTGATGGTTGAGCGCGCTGCGCCCAGCCGCTCCACTGTGCTCATCACCGGTGAGTCCGGCACGGGCAAGGAGTTGGTGGCCCGCGCCATCCACTATACCAGCCCCCGCAAAGACAAGCCCTTTGTGTCGGTGAACTGCATGGCCCTGAACCCCGGCGTGCTCGAAAGCGAGCTTTTCGGGCATGAAAAGGGATCGTTCACCGGTGCTGTCGCCATGCGGCGCGGGCGTTTTGAGCAGGCTGACAGCGGAACGCTGTTCCTGGATGAAATTGCGGAACTCACGCCTGACCTTCAGGTCAAACTGCTGCGCGTCTTGCAGGAACGGCGCTTTGAACGTGTGGGCGGCGGCGAGGAAATTGAGGTGGATATTCGCGTGGTGGCTGCCACCAACAAGGATCTTGCCGCGCTGGTGGAGAAGGGGGCATTCCGCGATGACCTCTATTACCGCCTTAACGTTGTGCAGGTTCCCCTGCCCCCCCTGCGCGAACGCAGGGAAGACATTCCCCTGCTTGTGGCGCACTTTGTGGAAAAGGTCTGCACAGACAATTCCATGCCGCCCAAAACCTTCAGCACGGAAGCGCTGAACTACCTCACGGGTTACGAGTGGCCGGGCAACATCCGTCAGCTTGAAAACGTGGTGGAAAGCTGCCTTGTGCTGGTGCCGGGCAATGTCATTGACGTGGATAATCTGCCCGCAGAGATTCGCGATGAAGAATCGCAGTTCAAAAGCGCGGTGGATTTGTTGCCTGTACAGCTTGATCTGGCTGATACGCTTGAAAAGATTGAGGCCGCACTTATCCGTCGTGCCCTGGTGCGGGCTGAGCTTGTGCAGGTCAAGGCGGCAGAATATCTTGGAATTTCAAAAAGCCTGCTGCAATACAAGCTCAAAAAATATGGCATCACCGGCCATTGATTAGTTTTTGGGGCAGGGCAGGGAGCAAGCGTTTTTGCCTGCTTTGCCTTGGTAATTACAGCCAAAACACAGTTTTCGCAGACATGCTGTTTGTGTTTCAGCCCCTCCATCGATATGGAAAACAGGGCGTCCTGGCTTCGGCTGAGGGTGCCCTGTTTATTTTTTTTCATGTCTTGCTGAGTAAAAATCTATTTAAATACCGCACTGGTATGTTGGGATAAACTGGCCGAATAGGCCAGACCAGTTGCAAATTTGCGTCAGAGGTCTTTACAGAAATGATATTTTTTTATAGGTTGAGCAACCAGTCAATAGACTGAAAGATTTTGAAATACAAAGGCTCACAGCAGGTAATTGCCCACAGGTATATTGCGTGGTATCACTTCTTAAAATGCTGTATTATCGACAGAACGAGTGATCAAACAGGGCGTGGTTTTTCCTGAATGTTTTTTCTGTCGTGCCAGTATTTGCGCGGCGCTGGATTTTGGCCCCGTAGACAGCTGGCAAAAAAAGGGCCGCGCTGCATGCGCGACCCCTTGAATAGTGAACAGCCAACGGCCAGAAGTTTTACCCCCGGCGCTTGGCGAGACGCTTTCTGAGGTTTTCCGCCACATCGGCAGGATTCATGTGGACGCGGGCAATGCCGCTTTCCATGGCGGCCTTGGCTGTGGCGGCTGCCACCAGAGGAGCCACGTCCGGATTCAGGGTCGAAGGAATGATCATGCTGGGGCTGAGCTCTTCAGGTTTGACGAGTTCGGCAAGGGCCGTGGCGGCAGCGATCTTCATGGCATCGTTAATGTCGGTGGCGCGTACGTCAATGGCGCCCCGGAAGATGCCGGGGAAGGCCAGCACGTTGTTGATCTGGTTGGGGCAGTCGGAGCGGCCCGTTGCCACTACTTTTGCGCCGCCGTCAAAGGCGCGCTGCAGGGGCCAAATTTCGGGGATGGGGTTTGCCTGGGCAAAAACAATGGGATCCTTGGCCATGCTGCGGATCATGTCTTCGTTCAGGGAATTGGGTGCGGAAACGCCAATGAAAACGTCAGCGCCCTTGATGGCCTCGGCCAGGCCGCCCTTGACCTTGTTGGGATTGGTGTGCTTGGCGATTTCATCCTTGTAAGGGTTCATGCCTTCGGGACGGCCCTGCCAGATAGCGCCCTTGGAATCGCACATGATGACGTTTTTGAGGCCCACGGCCATGAGCAGCTTGATGATGGCAATACCCGCAGCGCCAGCGCCGCTGGTGACAACGGTCACTTCATCAAGTTTTTTGCCAACAATTTTCAGAGCGTTGATAAGGCCAGCCAGGGTAACAACAGCGGTGCCGTGCTGGTCGTCATGGAAAATGGGGCCTTTGAAGATGCCGTTCTTTTTAAGGGTGTCTTCAATGACAAAGCACTCAGGAGCCTTGATGTCTTCAAGGTTCACGCCGCCAAAGGTCGGGGCCATGAGTTCAACCAGCTCCACGATCTTGCCGGTGTCCTTGGTGTCCACGCAGATGGGGAAGGCATCCACATCGCCAAAGGTTTTGAACAGCAGGGATTTGCCTTCCATAACGGGCATGGCCGCGGCTGCGCCGATACTTCCAAGGCCGAGCACGGCAGTGCCGTTGGAAACAACGCAGACAAAGTTGGAGTGGTTTGTATAAACATCAAGCATTGCGGGATCTTTATGAATTTCCATGCAAGGCTCGGCAACGCCGGGCGAGTAGGCCAGGGTGAGGTCGTCGTTATCGCGCACAGGGGCTTTGACCCGAACCTCAATTTTCCCCTGATATTCCTTGTGCATGGCCAGGGCTTCTTCCCGCAGGTTCTTGATACGTGACATCACTTGCTCCTTCATCTGTTTGTCTGCCGTGACAGTGTAAAAAATGCGCATGGCGGCGCTGGGCAGCCTCAGTTGAACATGCTCGCAAAAAAGTTTTTGGGCCAGCAACAATGTGGCATTGCGGGCAATCGCCGGAAGTAACCGGTCAGCCGCAGCATTTTGTGTCGGCCTTCTTGTATAAGTATACAGAAATTCATGGGGTAAGGAAATATCTTATGAAAATTTTATAAGGTTTATGGGCTTACTGCTTTTTTGACGCATACAACTTCTTGTTTTTTCAAAAAGATGCGACGTACCGCAGACCTCAAGGAGAAACGAATTTCGTCATGAACACCGAAAATTCGAAAAATATGGATGGCGAGGCACAGGCCGGAAGAAAACGCAGTATCCAGCGTCCCAGAGTGCACACTGAAGTGCTGAGCTGTCTGCTGGATGATATTCAGAGCGGCGTTTATCAGGTTGGGCAAAAACTGCCCTCCGAGCGCGAATTGATGGACGAGTTCGGCGTGGGCCGACCTGCGGTGCGCGAGGCACTTTCCGGCCTGGCGCGTATGGGCCTTATTGAGGTTTCGCCCGGCATGCGCGCCCGCGTGTGCCGCCTGACGCTCAAGCCCCTGCTGCGCGAGATGAGGGCCACACTGGAAATTTACTCCAGCTCGCCTGACGGCTGGCGGCAACTGCACGATCTGCGGCTCTTTTTTGAAACCGCCGTGGTGCGTCGCATGGCCCTTGAGATAACCGATGAGCAGCTGACCCACCTGGACGAGCAGCTGCAAAATCAGCGCAGATTGCTGGACTCATCGGAAATACGGGCTTTTGCTGAAGCGGATATTGATTTCCACCGCTATCTTGTGGAATGCATGGGCAACAATTTTCTCGGGCTTTTGGCCGAAGGCTTTGCCGGATGGCTGATCACGCCTCTATATGCCTCCTTGCAGGTTCGCAAGCAGAGTGAGCGTTCATACCGCGCCCACGTTGGCGTGTACGAAGCGCTTAAAAAGCGTGATCCAGACCTGGCGGAAAAGGCCATGCGCGCTCACCTGGACGAAATGCGCGGCATTTATCAGGTGGATGTGATGGTAGATGAGGACGAAACGTCGAAAGATCAGAATTAGCAGGGCTTCTGCCCGCATCAGTATATCCGGAATTGCCGCTGTGTCCTCTGGGGGCGGCGGCAATTTTTTTGGCGGGGCTGATGGCTGGCGCAAGCTCGCAAGGACGCAAAAAACCGCAACGGGTTACCGTTGCGGTTTTTTGTGGGCCGGACACCCGGCAACGTCTGTTGCCGCTGCTTCCTTTCGGACCTGACGGGGTTGGCAGTGCTGCCGCCGTCCGGCTTGGCAAGACACTTACCCGCAAAGAGGGTCGGCTGTCAATGGCTGCGCTGGCATTTAGCCTGCTCGGTACTGTCGCACAGCAGGGCCGTGGCGTTGCTCATGATGGTTTCCATCTCCGCATCCTTGAGGCTGGCAAGGCGTTGCAGGCGCAGGCGTTCTTCCACAGGGTCGTACAGCGGCCAATCTGTGCCAAAGAGAATACGTTCTCGCGGAAAAGCCCCAAGGAGCTTTTGGGCAAGCAGCGGCGTAGCAAAGGGCGTTGTGCTTGAGGTGTCAAACCAGAGGTTTTCAAACCTGTTGCCGGCAAGTGCCTCAAGCGCATGCGCCCACATGCGGTAGCCGCCAAAATGCGCCGCAATCACCCGCATGCCGGGGAACTGGCGCAGAATGGCCGCCAGTTTGTAAGGGCAGGAGGGATTTTTGGCGGGCGTTGTTCTGTCACCTATGTGGATTTCGAACACAAAGTCTTTTTGCGCAGCTTCAAAAATGGGCAGGAGGCGAGGGTCGTCCAGCCAGAAACTCTGAAAATCCGGGTGCAGCTTGATGCCGCGAATGCCGGCGGCCTTGATGCGCTTAAGCTCCGCTTCCCAGTTTTCATAGCCCGGATGCACTGTACCAAAGGCGATGACCCTGTCCGCATGCTCCTTTTGCAATGTGATGGCGTAGTTGTTTGCAGGAATAACCTGAGCCGGTGCTGTGGCTGCGCACAAAACCACGCACTTTTCCATCTCGGCCTTACGTTCGCGCTCCAGCAGGTGGGCGATGGTGCCATCGCCCGCGCAGTTGACGCTATAAAAATCATTCAGGTGATCCACTGCCTTGTGCGCTATCTTGGGATGAAAGGCGTGGGTGTGTATGTCGATGTACATGATTGGCGCTTATTTTACCCCATTCACCACATTGACGGGGGTGCCTGCCTGCCAGCGCCGGATGTTCTCCGCCATGAGGTCAATGATGTTTTGCCGTGCACGTGTGGTGGCCCAGGCAATGTGCGGCGTAATCAGCGTATTGGGCGCTGTAAACAGGGGGTTGTCGTCATGCGGAGGTTCCTGCGCAAGCACGTCAGTGCCAAGACCCCGCAGATGCCCGGATTTCAGGGCTTCTGCCGCGGCGGCTTCATCCACCAGCGGCCCACGCGAGGTATTCAGCAGAATAGCCCCCTTGCGCATGGACGAAAGCGTTTTGGCATTGATGATATTGCGTGTTTCCTTGGTCAGCGGGCAGTGCAGGGAAACCACGTCCGATGCGCAAAGCAGGTGCTCAAGCGTGGCAAAGGCAAAGGGGCCGTAGGACGGCGGATCCTTGGGGGTACGGCAGTAGGCGAGCACGCTCATGCCAAAGGCGTGGGCCAGTTCACCCATGCGGCGGCCTATGGAGCCAAAACCAATGAGGCCCATGGTCAGACCTTCCAGGCACAGAGGCGGGATCTTCCAGTAGCACCAGCTCTTGGATTTGAGCCAGTCGCCGTTTTTGACGCTTTCGGAATGCAGGCTGGTATGGCGGCACAGTTCAAGCAAGAGCGCCATTGCATGCTGGGCCACGTCGCTCACGCCGTAAGCAACCACGTTGCATACAGGGATATTGCGGGCGGCCAGCGCATCAACGTCTACAATATTATAGCCGGTGGCAAGAACGCCAACCATACGGACGTTGTTGTCCAGTTGTTCAAGATTTGCGCCAGTCAACGGGGTTTTGTTGACCAGCACCACGTCTGCCCCTCGGGTGCGCTCTGCAACCGCTTCAGTGGGAGTGGTTTCATAAATGGACACATCGCCAAGGGATGCGATCGGGGCCCAATCCACATCGCCGGGATTGAGCACAGCGCCGTCAAGAATGGCTATTTTCATGCAGGTAACCTCTGTTGCCTGCACTGTATCCTGTGATGCCGCTGCCCGCAAGTTCAAGGCGCAAAGTCATATATCTGTAACAGTTGGGTGCTTTTCTTGCTGCGCTGACAGGTCGTTGCGACGGTAAATTGCACTGGTCGCGCACGAAAGAACGGCACTGCTTGCACGGAATACTTCTGTGTAGTGCAGAACGAGGGTGTGCAGGCTACGCAGGCCATTCCCCTCCACGTGCTGGTGCAGATCGCGTGCAAGGTTGTGTCGGGTAAAAAACCTTAGGAGCCGTGTATAGGGCAAAAAAAAGAGCCGCCCTGAGGCGGCTCTTTCAGTACTAATCTTAAAAAGACTAGTGGGCGATCACGCGGAAGTCGTCGCGGCGGTTCTTGGACCACGAAGCTTCGTTGTTACCCTGCACGGCGGGGTTTTCCTTGCCGTAGCTGATCATTTCCAGCTGGCTGGGATTCACGCCAAGCGTAACCAAGTATTCGTAGGAAGCGCGGGCGCGGCGTTCGCCGAGGGCGAGGTTGTATTCCTGGGTGCCGCGTTCGTCGCAGTTGCCTTCGATGCGCACGCGGATAGAGGAGTACTTCTTCAGCAGATCGGCCTTGGTCTTCAGCATTTCTTTGTATTCGGGCTTGATGTCGAATTTGTCGAAAGCGAAGTAGACGCGGGCGTCAGTGATCTGCTGGATGGCCGCACGCATTTCGGGGGTCAGGCCATCGTCATAGCCGGGTTCGCTGGTGGTTTTCTTTGCGCAACCGAAGCCGGCGGCAAGGGCCATAACCAGAGCGAGAATAAGAGCATAGCGTTTCATTGTGTGTCCTCCTGAACAGCTCATTCTCCAAAAAAATTGATACCTTTCCTTTCTGCACACGCGAGGCCGTTTCGTCCTCGCATAACAGATGGTATCTGGCCCGCAATTTTTGTCAAGGCGTGGAAGGGGGTTTCGACGCACTTTCGTAAAATATTTTTTACCCATCTCGTCCCGTGAGGGCCGTAAAATCGAGTAAAAATGCGGGTAAGAGGCCTATCTGTTAATTTCTAGCTATTTTTGCTGACCGGGCATGCCCCAGCGCGGGAAGTACACGGAACCACCGCCGGTGGGTACCTGCTTCGCATCACCGCCGTGGCGGGTGGTCAGGTAGATGCCGTGACCGCTGCGCGTGGACGAGAACGCAATAAAGTAACTGTCGGCGCAGAAAGCGGGCTGTTCATCGCTGCCGGGGCCGAAAGTAACCTGACGTTCCATGCCGGTAAGCATATCTTGCACAAAAATACGGTGACCATAGTCGGTCATGCGGCTGTATACCACCAGGGTTCCGTCAGGCGACAGATTGGCCTCGGTGTTGTACGTGCCGTTTTTGCTCACGCGCGTGACCGATCCGCTGCTCAGATCCTTGAGGAAAATCTGCGGGCCGCCCAGACGTGAAGAGGTAAATGCCATCTTGGTGCCCGTGCTGTCAAATGTGGGCGAAACATTGATGGAGTCGTTCTGCTCAAGTACGCGTTCTTTCTGGAAAACGTGGTTCAGCTGGAAGATAACAGGGTACTTGCCGTTGGAAAGCGCCACGGCAACCTTGTTGTCGGGCATAAAGGCAGGGCCGATAACCACGTTGCCAGGGAAGCGGATACGCTGCACTTTGCCGCTGGAGCGATCCCACACGCCGAGGGCATGGGATTTTTCGTCAATGTGGGTAAAGACCACAAAGCGGCCGTCAGGCGACCACGCGGGCGACATGGATTCGCCGGGCATGTTGGTGATCTGCCGCAGGTCGCGCCCGGTGGGCTTGACCAGCCACACGTTGGCGCTCATCTTGCCCGTCTTTTTTACAAAGGCAAGCGTGGAGCGGAAGAAGGCGCCATTGCCCGTAAGGGCTTCAAGCAGGTCGGCGCAGAAGCGGTCGGCCACTTCAGGCAGGTCTTTGGAAGTAACCTTGGGGTACTCCTTGCCGAAAAGACGCCCGCCAGTGTTGGTTTCAAACGCGCGGATCTGCACGGGGCGGGTGCCGCTGTCGCCCTCGGGCCAGTAGGTGGTTACTACAATGTCCGACCCGGCAAGCTGGAAACGCTTGAAATCGAGGGACGGCGGCTCATACCCGGGCAGAACAACGCCGCCAAGCACTGCTCTGGGATCGGTAAGACGCATAAAGGGCAAAAAGCTCAGGTTTTCCTGCACGATTTTTTGCAGGTCGGTGCCCATGCTGTTCGCTTCAGCAGAGGGGCCCTTGATGGGGGCCGCCAGGGCAAGGTTAACAATGTTTTGCCCCGGACCGTAAATGTCCACGCGCATGGCGGCCTGCGCCCCGCTTCCGAGAGCCAGCCAGAACCCCAGGGTCAGGAGAAGAAGCTGTTTTTTCATGGCGTCAGTATTCCTTGTTCAAGCAGCACGCCTCAGCGGCGCACCAGTGTAAGGGTGATGTCCAGCGTTCCCCCAAGTTCGGCGGGCGGAGGGGGTAAGCTGCCTGCTCGGCGTATGCCTCGCTGCACATATTTGTCAAGAAGCTTGTCGCCCGTGGGCGATATTACCTTGAAATCTGTGATTTCTCCTTGAGGGGAAATCGTAAGTCGCAGGCGTGTCTGGTATTCTCCCGGCTCTGTTTCGGCAGGGATCAGGATGGCGTCGCGTATCTGCCGCGTCGCGTCACGCCGATATTTTACACGATCAACGCCCGATGCGCCAGATGCCGTCGTGCCAGACGTTGTCGCGCCAGACGCTGGAGTTCCGGAGGCGGCAACCGTAGCGCGACCAGATGTGGCGGCTACATCAGTTTTTGCCGGGGGCTGCGCTTTAGGCTGAGCCTGCACCTGAGCCTGTGCTGGCGCGGCAGCCGATGCGGCCTCCACGTCCGGATCGCCGTATGTGGGCAGATTGTCCACCTGTCGGGCCGGATTTTCCTTTGCCGCAGGAGCGGCCGATTCGGCGGCGGTGGGGCTGCTCCTGCCAATAAGCTGCGTGGCTGGTGCGCTGTCGGCCTGAGCCGTGGCCGGAGCTTTTGAGCCCTTTTTCTTGCTTTCAGCATTCGCCTTGGGGGCTGGTGCCGGGGCCACCGGCGCGGGCCTTACTTCCGGCGCGTTCTTGCCGCTGGCCTTGGCAATGGCTTCGGCTCTTTCACGGGCGCGGTCTTCTGCGGCTTCGGCTCTTGTGTCGCCAAGCGCGGCTTCGGCCTTGTTTCTGGCCTTGACCTCGGCCCGCAGCGCTTCCTCAGAACTCAGGGTTTCCGGCTTGGGCTTGCCCTTGGGGGTACCGTTCCAGAATGTCAGGTGCACGTCCATGGGCGCGCCGTAAGGCGGTGTTCCAAAAGAACCAATTTGCTGCACTGCGCCGCATACCGAACTGTCAAAAGCTTCCAGTCCCGAAGATTTGACGGGCTTGCAGTCTTCAACCTGCCCACGCCCGTTGACCGTGACCTTGAGGCGCACCCTGAAGTCGCTTTTAAGCGCCGGGGGCGGAGCCCATATTTCAATAATCTTGTCCAGCATGTTCCCGGCATAGGTGCTTTGATCCGCACTGGCGGCAGAAGCTGCAAAAGCCCCGACCGCCGTGACGTAAAAAAACGTCACGGCGATGAGGCTTGAGCATATGCAAAGACTGCTGAGGTTCGTGCGCGGTTGGGAAGGCATATATCCTCCTGAATGCGCGCGTTACCAATTGCGCGTTTAGGTGGCCGCCTTAGCGGCCCATGAGTTCGTCAAGCGTAAACACAAGGTCAAGGTCGCCGTAGTCCGCTGAAGGCGGGGGAGGAAACTGACCGCTGTTGGCAGTGCGCACAATGGCGCTCGCTGCGGAAGCGTCAAACTGCGCATTGCCCGAACTGTGCGTTACTACGGGATTCTGCAACAGCTTGCCCTGCGCGTCTACCTTGACGTTGATGATGCAGCGCAGGTTCAGGCGGCTGGCCGAGGTAAAGCCCCAGTTGGGCCGTACCGCCAGCATGACCTGCCCCATGTACACATCGCCAAGACCACCGCCGCCGGGGCCGGCACCTTCGCCGCCACCGCCGCCCCTGTTGCCGCCTGCACGGCGCTGGGCCTGGGCGAGAGCCTGCTCCACGGCATTGCCCCTGTCACCGGAATCAGCCCGCGAGCTGGCTTTGCGCGCCTGTTGCAAGGCTGCTGCCACAGGATCAACGTTGGACTTGGCGTCCTTGGATTCCTTGGCGTCCTTCTTGGCGTCCGCCTTGGGAGGCTCCGGCTTTTTCTGATCCTTGGGAGCTTCTTTCTGCGGTTCTTCCTTGGGCTTGGGCTTGTCTTCTTTTTTCTGCGCGATGGGTTTGGCTTCTTCCTTGGGTTCCGGCTTGGGCTGCGGTTTCGGCTCGGGCTTGGGCTCGGGCTTTTTCACAGCCGCTGCATCCTGCTTGGGCTGCGGCGGAACAGGTTTGGGCTCTTTGACTTCAACGCGCTCGGGCGCGGCCACTTCCGCCTTGGGGGCGGGCGGCGTAGGCGCAAGGGGGCCATCGCCGGGCTGCCCCATATGCCCGAGAATGGGCGAGGGGGTACGGTTGCCGCCTGTGGCGCCCTCAACCAGACTGATCATGACTGGAGGCGTGTCCAGCTTGATGGGCGGGCTGCTGGGCCAGAACCATATCAGCAAAAATATGGCTGCGTGCAGGCAGAATGAAAGAACGTATGAGGCCAGGCGCATAGAGCAATCCTATTTTCGGGCGCGTGCGGGCTTGCCGCCCCTGGGCGATGCATCATCGGGCTGTTCGGCGATAACGCCGAGCTTTTCGATGCCCACGGCCTTGATGTGACCCATGACTTCCACAACGGTGCCGTAAGGCACTGCCTTGTCGGCCTGCAGAAAGAGCGTCTTGTTCTTTTCCTTGACCAGACGCTGCAAGTACCCCTCAAGGTCTTCCATGGTGTCCACGGGGTACTCGTCAAGGTACATCTTGCCGTCATTGCGCACGGTCAACACCATGTGGTCGGCCTCGGTGGAAAGCACTTCCACCTGCTTGGTCTGCGGCAGATCCACGTCCAGCCCCTGACTCATCATGGGGGTCGCCACCATGAAGATGATCAGCAGCACCAACATGACGTCCACAAAGGGCGTGACGTTGATGTCCGAAACAAACTTGTTGCCGCCGCCAACACTAGCGCCCATGCTACATCTCCGTTGCGCCCGTGCGCTGCACGGGGCGGTGGGCGTTGATTTCGCGCTGGACGCGGTTGAGGAACACGCCGGCAAAGTTCACCAGCAGCGTATCAACCTGCGAAAGCTTGCCCATGAAGATATTGAAGCCGATGGTGGCCGGAACAGCCACTGCCAGGCCGATGGCCGTAGCAACCAGAGCTTCCGAAATACCGGGGGCAACGGTGGCCAGAGAGGCCGACTTGAGCATGCCGATGGAGTGGAAGGAGCTCATGATGCCCCAGACCGTGCCAAACAGGCCGATAAAGGGGGCCGTGTTGGCGCAGGTGGCCAGAATAGACAGCGAGCTTTGCAGCCGTGCCAGTTCCGTGCCCACACCCTGACGCAGCGCGCGGCGAACGTTGTCGACCACCACTTCACTGCTGTTGCCAAGTTCTTTGGAGCGGTTGAATTCAAGAACGCCCTGATGGGCGATGTAGTACAGCGGGGAAGTTGGGTCGGAGCCCAAGGACTGCACGGCTTCGCGCAGATTGGCCGCCTTCTCGAACTTTTCCGTGCCGCTGAGAGCTTTTTTGTTAGCTGCGCTCAGGCCGATGAATTTCTGGATCATCAGCCCCCAGCTCGCAATGGACATCATGACCAGAAACGCCAGCACCGCCTTGGCCACCAGGCTTGCCTGGGCGATCATCGAAAAAAAACTGAATTCCATGAGGTTCTCCATATCTGCGCAACAACTGTGGTCTGTTTCAGTGCGCCGCAAAAAATGCCAGCACGGCAGACGCAAAGATGCGCCAACCGTCACGGCGGAGCTGCGGAATCCCGCAAGGACTCTGCTGCGCAGCATGCTACGACTGCGGTAAACTTTCAAGAAATTTTTTAGAATCCCCTTGCGGCTCCTCGCGGACAGGGAATTTCGGGTTTTACTGCAAGCTTGTTTGACGGGGTTTGAAACAGATACGGCAATTTATGTGAAATTCAATTTTGCATGTAAGTCTGATTATTGTTGAAATTCGCTTTATTTGTTGTATATTAAGGCGTAGGAATTACGCTTTGTAGTTTTTTATTCTATAAACAGTGCAGGTGAAAATAGTTATTATTCAGTGTGTACTAAATAAAAATATCTTTGGAAGAATGTCTGTTTGGCAGTTTTGCGTAAAATTATCTTTTTCCATGAAGTGTTGCCAATGACGTCTTCTGCGGTGTATGTAATCCGGGTCGAAGTAATTTTTAAAAGGTAGCGGAGCCATTCCGTCTGTAAATATATGAAACGCATTCCTGAACTGGGCCTCGTGTTTCTTGTTGTTGGTGCGCTTGCCGGGCCTGTGGGCGGCACAACCGCATTTGCCGATTCTTCCGTTGCCGCGCGCCCCTCGGGCAGCGCCGCCGTGCCGGTTTTTAGCGGAAGGACCTTGCCTTCAGGCAAGGACAATGCTTTGCCTGCCGGGGCAGTTTCCATGCCCGATGCTGTGGACCGCGCTTTGAGGCACAATCCGAGCCTGGGTTCGCAAGAAGCCCAGGGGCAGTCATCTGAAGAGGCGCGCAAATCTGCGCGCGGGGCTTTTGGCCCCAAGCTTGGCACGACGTATTCCGCCGCCAAGCAGGAAAGAAAAACGTCGCCCGCCTTGCCCAGCAGTAGCAGACCGGCGGAAAACGGCACATATACCTGGGCCGTGGAAATCTCTCAGCCTGTGTTCCAAGGGTTTCAACTTCTGGCCAATTACCAGAAGGCAGCCCTTCAGGCGGACAGTGATAAAGCCTCCGTGCGCAATGCCGAACTGTCCATGACAGAAAATGTTCAGACCCAGTTTCTGAACTATCTGCGGTACGAAGAAAGCGTGCGTAGCCAGCGCGATGCTCTGGCCCGTTTGCAGGATCAGCTGCGCATTACCACTGCCTTTTTTAACGTGGGGCTTCGCCCCCGGCTGGATGTGCTCCAGGCAGAAGTGGACGTGCGTCAGGCCGAGAATACCTTGATTCAGGTCGAAAACAGCCGCGACACCAGCCTTGCCAAGCTGAATACCCTGCTGGGGCTGCCCGCCACGGCCATGGTCAAGTTTACCGGCACTCTTGCCCATGTGCCCTTTACCCGCTCGCTGGAGCAGTGCCTTGAAGCGGCCTACCGGCAGCGGCCAGATCTTTACATGGCGGCGCGCTCGGTGGAAATCGCGGGCAAATCGCAGCAGGCCGTGCAGAGCGCCTATTATCCACAGGTGGAAGCCTATTACAATGTTTCGCAGAGCGGCAATTCGCTTGATCTGCAGGAAAAGGGCGACCGGGGTTCACGCAGCTCCGTATGGGAAGTGGGCGCCCGGGCCACCTGGGACGTTTTTCAGTGGGGAACCACGTATTATGCCGACAAAGAGGCAGGCTGGCTGGTCACAAAGATGCGCTATGCCGAAGAAGACCTGAAACTCAGCGTTGGCTACGACATCAAGTCGAAACTGCTTGCCGTGCAGGAAGCCGCCAAACGGATAACCGTGGCGGAAAAGGGCGTGGAGCAGTCTACTGAGGCATACAATGTGGCATTGGCCCGTTATCAGGAGCAGGTGGGCACCAACTTTGACGTGCTGGACGCTTCGTCCAAGCTCACCACCGCTCAGGCGACGTTAACAGGAGCGAAAGCCGATTATCTGACCGCTCTGGCGCAATTATATGTGGCCATGGGCGAATTTCACCCTGATCTTATGCGGCGTTGAGCGACGGCACGACCTTAGCCGCGCCGCCAAAAGCGATTACGAATGAATGAACCTTATTTGAACATTACCCCCCTCGGGGGGCTGGGAGAGATCGGCCTCAACTGTCAGCTGTGGGAAACCTCCGGCGGCGTGGTGATGGTTGATTGCGGCCTCATGTTTCCTGACGACGCCCACCTTGGCGTGGACGTTGTTATTCCGCACTTTGGCGCTGTCAGCGGCATCAAGGACAAGCTGCTCGGCATTGTGCTGACGCACGGGCATGAGGACCACATTGGCGCACTGCCCTGGATTGTGCCTGAAATCAAGGGCACCCGCATTTATGGCTCACGCTTTACCCTGGCGCTTGTGGAACACAAGCTCAGGGAGCGGGAGATTCTGGACTGGGTGGAGCTGTGCCCCGTTGATATCAATACAGTGCTGCCCCTGGGCGATCTGACCTTCCACTTTTTCCCTGTCTGTCACTCCATTCCCGAAGGCTTTGGCCTGGGCGTAGAAACGCCCGTGGGCCGTGTGGTGCACAGCGGCGATTTCAAGATTGACCCGAATCCCCTCGACACCACAGGCACCGACCTGAATCTTTTCCGCAACTTTGCCGGGCCGGAAGGCGCACGGCTGCTGCTTTCGGATTCCACCAACATCGTGCGCGAGGGGCGCTCCCTCACGGAGCGCGAGGTCAAGGATTCGCTGGACAAGATATTTGCCAAGGCCGAAGGGCGCATCGTCATCACGCTCTTTTCGAGCCATATCCAACGTATTCAGGAAGTTTTTGACCTTGCCCGCGAGCATGGGCGCACGGTGGTCATCAGCGGCAAGTCGCTGGCGAACAATATCGAAATGGCTCGTGATCTTGGCATTGCCAAGCTGCCGCCTTCGTTTTTCAACGCGCACAACGGCGTACCCGACCTGCCGGACGACCAGATCGTACTTGTTGTAACAGGCGCACAGGGTGAACCGCTCTCCGCCTTGTCGCGTATGGTGCTTGGCGGCCACAGACAGCTGGAGATCCGTAAGGGCGATACCGTGGTCATGAGTTCGCGCATGATCCCCGGTAACGCCAAGGCCATCTCCCGGCTCATCAACGAAATGTACCGCATTGGTGCGGAAGTGCTGTACGAAAGCGTACACGCCATCCATGCCTCGGGCCACGGCCAGCG
The DNA here is from genome assembly GCF_019422935.1 of Desulfovibrio sp. Taxonomy (NCBI): domain Bacteria; kingdom Pseudomonadati; phylum Thermodesulfobacteriota; class Desulfovibrionia; order Desulfovibrionales; family Desulfovibrionaceae; genus Desulfovibrio; species Desulfovibrio sp. The sequence goes on along the minus strand of NZ_JAHZCJ010000006.1, from coordinate 111,528 downwards.
CGAAGAACTGCGCGACATGCTTGAGGCCGTGCGGCCCACGCTGTTTGTGCCTGTGCACGGCGAATACCAGCATCTGGTCAAGCATGGCCGCCTTGCTGCTGAATGCGGCGTGGAGCAGGACAACGTGATCTTGCTGGAAGACGGCCTGCCCCTTACCCTGCTCAAAGACTCCTTCCGTCTGGAACAGCGCGTTCCGGTCGAGTGTACGCTCGTGGACGGCAAGGGCGTGGGCGATGTGGGCTACGCCGTGCTCAAGGAGCGCCGCATTCTGGGTGATGAAGGCATGGTCATTGTGGTGCTGGTGGTTGATTCAGAAACCGGCAGCATACTGCACGGGCCGGAAATGATCTCCAAAGGCTTTGTGTTCGAGCAGCACTACAGCCACTTGCTGGAAGACGCCAAGTGCCTGGTGCTGGATGAGATTGAAGCGGCCCGCCCCGGTCAGCTTGGACGCTTGCAGGAAGGCATCCGTTCTTCGCTGCGGCGTTTCTTCCGCCGTGTGCTGGAGCGTGACCCCGTGGTCGTGCCCGTCATCAGCGAAGTCTAGGGCAAAGCTACAGATAACTATCCAGATTATTGCGGGGCTGAGGGATTATCCTTCTCTCCATATTGTTTTAATACAGCTCAAAAGCCGCTGCCGACTGCCTGTCGGCGGCGGCTTTGCTTTTGAGGGAAAGAGAGGCTGGTTGGAGGGGCAACAAATCAGGCAGGGACTGTAGACGGGGAATATACGCGGCAGGGGCCCTCCTGTTTTAATTTGCACTACACATAAAAAGCGGCGCGTTTGTCAGGCAAACGCGCCGCTTTACTATCGGTTGCAGCAAGGGCACAGGTTTTGTGCCGCTATGGTATTGCGGTCTACATGCCCAGATAGGCAGTGCGCACTTCTTCACTGGTGAGCAGGTTGGTGGCTGTGTCGTGCATAACTATGCGGCCATTTTCCATAACGTAGCCGTGGTTGGCAATGCGCAGGGCCTGGTTGGCGTTCTGCTCCACCAGAAAGACCGTGGTGCCGTTGGAATTGACCTTCTGAATGATGGAAAAGATCTGCTGAATGATGATGGGGGCGAGGCCCAGTGATGGCTCGTCCAGCAACAGCAGCTTGGGGCGGCCCATAAGGGCGCGGCTTATGGCAAGCATCTGCTGTTCGCCGCCGGAAAGGGTGCCGCCAGCCTGCTTGCGGCGCTCGGACAGAATGGGAAAGAGGCTGAACACATAGTCCAGATCGTCCTTCACTCCAGCCGGATCGCGCCGCAGAAATGCGCCGAGGTCGAGATTTTCGCTGACGCTCAGATCGGGAAAAATCAGGCGGCCTTCCGGCACCTGCGAAATGCCCAGAGTCACGATTTCATGCGGGGGCAACTGGTGTATGGGCTTGCCGTACCAGAGTATCTCGCCCTTTCTGGGGCGGTTGATGCCGCAGATGGTCATGAGGGTGGTGGACTTGCCCGCGCCGTTGGCCCCGATCAGGGTGACAATTTCGCCTTCTTCAATATTCAGCGAAATATCGCGCAGGGCCTGAATGTTGCCGTAATAGGTGTCTACGTTACGCAGCTCAAGCATCGCTTTCTCCCAGATAGGCCTTGATGACGCGGGGGTTGGTGCGGATTTCTGCGGGGGTGCCTGTGGCGATGCAGGAGCCGTATTCCATGACGTAGATGCGGTCAGAGAGCGACATGACCATGCCCATATCGTGCTCGATAAGCAGGATGGAGAGCTGCTGGTTGTCGCGGATGGAGCAGACCAGCTCCTTGAGTTCGTTGGTTTCCTGGGGGTTCATGCCCGCTGCGGGTTCGTCCAGCAGCAGCATGCGCGGCTCGGTCGCCATTGCGCGGGCGATTTCAAGCCGCCGCTGCGCGCCGTAGGGCAGGTTGTTAGCCGTTTCGTTCCAGAAATCCTGAAGCTTCACCAGTTCCAGAAGTTCATAGCTGCGGTCGATGCAGTCCTGCTCTTCACGGCGGGTGCGGCCATCGCGCACGATCGCGCCAAAAATGCCCGCCTTGGTGCGGCAGTGGCGGCCAATCATCACGTTTTCAAGCACGGTCATTTCGCTGAAAAGGCGAATGTTCTGGAACGTGCGGGCCATGCCCATGGCCGTGATGATATGAGGCTTTTTGCCGTTAAGCAGCTGCTTGTCGCCCGTGGCGTCGTGCAGAAACATCTGCCCCTCTGTGGGGGTGTAGATGCCGGTCACACAGTTGAAAAACGTGGTTTTGCCTGCGCCGTTGGGGCCGATAAGGGCAACGATCTCGCCGCTGTTCACGGTGAGCGAAAGCTCGTTGAGCGCGCGGAGACCGCCAAAATCCTGAGAAAGATCCTTTACTTCCAGCACTGGTTGCATCAGCGGCCTCCTTCAGCACCATGCAGGTTGCTGATGCGGTAGCGGCGTCGTTCGCCGCTGATGAGGCCCTGTGGCCGGAAGAGCATCATAATCACCATGATCGCTCCGAAAAGCAGCATGCGGTAGTCAGAGAAAGCCCGCAGATATTCCGGGGCAAGAATGAGAATCAGCGCTGCAATGACCACGCCCGCAATGGAACCCATGCCGCCCAGCACCACCATGGAAAGAATCATGGCCGATTCCATGAAGGTAAAGCTGGAGGGATTGATATAGGTGGTCTTGGCAGCAAAGATTACCCCGGCAAAGCCTGCCCAGCAGGAGCCGAGCGCAAAGGCCGAAAGCTTCACCCGCGTGATGTCCACGCCCATGGCCTCGCAGGCTATTTCGTCTTCCCGCAGGGCTTGGAGGGCCAGCCCCACGCGCGAATTCTTGAGCCGGGTGATAACCACAATGGTAACCACAACTGCGGCCAGCACCAGATAGTAGATGTAGGTGGTGGACGCGGTGATGTCCATGCTCATGCCAAAAAAACCGGGGCGCGGAATGTCGCTGACGCCGCGCGGGCCGCCGGTGACGGTGTTCCAGTTTTGCAAGGTAAGGCGCACAATTTCGCCAAAGCCCAGGGTCACAATGGCGAGGTAGTCGCCACGCAGCCGCAGCACGGGAAAGCCCAGGCCAAGGCCGAAAAGCACGGTGAGGAAACCGCCGATGGGCAGGCAAGTCCAGAAGCCGAGGCCGAAATACTGGTTCAGCAGGCCGTACGTGTATGCGCCAATGGCGTAAAAAGCCACGTAGCCAAGCACAAGCTGGCCTGCCAGCCCCACAACAATGTTCAGGCCCAGCGCCAGCATGACGTACAGCAGGGCGGAAATCATGATGTTGGTTTGGTAGAAGGAGCTGACAAGCGGCATGCCGATGAGCACAACGGCAAGCACGGCAAGCCCGCCAAGGCGGAGGCCAGCGCTGTTTCTGAATGCTTCAATGATTTCTGCCAGATTGAAGCACTTGGGCAGGGTGATGATCTTGCCCCCCGCAGCTTTACGGCTGAAGCACCAGTCCCAGATAAGGGCAAGCACAAATATGCCTGCGCCCAGGGCGAGTATGCGGTCAAAACGCCAAACTACGGATTTTGTCGCCACGTTCAGTTTGATGCCCAGCACCGGCAGGGTGAGGAGCATGAACCACAGGGCGGCGATGGCGGCTTTAAGTATGCGCTGCATGGCTACACCTTCTGCACTGTGGCTTTGCCCAAGATACCGTCGGGCCTGAAAATGAGAATGAGGATAAGAATGCCGAAGGCCAGCATGTCTTCGTAGTTGCCGGAAAAATAGCCCGTGGTGAAACTTTCGGCCAGGCCAAGCACAAGCCCGCCCACCATTGCGCCGGGGATGGAGCCGATGCCGCCGAGCACTGCGGCGGTAAAGGCCTTAAGCCCTGCCAGAAAACCGATGCCAAAGTTGACCTGCCCCATGTGCGAGGCAATAAGCACGCCGCCAAGGGCCGCCAGGGCGGAACCGATGATGAACGTGAGGGAGATGATGCGGTCGGCATTGATGCCAAGCAAAAGGGCCATCTTGCGGTTTTGGGCCGTGGCGCGCATGGCTTTGCCCATGCGGGTGTAGCGGATGAAAAGCGAAAGCGAAACCATGGCGCAGGTGCTGACCATCAGAATGAGAAAGTCGCTGGCGCCCATGACATAGTCGATGTGCTCAAGAAAATCCATTTCCGGCAGCAGGTTCGGGAAGGGCACAAAGTCGGACGTCTGCGCAAGCAGCACGTAGTTTTGCAAGAAGATGGACATACCAATGGCGGAGATAAGCGGCGACAGGCGCGGCGCGCCCCGCAGGGGCTTGTAGGCGACCTTTTCCAGCGTATAGCCGTAGGCGGAACACCAGACTATGGCCGCTAGTGCCGCCACAATAAGAATGCCCCCAGCAGGGAAGCCATAGACGCCAAGCGCGCCAGCTATCAGCAGGGCCGTGAATGAGCCCAGCATGTACACTTCGCCATGGGCAAAATTGATGAGCCCGATAATGCCGTAAACCAGCGTGTACCCGAGGGCGATCAGCGCATAAATGCTGCCCCGGGTTAAACCGCCGAAAAAGAGCTCTATAAAAAATTGAATGTCCATGCAAACTCGCGCGCGGTACGGGGGGTGTCCCTGTTCGTTCCGCCTGTCCCGTTAATGCCGTCAGCTTCCGGCGATGCGTGAAAAGCCGGGGCGCGGCCATGGCCGCGCCCCGGTAGACGTTTAGTCCAGGGTAATGCTGTGATTAAGTTCTACGAACTTGCCATCTTTGATCTGGTAGATGGAAAGGCCCATACCGGCGGCATCGCCGGTCTTGCTGAAGGTCAGCTTGCCCAGCGGGGTTTCCACTGGGGTGGTGCGCAGGGCTTCCACAATCTTGGCGGCATCGGTGGAGCCAGCCTTGGCAATGGCGTTCACCAGAGCCTGCGTGGCGGCGTAGCCGTTGTAGTAGAAGGAACCGGGGTCGCTGCCGAACATCTTCACATGGCCTTCGTGGGCATGCTTGTAGGCGGGCAGGTTACTGGTGTCCTTGGGATAGGAGGCGTACACGCCTTCGGCGTCCTTGCCTGCCATCTTGATGAAGGCTTCGTCCTTGAGGCCGTCGGGGCCGATCATGGCGGTGGTCACGCGGTCGCGGCGCATCTGCTGCAGCAGCTTGGAAGCGGTGGGCTGGTAGCCGCCAAACACGAGGATGTCGGGCTGGGCGCGGCGCAGCTTGCGCACAACGGCGGAGAAGTCCACGGCGTCAGGCGTAACGGCTTCGTACAGAACGGTTTCCACGCCAGCCTTTTCAAGGGTTTCGCGGTTGTTGTCCACAAAGCCCTTGCCGTAGTCGCCATTGTCGTGCAGGTAGGCGACCTTCTTGGCCTTGAGGCCGTTCAGGATGAAATCGCTGGTCAACTTGGCCTGGGCCTTGTCGTTGGCGATGGTGCGGAAGAAATAGGGGTTGGTGCCACTTTCAGTAAGGCTGGGGGTCGTGGCAGATGGCGACATGGAGACGATCTTGGCTTCGGTGTACAGCGGCAGGGTAGCCTTGGTCGCGCCGGAGCAGATGTGGCCCATGACCACGTTCACCTTTTCGGAAATAAGCTTGGTGGCCGCGTTGGTGGCCAGTTCGGGCTTGCACTGGTCATCCTGGGCGATCAGTTCAATCTGACGGCCAAGCACGCCGCCGTTTGCGTTAACTTCGGCAATCACAACCTTGGCGGCGTTCAGGCTGGGAACGCCGTAGGAGGCCAGGTCGCCGGAGTGCGCGCCGGCAACACCGATTTTAATGGGATCCGCAGCCATTGCGGGCGCGGCAATTGCCACGCAGAATGCCATTGCAGCAAGCCATGTCATACCTTTTTTCATCTCCGCCCTCCGCGAGAAAAGATGTGCGCACAAATGATGCGCCGCTTGTGGATGAAGGCTTTTCTATTGCCTCATTGCGAGCATCCTGTCAATGCGCGCATGCCGCGGCGATTGATAGGCCACAGTGCGGCAACCCGCCGATTGTCTTGCAAAAAAAGATATTCCATTAAAACTGTCCGCTCACAGCGCAAGGGCTTCTCGCAGGGCGTGTACCCCACGCTCCATGGACGGCTCTGAAAGGTGGGCGTAGCCCAGTATGAGTTCGTGCGCGTGCGCGCCGTTGCGGCACAGAGAATGGTGCTCCACCGGCACGGCCCGCACACCCAGTGCGCGCATGGACGCGAGCACTTCGTCCGAAAAACGGATGCCGGGAAATCCCGCCACCAGATGCAGCCCCGCAGCCTGTCCGCTGGCGGTGAACCTGTCGCCAAAGTGCCGCCGCAGACATTCCAGCAGGAAGAGCCTTTTGCGTTTGTACAGCTTGCACATTTTCCAGATATGCCGCTCAAGCCCTCCGCTTGAGATAAAGGCGGCCAGCGTGCGTTGTGAAAGCGCATCGGTGTGCACATCCGTGTACTGCTTTTCCTCGCCCCATGGGCGCACCAGCGCCTGCGGCACAACGGCAAAGCCAATGCGCAGGGCAGGGGCCAGAATCTTGCTGAATGAACCAATATATATGACCCTGTCGGGTGCAAGTTCGCGCAGGGCGCTGACGGGCGTTCCCTCAAAGCGGAATTCGCCGTCGTAGTCATCCTCTACCACCATGCAGTCGCGCTGCCGGGCAAAATTCACCAGAGCCTGCCGCCGCTGCGCGGAAAGGATGCCTCCGGTCGGATACTGGTGCGAAGGAGTCACATAGACAAAGGCGCATCGTTGGGTGGTCTGCTCCGGGAGGCTTTGCAGGAGGCTGACATCCATACCCTGTGCGTCTGCGGCAATGCCTTCAATGGCGTACCCGGCGCGTGATATCACCTCCACCAGCCCCCGGTGCACGGGGTCTTCCACAATTGCCAGGGATGCCGGTCGGTTGAACAGGCGCGCCACAAGTCTGAGCCCCTGGGTTGCGCCTGTTGTGATCATTATCTGCTCCGGTGCGGCGCGCAGGCCCCGCATGCGCAGCAGCCATCCGGCAATGGCCTCCTGCAATTCGGCAACGCCCTGCGGTCTGCAGTAGCGCAGGGCCGATGCTGGTAACGTATCGCACACCTGCCGGTACAATCGGCCCCATTCCGCCACAGGAAAGTGCTCCAGCGCCGGGATGCCGGACTGAAAGTTCACAAGCCCCGGCGGGTCGTCGCGGGCATCGTCGCGTGCATGCTCATCTGCCGGTGATTTCTGTCCGTAGACTTGCGGCTGGGGCCGGATACCTTGCGCCACATGCGTTCCCGAGCCGCGCCGCGATTCAAGATAGCCTTCGGCCAACAACTGGTCGTAGGCTTCAATAACAGTGCTGCGGGCCACATGCAGCTCTTTGCCCAGTTGCCGGGTGGAAGGCAGTCGTTCGCCTGCTGCCAGATGACCGCGTAAAATCAGTTCCCTGATCTGCGCGCTGATCTGGCGGTTCAGCGAAAGCGGGCTGTCTGCATCAAGACTGATCCACATGGCGCACCTATAATTGGTATGATAAAAAATGCCAAAAAGTGGCGCTTATCAAAACCACTTTAGCTACGCTAGCCTTTCAAACGTCAGATGGCAATACGTGCCGGAAGACGTTCAGCATGCCGAAGCATTGTGCGGGCATCACAAGGAGAGGAAGTAATGAGCGTGTGTGAAAACGGTGCGCGAGGTGCTGCGGTTGAGAAAGCTGCCGGGGGAGCGCAACCTCTGGTGCAACAGGGGCAAGCGCGCCCTTGGGGAGCCTGGATCAGCCTGACCCTTGCCATGAGCATCGCTGGCAGCGCCGTGGTGGCGGGAAAACTGCTGGTGGGTAGCCTGCCTGTGTTTCTTGCGGCGGGGCTGGGCCTTGGAGCAGGGCTGCTGGTGATGCTGCCCCAGTTGTGGCTGCGGCGTGAAAGGGGAACGCTTGATGGGCGCACCCACGCGACATTGGCGCTTCAGGCATTGTGCGGCATTGCTCTGTACCGGATTTGCACCTTTGAGGGGCTTCGCTTTACCAGCGCGGCTTCTGCAGGCTTGATGAGCAGCGCAGCGCCAGCGGTCATTGGCTTGCTGGCATGGGGCATGCTGCGGGAGAGGCCGCCGCTGCGGCGTATTGCGGGCATAGCCTGCGTGAGTCTGGGCCTGCTCGCCATTAATCTTACGCCCTTTCTGACGGCGCCGGGGGCCGCTGGAGTGGAAGCCACGCCAGCAAGCGGAGGCGAGGCATGGCGCACATTACTGGGCAACGGCCTTGTGCTGGTGGCCGTATTGTGCGAGGCGGCATTTTCCGTGCTCAGCAAAGCGCGCTGCTGCCCCATGTCGCCCTTGCGGCGTACGACAATTGTGTCATTTTATGCCTTTGTCATGCTGTTGCCCATGGCCCTGTTTGAGGCCCGAGATTATGATTTTACCTCGTTGTCTGCCTCGGCCACATGGGGGCTTGCCTATTATGGCGCTGCGGTTTCTTACCTGTCATATGTGCTGTGGTTTCGTGGGATTGCTCAGGTGCAGGCCAGCGCAGCCGCGGCATTTACAGGCTTGGTGCCTTTGAGCGGCGTAGCGCTCTCGTGGCTGGTGCTTGGTGAGCAGATTTTGTGGACGCATCTTGCAGGTCTGGCCTGCGTGACGGCGGGCATATGGCTTTCGTGCGCAGCAACCAATGCGCCGGATGGCAAGTAGGGCGCGGGCAAGCCGCGACCTGCTCCTGATTTCTGTCCGCATTGCCGTTGGCAACGCTTATAAATAGAAAGAGGGGCTTTCGCCCCCTCTTTCTATTTATCCCACGGTCGGGAAACTATTCTTCTTCGCCTTCAAACTTGATGAACCCGGGGTTCACGTTGACCATGGCGTTGACGATAAGTTCCACCAGGCCGCCGTAAGCGAAGTTGTTCTTGGTGTACAGATCGTTGTGTTCCAGCATTTCGCGAATCTGGCCCTTGCAGTTGGAGCAGGGAGCGCAGATGTACTTGCGGGTTTCCGGTCCAAGGCAATCCTTGAAAGCTTCGGCGATCTGCCACATCTTTTTGCGGCCAGAGATGTTGCCGCGCCATTGCTCGATGTTGTTGCGGGTCATGATGGCAAAGCCGGAGCCGCCGCCGCAGCAGTAGTTGTCCACACCGTGGCAGGGCATTTCGCGGAACATGGGCGCAATCTTGCGCACGATTTCGCGCTGGGGTTCAACAATGCCCATGAGGCGCACGATGTTGCAGGGGTCGTGCAGGGTCACAGGGAAGTTGTTGCGCGAGGGGTCAAGCTTCAGGCGGCCCGACATCACGATGTCGTGCAGGGTCACGTAGCAGCTTTCGCGCGGCACCTGATATTCGAAGGGGATAACGCGGTCGGCGATAACGGTCAGGGCCTTGTGGGCGTGGCCGCATTCACCGATGACGATCTTCTTCACGCCAAGTTCTTTGGCGGCCATCATGTGCTGGAGGGCAATACGGGCGGTCTGGGCGTCATCGTAGAACACGCCGTAGTTGACGCCGTCGTACGCCAGGGCCTTGCTCGAGAGCGTCCATGAAAGACCGGCTTCCTGGAAGATCAGAGAGAAGGCAGCGATGTTTTCAGGCCAGGCCATCACTTCGCCAGCGTTGTGCAGCAGCATGATGTCTGCACCCTGCACGTCAAAGGGAGTGTGGATGCCCACGCCGGTGATTTCGGTGTAGTCCTCGTCGATGAATTCCACGTTTTCTTTCACCACTTCAGGCGTCATGCCGGTGGAAGACCCGCACTTCATCTGGTTCATGGTGCCCTTTTCGTGCAGTTCGCGGGCGTAGATGCCCATTTCCTGGCTGAAAAGCTTGCGGATTTCGCGAGCCAGCAGGCCGTTGTCCACCCCGATGGGGCAGGTCTGCGCGCAGCGACGGCAAAGGTTGCAGCGGTAGGCCAGTTCGCCCAGGCGAGCCACGGTCTTCCAGTTCAGGCCCATGTCGCCGTAGCGCCATTTGGCAAAAGGTTCTTTCTTCACATACTGCTTGTAGATGCGTCGGAAGATTTCAGACCGGAAGTTGGGCCGGTACATCTCGTTCTTGCCCGACATTTCGTAGAGATGGCAGGCATCTGAACAGGAGTTGCACTGGGCGCAGTAGTCCATGCTGGTTTCGAGCATGGGCAGGAAGGTCCAGTTGTTTTCCTTGGTGAACAGCTTGCGCATGCCGTTGAGGAACTTGTTGACCAGCTCCTCTTCTTCTTCCTTGTTCTTGGGCACAGGAATGTTCAGCACGCACACATCGTCAAGGATGCAGGCGGTGTTCTGCTTCTGCTCATCTGTAAAGGGCTTCCAGGGCATGGTATGCACGTCCAGGGGAAGCTCAGGAATATCCTTGAGGTCAATGCTGACCATCTGCCCTTCGGCAGTGGAAACATCTTTCAATTGCAGTTTATCTTTCATGATGGAACTCCCTAGTCTTCCTTCTTGGGGGCTGCGGGATTGGTGGTGGCCACATCAACCCAGGTCTTGGGCTGGCCATCGCCATTGATATGATCGGCAGACCACGTGACGTTGAACTTCAGGGCGTCCATGATCTTCTGCTGGTTCTTGGGGCTGTAGTTGGTGGGTTCGTCACCCCAGCGGATGTCGTGGTAGGTGAAGTACTTCATGAAGACGTGGCCCATGTGGGTCATGGGAATCCAGATCAGCAGGAAGAAGCCCACCAGCAGGTGCAGGCTGAACAGCACGTTGGTCTGCGGGGCAAAGTGGAACGTGATCAGGTTGTACATGAAGGTGCGGGCCAGCTCGAAGTAGGAAGGAGCGGTAGCCCAGGCAGCCAGGCCCAGCACGCCGAAAAGCACGAAGACAAGCAGGTTGAAGTAATGCTCGGGGGTGCTGTAGCGGCGCAGGCCTTCATCGGCGCGACGGCGCAAAACAAGGCTGACGCCGCCCACAATGATGCACAGCGTGCCAGCCAGGGCACAGGCGCTGATAACATTGCCGACAAAGATCATCAGGCCGCCCTGGGGATTGAGGCCCAGAACCTGCGCGATGGCGGCAAACAGCACAACGATGGTGCCGCCCATGAGCATGTACATGCCCACATGGAAGGGATAGGTGCGCACCCAAAGCTTGAGGTTGTGTTCAAAGGTGGCATGCAGGAAAAGCACTTCGGTCAGCAGGGCCTTGACGTCGCCCATGTGAGCGATGTGACGAGGCTTGGTCCACCAGTCCTTTTCTTCCATAAAGCTGCCGCCGTACACCGTCTTGGAGCCTTCGTGAGGCACGGGGTACAGTTCCCAGCGCACGTGCAGGGGGCTGGCTGCAAGATACGATTTGATCTTGAGGTAGGCCATGCAGAAAAAGCCGGCTACCGCCAGATAGCCAAGAATGTAAAAAAGTGTGGTCATGCGTTTACTCCCGTGGGGTCAAGATGCCGCTAAATCGTGGGTTAGTTGCGGCCGGCACAGCCGACACGCTTTCAAGCCCGGCATGCGTCTGCCTGCCTGCAACCTCTCCTTTTAATGGGCCGACGCCTGAGTCAAATCTGACCGTTGTAATTAGGAATTGATCACAATAGTCGACATAGTCAAGGTGTACGGTGACCCCCCTGATACTCAAAATTACAAAAAATGCAAAGATGTCAGATGGAAACAATACAGTAAACTTAATCTGGATTAACCTAATTTTATTTAACTAAATCAAGTAGATTACACCTATAAAAAAAATTTTTCAAGCAAACTAAAATTTTTTTTAACAAGCTTGGGATGAAAAATTATATACTTTTTTAGTATGATAAAATTTATCAGTTATATTGAGATAATAAAAAAGGTCGGCGTAGGCCGACCTTTGTGTGTCAAGTGGTATGCTTGTATAAACAGATTCTGCGATTGAAGTCTTGCTGCCTACAGAAGAATGTGCGGGTCATGCATGAGATCGCGCAGGGTAATTGACTCAAAAACGCCATCAAGTGTCGCCTGCAGGTTTTCCCATGCTTTTCTGACCTCGCATCCATCAAAGCGCGCGCATTCGCCGGGCTTTTCCATGCAGTTTGTCAGTTCAATGCCGCCTTCCATCAGTTTGACAATGCATCCAAATGTGAGTTCTTCGGGCTTGCGCAAAAGCACATGCCCGCCCTTGGCCCCACGGATGCTGCCCGTTATGCCAGCCAGGCGCAGCTGGCGCAAAATCTGTTCGCTGAATTGCGAGCTTATGCCAGTTTGTGCAGCCAACTGGCTTGAAGAGACCGGTTTCTCAAGACCGTTTTTTGCCAGAAAAAGCAGGATTCTGGCGGCATACCGGGTTTTTGCAGAAAGCTTCATTACGGGCCCCTCTTGTGTGCAGATTGAATAGTTTCCATCTGCCATGACTGCCGGCGTCTCTGCGCCGATGCTGCGGCTACCTATGACTAATGACGCAAAAATCTAACACATTATATTTGCTATGGGCAGTATTTTTTTTTCTTCGCCAAAAGGTTGCGAAACTATTCACATCATTGAAAGCATGACGGAATTTGGGCGATGGCGTTCATTTTGGCAGGCTGGTACCCGCTTGACGCCGTTATTATGGTGCGCTAAAAAGTTGAGTAGAACAGTCTAAATTAGACAGATACGGTTTAGAGATAGTTATTGTCTCCTGCAAAATAAGGAATGACTATGCGTATTTCGACAATGGCCTGCCATGCTTTGCACTTGTTATTGTGCCTTTCTGAACAAGATGACGAAATCCCTGCTTCTGCGTCCGAACTTTCGGTCTGTACGGGCATATCCGAAAAGTTTGTTCAAAAAATTATGCGGCTGCTTCAGTCCGAGGGCATTGTCAAAAGCGTTCGTGGCATTGCCGGAGGCCACATGCTGGCGCGTACTCCTGATGAGATAACGCTGGCCGACATAATTATCGCAGTTGAAGGCGGCATTTCCCTGCCTGGTGTCAGCAATGTTGCCCCCCGGGGCAAAACAGCGCTGGACGCCTGGGATATGGTCGCCCGTTCCATGAACAGTTCGCTCGAAGCTGTGACTCTCAGTTCCGTTCGACAGAGTAGTGCTTCAGCGCCGCGGCAAGCCACCCGCCACAGGGTGGCGCAACCCTCTTCTCCGCTTCTGCCGGAGACCGACTTCGGAGGCACCAATGCAAAAGCATATTCTCTTGGTAGACAGCGATGCCGAAAGCCAAAGCAGACTGTCTCAAACCCTTCAGCAGTGTGATTACCGGGTAAGCACCGCCAGCACCTGTGCTGAAAGCCTGGCCAAGATTGCCAGCGACAGGCCCGACTGCGTTGTTTTTGATGTGGAGCTGGAGGGAACATCCGGCACCATCATGTACAGTCGTTTGCGCCGCGATGCGAGCACCAGATCGCTTCCGGCGGTGGTGTGCACATCTGTTGGGCCCCGGCCTGTATGCTTTGGAACGGGGATTCCCGTTCTTTCAAAAAACTGTTCAAGCGAAGTGCTGCTTTCTACCGTCAGCGCCGCAATGGCATAGCGCTCTTGTTTGATACTCGCCTGACGGTCGGGCTGGGATAGTACCCGACCGCCAGGGCTGTGGTTCGCTCCGTTATCCGCGTCAGGCAAAAGGACAAATGCTGGCGCGGCAGACGGCGAGTTTTTTCAGGTTCTTTTGAGGAACCCTTGTTTTGTTGGGCCGTCTGCCACACAGACGGCCCATCTTTTTATACTTCGTTGTGGTTGATGTGATCAGGGATAATCATCATATCAACCAGCAGCGGCTTGAGGAACGACCACTTGATGTTGTGTTCCTCGTAGACTTCCATCATGTCGCGGATGGCGTCCCAGCAGTTGTGGCAGGGGCTTATGACCAGTTCCGCGCCGGTTGCCTTGATCTGGTCCAGCTTGTTTTTCAGGCCCACATTGCGTTCTTTGCGGTACAGGCCGATGCCGTTAAGGCCGCCGCCGCCACCGCAGCAGAAGTTGTGGTCGCCCTTGGGGTCCATTTCGCGAAAATCTTCCGCAATGTAGCTCATGATTTCGCGCGTGGCCTTGCCAAGCCCGTGGCTGCGCACATAGTTGCACGAATCCTGAAGGGTGCATGGCATTTTGAGCTTTTTGGCAGGATCAATCTTGATCTTGCCTGTGCGCAGCATCTCCGCAACCCATTCCACATAGTGCATGAAGCGCACCGGCGGATCACCGCTTTCGCGTCCGGCCCAGTATGGGCCTTCAACAACTGTGGCACGGTGGGCGTGGCCGCATTCCGTGCCCACAACCACCTTGGGCTTGATGCGCTCAATGGCGGCGTAGATGCGCTTGACGTTCTGCGCGCAGCCTTCCCAGTCGCCAGCGAACATGGTGAGAGATGTGTTCTCCCATCCCTCGCGCGGCACTGTCCAGTTGGTGTCCGTCACGTGAAAGAGAATGGCGGCCTGAGCGATGTCTTCAGGATAATGTTTCACTTCGCGGGCGTTAAGAATGTACATGACGTCCGCATTTTCTTTTTCAACAGGAATTTCCAGATCGGGCCATTCATCCTGTTGTTCTTCGACCATCCATTCGCAGGTTTCAACCCAGTCTTCTTCGGTCACGTCCATTTGCGCCCCGTAAACGCGGTGCATGCCGGAGCCGATTTTCATTTCCCACGGGATGAAGCCGTGCTTGAAAAGGATGCCGCGCAGATAGCTGAACATAACGCCCGTATCAATGCCATGCGGGCAGTAAACGGCGCAGCGGTTGCAGCAGGTGCACTTGCCCCAGGCAGCGTCCATGCATTTGATCATGAACTCGGCGTCAACCTTGCCTTTACGGCGCAGCAGTTCGCCCAGCGTCGCCTGAATCTTGTACGAGGGAATCTGCGTGGGATCGTTGTTGTTGGTGCGGTAGAAAAAGCAGCTGTCCGCACACATGGCGCAGTGCGCACAGACGCTGAGCCATGTACGGGTGCGCGATTTGCAGGTTTGCTCAAGGTCGCGGGCCAGGGCTTCCTGATCGACCTTCATTTCCTTCATCTGGGCATAGTATTGCGCCCCGCCCTTGTCCTTCAGCAGATCAAGGATGCCTTCCTTGGTGGTGACGGGGGTTGGGGTGCACAGCAATTCGGACATGGTTCGCTCCTTTCAGGCGAAAAGATAATTCGTTTGCCCCGATTACCAGGGGAAAGCGCCGCCGCGTGTTGCGCCGCCTCTTTTAATGGCAAAGTCCATGCCGATCTGCGCACGGGACATAAAGAAGAGGACAATGTGCGAAAGCTTGGTGAAGGGGGCCAGCAGAAGAAACAGTTCGCCGCTGAGCACATGGGCTATCATCCACGTCTGGTAGGCTCCACCGTCAAGGCGCGCCATAAGACCCGTGGCAAAGGGCAGAAAGGTCAAAAGCAGAATAAGCCAATCCTGACCGCTGTTGAGCTGCCTGAGCGCCGGTGAGGAAAGACGCCGCAAGGCAAGCAGAACAATGCCGGAAAGGGCCATGATTGCAAGCACATCGGCAACGCCGCCCGGAAGCGACGGCAGGCTTATGCCCACATAGGTTTCAAGCAGAACCGTGTGCCCAAGAAGAAACAGCGGTATAAGCACAGCGCCGAAATGCAAAAGAAAGAAAAGAATGGTCGCAACCGGCTGGGCGCGCCAGCCGCTGGTGCCGCCAGGGATGAGCCATTTGAAGATGGAAGCAAGCGCGCCGGGGATGGAGCGCTCGGTATGATAGCTGTATGCCACGCGTTCAAGGCGTGCATCCAGGCCACGCACGTACAAAACTGCGCGTACAAGCAGGCCGACGACAAATACGGCAATTGAAATAATGAAAAGTGGTCCTGTAATGAAATCCAGCATCTGATCTGCCTCCTAACGTATTCTTCGGTGTACCTTGAGCCTACTGGCTATTTCTTCTTGCCGGCAAACTCAGATGCGGTGCGTTCGCTGTGGCAGACTCGGCAGTCCACAAGACGCGGGCCCTTGCCAGCTTTGACGTGGCAATCGGTACAGGCGGTGTGCATGTAGGTAACCTGCTTTTTCGCCGGAACCGATGTTACGTCCTTGAGGGTTTCAGACATGCCTGCATCTGTCATGTTGTGGCAGGTTGAACAGTCGCCGTTCATGGCCTCCACTGCATCCACATGCTTGTCATGGGGAAAAAAGACCTTGGGCATCTCTGGCTTGCTCACGGCGGGCGTAGTAACGGGCACAAGCTCGTTTCCTAACGCCGCGCCGGGCAATGCCGCCAGGCCGCAGATCAATAATAACAGGCAGGGGAGAGTGGTTCTGAATCTGATAAGTTTTTCCCGCATGATGGATCCTTGCTTCCTGACAAAATCCAGATGGTGTTTCCCCGGCCTGAATTGTGCCGGGCACAATTGGGGAAATCCCGCGCACATGCGTCGGGATTTCCCGTTGTCGACATTCGCCTAGTCCTGGGGCTGGCTAAGGGCCTCGGCCGCGCTGCGCATGAAGACGGCGCACTTGTAGGGTTCGCCCTTCATGCAGCGCATGGCAAAAGCCGCCGCCATGTACATGAAGAGGCGCGATTCGTAGTCAAGCCTGGTGGTGTGCAGCCAGTGATCGTGAGGGTTTCCCCCTTCGGCCAGCTTGCGCGCACGTGCCATGTCTTCGGCATACGCATCGCCTGTGAGCTTGGTGAACAGTTCGCAAATTTCATCGGCCAGATAATCGCGTTCTGACAAAGCTGACATAACAACCCCCTGCGTCTTCCGCAGTCGCGCCCCAGTTTATATGAGGCGGTTAAAAAGAGCAATTAATTAATAAAAAACTTGATGTAATTAATCCGTACAAAACTATTCTCATATTAAATATACTGTGTCAACGAGGTATGGATTTTTTTATGCAAAAAACTTCAAGTTAAGCTCAAGCATTGAAAGGATTAACAATCTATCTTGAATGAGAAAAATTGTACAATCGTCGCAAAAGCTAATGTATTGATATTGTAATAAACACAGTCATAGCATAGTAAAATAATACAGTTAATGTTTTAAAAAATATTTTCATGAAGAAGTGCATATGATTTGCGTATAAACGTAGTTAAATGATTGCTTATTGTTTCTATAAGTAATGGTGTTTGTGTATACAAACTTCATAAATTCGCTGCGTAAATGCCAGGTTAGCGTCTTGATAACCAGTACACCGCATGCTTGTAGGAAACTTGCGCTGTGCAGAGGGTAGGCGTATGTGTGGGAAATATGGATGATACTTTCTGTGAAGCAGATTGGGCTCTTCCTGGGGCAGTGTGGGCCGTAAGGAGGCCCTGGCTGATGCGCTGGCCCTGAAGCGGGGGGCAACTGATGCGGCAGAAATATGTGGCAGCAGGATTTTGGAAATAGTGAAGCTTACTGCGGCATGAGGGCCATGCAGTGGGTGCCCTGTCTCGCCGTGGAGGGAGCAGGGGGCAACAGACCGCAAACAGGCCGAGAAAAGGCCAGGGTGTATAATTGATGCCCCGCAGGCCCCCATTCGCAAACGTAATGCCCCCTTCGGAAGTTTGCTTCCGAAGGGGGCTTTACGTCTCCAGGCCTTGGCCCGGTTTATTCCGTCTGCCTAGTTGTTCAGGTCAACCAGCACAGGATTTTCTTCAAGGTCTTCAAGGAACTTGTCGGGGCGTTCCTTCTGGTCGGGAACCACGATATCACCGTTGACGTATTCGCGGTAGCCGGTACCGGCAGGAATGAGGCGACCCACAATGACGTTTTCCTTGAGGCCGCGCAGGTAGTCCATCTTGCCCTTGAGCGAAGCTTCGGTGAGCACCTTGGTGGTTTCCTGGAAGGAGGCCGCCGAGATGAACGAAGAGGTGGTCAACGAAGCCTGGGTGATACCCAGCACCAGCGGTTCCGCTGTAGCTGGCACTCGGCCTTCGGCAATGACCTTCTGGTTTTCGGCCTTGAATTCGGCCTTGTCCACCTGCTCGCCCACGAGGAAGCTGGTGCCGCCGCAATCAAGAACCGTAACCTTTTTGAGCATCTGACGCACAATAACTTCGATGTGCTTGTCGTCGATACCCACGCCCTGGAAGCGGTACACTTCCTGGATTTCGTCCACCAGGTAGCGGGCAAGGTACTTTTCGCCACGGGTGCGCAGAATGTCGTGCAGTTCGGGGTAGCCTTCGGTCAGCGGATCGCCCGCTTCCACAAAGTCGCCGTCAGCAGCGGTAATGTGCTTGCCCTTGGGTACCAGGTATTCCTTGGCCTCGCCGATTTCAGGCGTAACCACCAGCTTGCGCTTGCCCTTGGATTCGCCAGCGTAGGTGACAGTACCCGCGATTTCGGAAACCACGGCCATGTCCTTGGGCTTGCGAACTTCAAAGAGCTCGGCCACGCGCGGAAGACCACCCACGATATCCTTGGTCTTGGATGTTTCGCGGGGCTTACGGGCGATGATGTCGCCGGCCTGGATGTCTGCGCCGTCCTTGATCATGATGATGGAGCCGACAGGCAGGGTGTAAACCGCCGCCGTGCCTGCGTGGCTGCGTTTTTTGACGCTGCCGTGTTCATCGCAGATGGAGATGGACGGGCGGAAGTTGGTGGTGCGGTATTCCATAATGGTCAGGGATGCCTGACGGGTAATATCGTCCACCTTTTCCTGCACGGTCTTGCCGTCGATGATGTCCGTAAAACGGATAACGCCTTCTTCTTCGCAGACAAAGGGTTCGTTGAACGGATCCCATTCGGCCATCACATAGCCCTTGGTCACTTCCTGACCGTCGTGGACGAGCAGGCGTGCACCGTTGGGCAGAATGTATTTTTCGCGTTCGCGGCCCTGCGCGTCCACAATGGTGAGCTGGCCGCTCTTGCCGAGCACCAGTTCAACGCCGTCACGGTTGGTAACGGAACGCACGCGGTTAAGAATAACCCGGCCTGCGTTCTGGGCTTCAAACTTGTTCTTTTCAATGGTGCTCGAAGCCGTACCACCAATGTGGAAGGTACGCATGGTAAGCTGCGTGCCAGGTTCACCGATGGACTGGGCTGCGATGATACCCACGGTTTCGCCCGTGTTGACCAGGTGCCCGCGGGCAAGGTCGCGCCCGTAGCAGAGGGCGCAGATGCCGCGTTCGGCCTGGCAGGTAAGGGGCGAGCGCACGGTGATGGAGGAAATGCCCTTGTCGCTGATAAGCTGGGCTTCCTTTTCCTCGATAAGCGTGTTTTCGGGCATCAGCACGGTGTTTGGATCATCGGGATCAAACACGGGGTAGAGCAGCACACGGCCAATGACGCGCTCGGCCAGCGGGGTTTTGATATCGCCGCCGTCCTTGAGGTGGGTCAGTTCGATGCCGTCCACTGTGCCGCAGTCGTGCTCGCAGACAATAACGTCCTGCACAACGTCAACCAGACGGCGGGTAAGGTAACCGGAGTTGGCCGTTTTAAGAGCCGTATCGGCCAGACCTTTACGAGCGCCGTGGGTGGAGGTGAAGTACTGCAACACCGACAGGCCTTCGCGGAACGAAGAAGTGATAGGTGTTTCAATGATTTCACCAGAAGGCTTGGCCATAAGACCGCGCATGCCCGCGAGCTGACGCATCTGATCCTGGTTACCACGAGCGCCCGAATTGGACATCATGAAGATCGGGTTGAAGCTCTGGTTCTTTTCCTGCTTGCCGGTCTTGGGATCGGTGAGGATGTCGTAAGAGATATCCTTGATCATCTCTGCCGAAACGTCCTGTGTGGCCTTGGTCCACACGTCGACCACCTTGTTGTACTTTTCAGTACGGGTGATGATACCGTCGCGGTACTGGTGTTCAATGTCGTCCACTTCCGCCTGCGAGGCAGCCAGAATGTGCTTCTTGCTTTCAGGAATGGTGAGGTCTTTCACGCCGATGGTCACGCCCGCCCTGGTGGCGAATTCGTAACCCATGTCCTTGAGGCGGTCGCACAGAATGACCGTGGCCTTGATGCCGCAGTGGCGGTAGGCCGCGCCCACGAGACGCGCAATGTTCTTCTTGGTGAGCACGCAGTTGACGTGTTCGAAGCCCAGCTTTTCGGGCAGGATGTCGCTCACGAGCACGCGGCCGGGGGTCGTGTCGTACACGTGACCATCGGGCATGCGCACCTTGACGCGGGCATGCAGCGAAACCTGTCCGCCGTCATAGGCGGCTTCCACTTCCCAGGGGGCGCAGAAGGTCATGCCTTCGCCCTGCTCAAAGCTGCGCTCGGCGGTCATGTAGTACAGACCAAGCACGATATCCTGGGATGGCACGATGACAGGGCCGCCGTTGGCGGGCGAGAGAATGTTGTTGGTGCTCATCATGAGCACGCGGCATTCGATCTGCGCTTCCACCGAAAGGGGAATGTGCACGGCCATCTGGTCACCGTCAAAGTCGGCGTTGTAGGCCGAGCAGACGAGCGGGTGCAGACGGATGGCCTTGCCTTCGACCAGCAGGGGTTCAAAGGCCTGGATGCCCAGACGGTGCAGGGTCGGGGCGCGGTTGAGCAGAATGGGGTATTCGCGCACCACTTCCGAAAGGATATCCCACACTACCAGCTCTTCACGCTCCACCATCTTTTTGGCGCTCTTGATTGTGGAGGCGTGGCCTCTTTTTTCAAGTTCGGCATAGATGAAGGGCTTGAACAGCTCAAGCGCCATCTTTTTGGGCAAACCGCACTGGTGCAGCTTGAGGTAAGGGCCAACGGTAATAACCGAACGGCCGGAGTAGTCAACGCGCTTGCCGAGCAGGTTCTGACGGAAGCGGCCCTGCTTGCCCTTGATCATGTCGGAAAGCGACTTGAGCGGGCGACCGTTGGTGCCTGCAATGGCGCGGCCACGACGACCGTTGTCGAAGAGCGCGTCCACAGCTTCCTGAAGCATGCGCTTTTCGTTGCGGATGATGATTTCGGGCGCGCCCAGTTCCATCAGCCGTTTCAGACGGTTGTTGCGGTTGATCACACGACGGTAAAGGTCGTTGAGGTCAGAGGTGGCAAAGCGGCCACCGTCCAGCGGCACCAGAGGACGCAGTTCCGGCGGGATGACGGGAATGACTTCCATGATCATCCATTCGGGCTTGTTGTCCGACTCAAGGAAGGCTTCAACAATCTTGAGGCGCTTGGTGATCTTTTTCTTCTTGGTCTGGCTCTTGGTGGATTCGCCTTCTTCGCGCAGTTCGGCGCGCAGCTTTTCCAGCTCCAGCTCTTCCAGCAGGCTGCGCACGGCTTCGGCGCCCATGCCCACGGTCAGAACTTCGTCCGTGCCGTAGTGGTCAAGAATCTGGAGGTACTGGTCTTCAGAGATGACCTGACGCTTCTGCAGATTGGTCTGACCGGGATCAAGAACGATGTAGGAGTCGAAGTACAGCACCTTTTCCAGATCGGCCATGGTCATGTCGAGCAGGGTACCGATCTTGGAAGGCAGAGTCTTCAAAAACCAGATGTGGGCTACGGGCGCGGCCAGTTCGATGTGGCCCATGCGCTCGCGGCGCACCTTGGAGGCAATAACTTCGACGCCGCACTTTTCGCAGACGATGCCGCGGTGCTTCATGCGCTTGTATTTGCCGCAGTTGCATTCATAGTCCTTCACAGGGCCGAAAATCTTGGCGCAGAACAGGCCATCGCGTTCCGGCTTGAAGGTACGATAATTGATGGTTTCCGGCTTTTTCACTTCGCCGTAAGACCATTCACGAATGGCCTCGGGCGATGCGATGGAAATCTGGATGGCTTTCAGGTTGCGGATGTTCGTCACGTTGGTCGACGCGCCGCGTGCGGTGAAAAGATCGTCCAGGCTCATAGTATACCTTGCTTTGTAAAAAGCTCGTTGAAATCGTTAGCCATGCTGTCGTTGGCCGTGAGAGGCATAACCGCTCACGGCCAACGCAACGCGTTTCCGGGGCCGCAGAAAGGGGCTGTTATGCCTCTTCCTCGCGTTCTTTCATATAGCCCACGCGTTTGGGCTTTTTCTTACCTTCTTCCTGGTGCAGGGTCACGTTGAGGCCAAGGCTCATGAGTTCCTTCACCAACACGTTGAAGGATTCGGGCAGACCGGCTTCAAGGAAGTTGTCGCCCTTGACGATCTTCTCGTACATCTTCACGCGCCCGGTCACGTCGTCCGACTTGACCGTAAGGAATTCCTGCAGCAGATAGGCCGCGCCGTATGCTTCCAGAGCCCACACTTCCATTTCACCAAGACGCTGACCACCGAACTGGGCTTTACCGCCGAGGGGCTGCTGCGTCACCAGCGAGTAGGGGCCAGTGGAACGGGCATGGATTTTTTCGTCAACCAGGTGGTGCAGTTTGAGCATGTACATGACGCCCGTGGTCACGCGGTTCTTGAAGGGAACACCCGTGCGGCCATCGTACAGGGTGGTTTTGCCGTCGTTGGCAAGACCAGCCTTGTCCATCCAGCCCCAGATTTCTTCTTCGGTCGCGCCGTCGAACACCGGGGTCTTGGTGACAATACCGTTGCGCAGCTTGAGGGCGGAGGCCTTGAATTCCTCATCGCTCATGCTGTCCACCAGGGCGCTGATTTCAGGCGAATTGTAAACGCCCTTCAGTTCTTCGCGCACAACCTGCATGGCCGCGCCGGAGTCAACCAGTTCGGCCAGCTGCCGACCCAGCTCCTTGGCGCCCCACCCAAGGTGGGTTTCCATGATCTGCCCGATGTTCATACGTGAAGGCACGCCCAGGGGGTTCAACACGATGTCCACGGGGCGACCGTCGGCAAAGAAGGGCATGTCTTCTTCCGGCAGAATGCAGGAAACAACACCCTTGTTACCGTGGCGGCCAGCCATTTTATCGCCCACAGAGAGCTTACGCTTGATGGCGATGTGCACCTTGACCATCTTGATGACGCCAGGGGGCAGATCATCGCCTTCCGTAACCTTTTCGCGCTTGGAGTCGTAAATGGCCTTCAGGTATTCAACCTGCTGGTCGTAAGACTTGAGCACATCGGCCACTGCGTCGTTGACTTCCTTGCTCTTGAAGAGGCCCGCGAGTTTCTTCACGGGGATCTGCTCAAGCACGTCTTCGGTCAGGGCTGCGCCCACTTCGGCCAGCACTTCGCCCTTCTTTTTGCCCGGCACTGCGGCGGCGATCTGCTTGCCCAGCACATGCGGGGCAATCTGAACGCGGGTGCGGTCGGACAAAGCGCGAAGGTGATCAGATTCCTTCTGGTCCAGCACGGACGTGTCGTGGCTTTCAATGGCCAGCGTGCGGTCGTCCTTCTCGCCGGAGCGGCGGTTGAAGACCTTCACGTCAATGATGGTGCCTTCCACTCCCGGGGGAACCTTGAGGGAGGTGTTTTTCACGTCCCTGGCCTTCTCGCCGAAGATGGCGCGAAGCAGCTTTTCTTCAGGGGTAAGCTGGGTTTCGCCCTTGGGCGTGATCTTGCCCACAAGGATATCATCGGGCTTGACCGCTGCGCCGATGCGGATGATGCCGCTTTCGTCCAGGTTGCGCAGCATTTCTTCGCTGACGTTGGGAATATCGCGAGTGATTTCCTCCGGTCCAAGCTTGGTGTCGCGGGCCACTACCTCGAATTCTTCAATATGAATGGAGGTAAAGGTATCCTCGCGAACGGTGCGCTCAGAAATGAGGATGGAGTCTTCGTAGTTGTAACCGCACCAGGGCATGAAGGCGACCACCAGGTTTTTGCCGAGGGCCAGTTCGCCTTCGTCAATACCGGGGCCGTCAGCCAGAATCTGGCCCTTTTTCACGGGCATGCCGGGGTAGCAGGTGGGCTTTTGTCCAAAGCAGGAGTTCTGGTTGGACTTGTGGAACTTCAGCAGGTCATAGGCGCGCACGCCGCCCTGCTTGGGGAACACATCGCCTTCGTAGGAAACGATGAGGCGGTCTGCGTCCACATATTCCACCTTGCCCGGAGCGGGAGCCACGATGCACGCGCCGGAGTCTCGGGCCACGTCCACTTCCATGCCGGTGCCCACAAGGGGCTTTTCGGCGCGCAGAAGCGGCACGGCCTGACGCTGCATGTTTGAACCCATGAGCGCGCGGTTGGCGTCGTCGTGTTCCAGGAAGGGAATGAGCGCGGCTGAGATGGAGACCATCTGGCTGGGCGAAATGTCCATCAGGGTCACTTCTTCACGCGGGTTCATTTCCACTTCGCCCTTGACGCGCACGGTGACGTATTCGTCAAGCAGGTTGCCATCGGCATCGGTGCGGGCGTTGGCCTGAGCCACAACCTGACCGCCTTCGCGGGATGCATCGAGGTGCACCACATCATTGGTAACGCGGGCATCGCGCACAACGCGGTAAGGCGTTTCGATAAAGCCGTAGTCGTTCACCTTGGCAAAGGTGGTCAACGAAACGATCAGACCGATGTTCGGGCCTTCAGGCGTTTCAATGGGGCAGATACGTCCGTAGTGCGAGGTGTGCACGTCGCGCACTTCAAAGCCCGCGCGTTCACGGGTAAGACCGCCGGGGCCCAGTGCCGAAAGGCGGCGCTTGTGCGTCACTTCGGAGAGCGAGTTGGTCTGATCCATGAACTGCGAAAGCTGCGAGGTGCCGAAGAATTCTTTCAGCACAGCCGCCACAGGCTTGGGATTGATAAGGTCGTGGGGCATGAGCGTGGAAATTTCCTGAAGGCTCATGCGCTCCTTGATGGCGCGTTCCATACGCACAAGGCCGATGCGGTACTGGTTTTCCACCAGTTCGCCCACCAGACGCACACGGCGGTTGCCAAGGTGGTCGATATCATCGGCGGGGCCGTGGCTGTCCTTCAACTGCACCAGCACCTTGATGGCGGTGAGGATGTCGTGGTCGGTCAGCGTGCGCAGGTCGTCAGCTTCATCCAGGCTCAGGCGCTGGTTGAGTTTGTAGCGGCCCACGGGCGACAGGTCATAGTAGTCGCCGTTGCGGAACAGGTTGTCAAAAAAGCTGGCCGCAATTTCCGGGGTAGGCGGAGAAGACGGACGCAGACGACGGTAGATTTCTTCCTGCGCTTTCTGCTGGTCGGGGATGCGATCCTGGACCAGGGTATCGCGGATGGACGAAGACGTATCCGTGCCCTTGGTGTGCAGCACGGCAATGCGCGTGATGCCCGCTTCGCGGAAGCGGTCGAGCAGGCCTGCGGTGATTTCGTCCGCAGCTTCGGCCAGCACTTCGCCGGTCTTGGGATCGGCCACGTCCAAAGCCAGGAACATGGCGTCCAGCGTGTCGGGGCGAACTTCGATAGCTTCAATGCCCGCTTCGCAGATCAGGCGCCAGCTGCGCTTGGTGATAGGCTTGCCAGCCTTGACAATGACATTGCCCTGCGCGTCGATGATGTCGGCATAGGCGTTGTCCTTGCGGTACAGGTCCTTGCGCACTTCCCAGAACAGGTTGCTGGCCGACTCGATGCGGTAGTGCTCCTGCGAGTAGAAGTATTCCAGAATCTGCTCCTTGCTCATGCCCATGGCCTTGAACAGGATGGTGGCAGGCATCTTGCGGCGGCGGTCGATGCGGACGTACAGAATATCCTTGTGGTCGAAGTCAAAGTCGAGCCACGAGCCGCGCATGGGGATGATGCGGCAGGAATAGAGCACTTTGCGGCTGGTGTGAGTCTTGCCGCCGTCGTGCTCAAAGATGATGCCCGGCGAGCGCTGCAACTGGTTAACGATGACGCGCTCGGTGCCGTTGATGATAAACGTGCCCTTTTCCGTCATCAGGGGCAGGGTGCCAAAATAGATATCCTGCTCTTTGATGTCGCGGATGGTGCGGTTGCCCGAAGCTTCATCGGTGTCATAGACAACCAGACGCACCTTGATGCGCATGGGTGCCTCGTAGGTCAGCCCCTTGGAAATGCACTCGGCCTGGTCGTACTTGGGTTCGCCGACTTCATAGCTGACGAACTCAAGACTGGCGGTCTTATTGAAATCCTCAATGGGGAAGACGGTGTGGAACACACCTTCCAGCCCTTCCTCTGGGCTGCGGTCGGCATCTGAAACGCCTTCCTGAAGGAATTTCTGGTAAGAATCAATCTGCAGATTCAGCAGATGTGGGATAGGGAGGGAAACCTTGATCTTGCCGAACTGTTTGGTGAGCTGGCCCATGGGTACCTCAAGATAGGTAGCGGTTGCGCCCCGGCTGCGCGAGACAAATCAGCATGCCTAAGCCGGCGGGCAAAAAACTTGCTGTCACTGCACCCTGAAAGCGTAATCTGGTGGGAAGGCTAAAAAGAACTTACTGCGGGCAAGGCGTAAAAAACCCATCCCTGTCTGGGTAAACAGGGCTGGGGTCAGGGCATTACCTTTAATATATATGCTTGGTCAGTAAGTTATTGAAAAACAGAAAGGAGCCTCCCGCACCAATCGTTGAAAGAGGATGCATACTAGGAATCAGAGTCCTTGGCAAGCAAAAAAAGCGGGAGAGAAAAATAAAAAAGCCTCTGTTCATTAATTTACCTCAGTGGGAACTTCATGACAAGACAAAAAAAATGCCGGGTGGAGCGGTTATTCTCGTTTGAGCACACAAACCGTGCTGGCGGGCGCATAAAAAAACGTTTTTTTAGCCCCCTCAAATTGCATCGCGGCTTAGCCTATTTCAAACAGGGCTTGTCCGTCCTCGGCTCTCCGGCTCCAGGCCGTGATGTGCCCATCGTTGGAAACCTTGATGCCAATGCCGTGTTCGGCCAGGGTCATGGCAGCCGCCTTGCGACCGCCGCTGCTGCTGCCGCCGGGAATTTTAAGGATAGCCCCTACCGCAAAAACGCTGCCATCGTCAAAGATCAGGGTTGCGCCATCAATGGAAAGAAGTTCGGCCCGCAGCTTGCGCGGAATCTGCGCAAAATTCAGGCTTGGCAGGGCCGAGCGCAGCAGCGCGGTTTTGCTGCTGGCATCGTGCGCCAGTATATCGCCTTGGCTGACTATTTCGTTGAGGTAGCCGTGCAGCCTGTCTTGCGAAATGCGCACCAGTTCATCCTGGGAAATGTTCTGTCCAATGCGCTGGTTGCGGCGCTCGTTTATCATCCACGGGGTAACGGCGTTGGTGCGGAAAAAGCCGATACACGCGCCCTTGCGCCGGAATGAAACATCGAGCAGGCTCAGGTACAGCGCCTCGATGGTGCCTCTGCTGCTGCCTTGCCCCTGATAGCCAAGCTCGGCAAGGTAGGCTTGATGTGAAAAATGCAGCCAATTGCCGCGCCTTTTGGCAAAAAATAACTGCCTGTCTTTAAAAATGAGGATGTCGCCGTTTCTGCTGAGGCAAAAGGCGCACCTGTTTTGTGATGTCCAGTAGGCCACGGGCAGAAAGGCCAGCGGCGCGTAAACATGGGCCGCCTTGTCCTCTGCGGGCAATGCCGCCTCGCAGTAAGCGGTTATGCCGCCTTCGGCATTGCACACAAGCAGTGTGTCGCAGCCGGAGGTGAGTACCTTGGCGTAGTCCTCCTTGCTGGCATCAAAAAAATTCACGCTGCCGGGGTGAGGATCGTCTTCGTCAATGCCCACGCAGAAGGATATCTTGTCGCCCTCGTACGTTTCGCTCGACCAGAACGACAGCAGATTCAACATGCGCAGCACCGTTGTATGGCGCGCTGGCGAGAGTATTTTGGCAATGCCGATGATCTGCGCCTGCCGTATGCACACAGCCGCATAATCATCTATATGAGGAGTGGTGAAGATTTTTTCCCATTCCTCAAGGATGTTTCGGGCAATGGCCTGTTCCGTTTTTGTAAACGGAATGGCGCGGAAGAGGTACACTTCATCCTCCGGCTGACCGGTAAGGGCGACCCGCAGCATAAAGCGCCTGCCGTTCATTTCGGCAAGGTCTTCAAAATTTTCCCTGGTGTAGTCATCGTCCAGAATTTCTGTGGCGGGGCCGAAGAGGGGGGCAAGGTACTCTGCCACTGCCTCGATGATGGCTTTTTTAGCTTCCATGATGCAACTCCCTGTGGGCATTGGCAGAACTGGCAACCACGCGGCGAAGATGCCGCACATGACGCAGGAGGCTGGCGCGGACTGAATCAGAACGGGCCGTGCCCGGCCCCGGCGCTCAGGCGTCTTCCTGCTTCCAGAGGGTTAAAATGTTCTTGCCGTCCGCAGTGCGGGCATATTCCACCCTGCTCATGATCTTGCGCATCATGGCAATGCCCAGACCTCCCTCGCGGCGCTGCTCGGCGGGCAGGCTTGTATCCGGGTCCGGCTGGTGCAGGGGGTTGAAGGGGCGGCCTGTATCCTGAAACTGCATTACGGCCTGAAACGGCCCGGAGCGCATACGGCAGCGCACCAGCACTGTTCCCTGATCCGGGGCGTAGGCATAGTGGGCGATGTTGGCAAAGACTTCTTCCGCCGTAACCAGCAGCATGGGCAGGGTGGCGGCAGGGCACTGGGCGACTTTGAGCTTTTCTTCCAGAAAGGCCAGCAGTGTTTCCAGATGGGCGTCATCCGCCGTTACGAGCAGTTCATCCCAGGCCAGACCAGTAAATTCCAGCGCCAGAATGGTGATGTCGTCCGCCTGTTCCACGCCGGAGGCAAAATCGTCCACCCGGCGCAGCAGGGCCTGCACGGTCTGCTCCGCATCCATCTGTTCTGTGCCCAGCACGGCGCTTTCTATGCCGCTGAGGCCAAGGCGTTCGCCCCGGCTGTTTTCCGCCTCGCTGACGCCATCAGTATAGAGCAACATACGGTCGCCCGGGGCAATCTGAAAGGTCTGCTCCCTGTAGCGGGAATTGGGCATGGCCCCCAGCGGCAGGCCGTGGCCTGCCTCAAGCCATGCGTGGCGGCCTTCGGCGCGTCTGAATATCAGCGGATGCTCATGCCCGGCATTGGCGCAGACCAGCCGCCCGGTGGTGAGGTCAAGCACAGCCAGAAAAGCCGTGAGAAAGATATCCTGATCGTTATGCGCCGTGAGGCGCTTATTGGCCTGCGTGAATATTTCTGCCGGGGAAAGGCCCGATTCCGCAAGGCTCTTGATCAGGGTTTTGGCCGTCATCATGAACAGGGCCGCGCCGATGCCCTTGTCCGCCACATCGGCCACCACGATCACAAGCTGGTTTTTATCCCGCAAATAAAAGTCGTAAAAATCGCCGCCCACCACCTTGGCGGCGCGCATGACGGCAAAAATGTCAAAGTCTTCCCGCTCGGGATAGGCGGGGAAAACACTTGGCAGCGAGGAGCACTGGATGGCGCGGGCAAATTCCAGCTCTGCGTCTATGCGCCCCGCTGCGGCGCTGATGGCCGCCTTGAGGCTCTGCACGGTTTTGTTGATGCCGTCCGAGAGCAGTCCGAATTCCGGCGTGGTGCGCTCGTTGAGCACCACATTCAGATTGCCGGACGTGATTTTTTGCAGGTCTTCGTTGACGCGGTACACATCGTTGATGACCAGCCGTTTGACCAGATGCGACACCATCCAGAAAATCACGGCAAACAGCGCCAGATTGCAGGCCGCGATGTACAGGAGCATGCTGTCGCGCGAGAAAAACACCTCGCTGCGCGGCAGCAGGGCAAAGAGGGTGTAGCCCTCCACCTCTATGTTCTGGCAGATGTACTGCTTGCCGAGAATGGAAACCAGCCCCTTGCCGTCTGGCTGTATGAGGCCGAGGGCATCCACATTCGCCCCAAGGGGGATAGCGGCCTCGTTGCCCGTGCTGATGACGGCCCCGTAAATGGAGATGGCCATGAACCCGTTGGAGCCAATATGGTAGCGCGGGGCGATCTGATCCACCGCGGCGGCGCGCAGGGCGGCTGTCAGGCGCTTGGGGGAATAGCCGATCTGCACAATGCCCGTGCAGTCGCGGCGGGCCACCCCGGCATACTGAAAAGGCATGCGGTCAGCACCGCGCTCTTCAATATCCTGCACAAGGGCAAAATCCAGATCGCGCAGGGCTGGCAAAAATGCCGCTGACTGCGGCGAGGAGGCCATGTCGTAGCCTGCAAAGGGGCCCGTGGAGGCTATGATTACGCCCCGGTCGTCCGCAACGTTCAGTTCTTCCACATCCAGCAGTTTGCGCAAAAAGTGCAGGATGGTTGGTACGTTAAGGATGTTTGGGTTTTGCGTGATTATGGCCGCAAAGGCCCGCGCCTTGGTCAGCGCGCCAGCATCGGAAATTTCGCGGATGTAGGCGGCGTTGGTGATGACCATGCGCAGATATTTTTCCCCATCGTCCAGATTGCTGGAAAGCATATGGCGGGCGTTTTCTTCGGCCTGACGGGTCTGCAACAGGTAGGATGCGGCAAGCGTGAGGCAAAAGGCGGGAAAGATGCAGATAAAAAGCCATTTGTGAAATAACTTGTGCATGGCGGCCCGCCTTTGCGGGCTTGCCCGCTATGCATTAGGAAAGCCCGAACCTGGCGGCGCGGGCTTGCGGGTGTGCGGCTATTCTATGGTAAACAGATCCACAAAACCTGTGATGCTGAATACTTCCCTCACGGTTTCATTGGCGTGGATGATGCGCATGCCCTCGCGCTGAACCATGCGCTTGTGCAGGCGCAGCAAAATGCGCAGGCCTGCGCTGGAAATATAGTCCACCTCGCTGAAATCAAGCACCAGTTCGTCCGCAGCGCCGCAGTCTTCTTGCAAATCCCTGTCCAGCGCCGGAGCCGTCACGGTGTCGATCTTGCCCGCTATGCTGACATGCAAAACGCCGTCAGCCAATTTTTTGCAAACCTGCATGTGGGGCCTCATAATGATTTTGGTGGAGCAATCGTATAGCTCTTGCTTATCTCTACGATTACAGCGCCCCGCCCGCAAGAGGAAAATACGTATCGGCAGGGCTGGGGGGAGGGCGCACGGGCCTTACTGGCCAGCCCTGATTGCGGAGGGCCGTCAATTGAGGCCGCATGCCGCTATTCCACACGGATGGCGTATTTCACCGCGTAGCAGTCGCCGCCCTCCTGCATGACGTAACTCATCATGTCGCACACATAGACATCGCTTTTCATGGTCAGGCCTGCGGCGCTGACCTTTTTCAGCATATCGGCAAGGGCCAGCCGGTGCGAGGCATCCGTGCCGTTGTGGGCCATAATGGCATATTTCCCCTCAGGTTTTATATGGAGGAGGGATGGCGGCGTGGAGCGCCGCACCCTGGTGAAATAGTATCGCTCAACATAGTTGTCCTGCCATATGTCATCCAGGCAAAAGACAATGCCAAAGGGATAGCGCGGTTTTTCCTCCTGCTGTTCATAACCGCGATTATATTCCACAAAACGCTGCACAAGTTCCCACTGAGATTCTGAGGGGTTTGCGCCTGTGGGCGTCATTTCCAGCCGTTCTGCCTTTTGGTGCCGCACGGTCATGGTGTCGTATTCAAAATTCAGGGCTTCACGCAGGCAGGCGGTCATGTCTTTGAGCATCAACCTGCGCTGGGCCACCCGGCGCAATTCCTTTTTGGCGGTGAGCTGTTTTTCCTGCAAGAATGACAGAAAATCTTCGCCGTTCATGTTATGCAGATGCGCCTTGATTTCCTTCAACGAGCTGCCGACCTCCTTGAGCATGGAGAGCAGGTCAAATTCAAAATACTGCTCAATCCCGTATCGGCGGTACCTGTTTTCTGAAACGTGCCTGGGTTTCAGCAACCCCTCTTTTTCGTAAAACAGCAGGGTGCCTTTTTGCGTGCCGCACAGGCTGGCGAATTCGCCTGAGGTGAGCAGATTCTTTTTCATTGCACTTTTTCCTTGACTCTAAAGTAACTGTATAGTTTACGCTGGCAAATTACAGGCAAAAGAGCAAGCCGGAATTTGCTTGCCCATACAAGAGCAGAGGTGTTTGTAATGTGCTTGTTTAGTAGAAAAAAATTTTGGCTATGGCTGTTCATGCCCTTGTGGCTGACCGTGCTCGCCCTTGGATGCACCAAGGTGGAGGAGTCTGGCCCAGCCCATGCCGAGGTGCAATACCTTGTGTTGGGGGAAGAAAAGCTGACCCTGAGCAGCACACTGCCGGGCAGGGTCTCCGCGCTGGTAACGGCGGAGGTTCGGCCTCAGGTTGACGGCATCATCATTGCGCGCCTGTTTGAGGAAGGTGCCGATATAAAAAAAGGGCAGGTCTTGTATCGCATAGACCCGGCCATCTATCAGGCGGCCCACGCCACGGCCAGAGCCTCGCTTGCGGAGGCCAAGGCCGCTGTTACGGCCATTGCCCTGCTGGAAAAA
The DNA here is from genome assembly GCF_019422935.1 of Desulfovibrio sp. Classification (NCBI taxonomy): domain Bacteria; kingdom Pseudomonadati; phylum Thermodesulfobacteriota; class Desulfovibrionia; order Desulfovibrionales; family Desulfovibrionaceae; genus Desulfovibrio; species Desulfovibrio sp. The sequence continues at coordinate 79,828 of NZ_JAHZCJ010000006.1, read as the reverse complement.
CGCCAGCGGCGGCTGATCACGCAGCATGCCGTAAGCCAGCAGGAGCTGGACAATTCCATTTCGCAGCATGGTCAGGCCCGCGCCCGCGTTGCCAGGGCGGAGGCCGAGCTTGAAACTGCGGCCATCAACCTTGCCTATACAGAAATAAAAGCCCCGGTGTCAGGCCGCATTGGGGCCGCTGCCGTTACGGTCGGCGCTCTGGTTACGGCCAGGCAGGCATCCCCCCTGGCCGTTATCCAGCAGATTGACCGCGTCTATATTGATATAACGCAATCCAGCGCGGAGGCTATCCGCCTGCGCCGCGCCCTTGCGCAGGGCCGCATATCCGCCAACGGCAATACAGCAAAAATCCGTCTGACGCTTGAAGACGGTTCGCCTTATACGCCGGTCGCCACAGCGGCGCATGCTGGTGAATCGGCCTGGATACAGGGGGACCTGCTGTTTTCTGAAATATCTGTGGCGCAGAGCACGGGGAGCATCATGCTGCGGGCTGTGGTTGATAACCCTGACGGGCTGCTGCTGCCGGGCATGTATGTTAAGGCCACTATTGAAGAAGGCTCGGTGGACAAGGCCGTGATGATCCCACAGGGGGCCGCCTTTGTGAATAATACGGGCGGGCACTCTGTTTATGTGTTGCAGAAAGAAGGCGCGGAAGACGGGATTTATCGTCTGGCGCGGCGCGATGTGAGCATTGACCGCGCATACGGCAACCGCTGGATTGTTGGCGCGGGCCTCGGCGCTGGCGACATACTGGTGGTTGAGGGCTTCCAGAAAGCGGCCCCCGGCGAGTTTGTGCGGGGCGTGGCCGCACAAACATTGCAGGCTAAGGCTGCCGCCCCGGCATCAACCCCTGAGGCGCGGTAGGGTATGGCAGCGTTTTTCATCAATCGCCCCATCTTCGCCTGGGTTATTGCCATCATCATTATGCTGGCCGGGCTGCTGGCCCTGGGCAAGCTTCCTGTTGCGCATTATCCGGATATCGCCCTGCCGCAGATATCCATCTCTGCCCAGTACCCCGGAGCGACCGCGTCCATTGTTGACCGCAGCGTCACGCAGATCATTGAGCAGCAGATAAAAGGTCTGGACAACCTGCTGCACATGAAATCAACCAGCAGTTCCTCCGGCGGTACGGAAATTATCCTTACTTTTGCCGCGGGCACGGATGCCGATACGGCGCAGGTGCAGGTGCAGAACAAGGTGCAGCAGGCTCTCTCCCTGCTGCCCGATACAGTGCAGCGGCTAGGCGTTCAGGTATCCAAAGCCGTGGACAATTCGTTCATGACCGTGGCTTTTTACGATGCCAGCGACATCATGCGCCCCAACGACATAAGCGACTTCGTGGCAAGCTCGCTGGTGGATCCTCTAAGCCGCGTTCAGGGTGTTGGCACAATTACACTTTACGGTTCCCAGAATGCCATGCGCATCTGGTGCGACCCGGATAAAATGCGCCAGTACAAACTGAACCCGCAGGATATTGTTGCTGCCGTGCGCGCCCAGAACGCCCAGGTCGCGGGCGGTCAGGTGGGGGCGGTGCCTGCCGTGCCGGGGCAGGAGATCAATATTGCCATCAACGCCTCATCCAGCCTGGAAACAGCGGAACAGTTTGAACAGATACAACTGCGGGTGGAGGAAAGCGGCTCCGCAGTGCTGCTCAAGGATGTTGCCCGCATCGAGCTGAACGAAGAAAGCTTTATGGGGGTCACGTTTTTCAATGGGCATGCGGGCACGGGGCTGGCTTTCAAGCTGTCATCCGGGGCCAACGTTCTGCAAACCACCAAGGGCATCAAGGCCGAATTGCAGTCGCTTGCCGGATTTTTCCCGCCAGGGTTGAAATATGCCTATGCTGACGACCGTGCGCCCATTGTGGAAAAATCCATACGCTCGGTTGTGCGTACCCTTTTTGAGGCCATTGCGCTTGTTGTGGCGGTGATGTTTGTGTTCATGCAGAGCTACCGCGCCACGCTTATTCCGGCAATCGCCGTGCCTGTGGTGCTGCTTGGGGTGTTTGCGGTATTTGCGGCAACGGGGTTTTCCATCAACACGCTGACCATGTTCGGCATGGTGCTGGCTATCGGCCTTTTGGTGGATGACGCCATTGTTGTGGTGGAAAATGTGGAACGCCTCATGCGCGACGAGGGGCTTGCCCCAAAGGAAGCCGCGCTCAAATCCATGCGGCAGATAACCGGGGCGCTTGTGGGCGTTGCCGTGGTTATTTCTGCCGTTTTTGTTCCCATGGCCTTTATGCCGGGTTCCACCGGGGCGATATTTCGGCAGTTTTCCGTGACCATTGTTGCGTCGATGGTGCTTTCCGTGGTGGTTGCCATTGTGCTTACGCCTGCCCTGTGCGCCACCATGCTGCGCGCGCATGCCAATGGAACGGGCGAAGGGTTCTTTGGGCGCTTCAACAGATGGTTTGCCGCCTTTACGGAACGCTATACCCGTGGCGTGAACGGAATGGTGCGACAACCCTTGCGGTGGGGCCTGATATTTGCGGCATTGGCAGCTGGCTGCCTGGCTTTGTTTATGCTTTTGCCTGCGGCATTTTTGCCGGATGAAGATCAGGGAATCCTGTTTGTTGACGTGCAGTTGCCGCCGGGGGCCTCACTTGAACGCACGGAAAAGATTGTCAAAGAGGTTGATGCCTACTTTCGCAACGAAGAAAAGGATTCCATAGAAAGCGTCATGTGCGTTATCGGTTGGGGATTCAGCGGTTCCGGCCAGAACTCGGCCATGGTGTTCCCTCTGCTCAAGGACTGGAGCAAACGCGGGAAGGGGCAAAGCGCCTTTGACGTGATGGAGCGCGCCATGGAACGGTTTTCATCCATAACAGGGGCGGAAATATTTGTGATGTCGCCCCCGGCGGTCATGGAGCTTGGCACTTCCTCCGGCTTTGAGTTGCAACTGATGGATCGCGGCGGCAAAGGGCACGCGGCATTGCTCAATGTCAAGGATGCCCTGTTGGAAAGCGCGGCAAAATCCACTGCTGTTACCAGCGTAAGGTATAGCGGCATGGCCGATACCGAGCAATATGATCTGCTCATCGACAACAGCAAGGCTGGCGCTTACGGCCTGACCAGAGCCGAAATAAACAGCGCCATCAGCGCCTATTGGGCAGGCGAGTATATCAACGATTTTTCGGACAAGGGCAGAACAAAGAAAGTCTACCTCCAGGCGGAGCCTTCGGTTCGCGGCGGGGTAGGCGATTTCAGCAGATACTACGTGCGCAACGGCAAGGACGAGATGGTGCCGTTCTCCAGTTTTATCGGCGTAAAGTCCGTTCTGGCTTCCCCAAGTCTGACCCGCTATCAGGGCATACCGTCCGTGAAGATTGAAGGGGCCGCCGCACCGGGGCAAAGCACCGGGCAGGCCATGACGGCAATGGAAAAAAGCGCGGCAAGTCTGCCATCCGGTTTCGACTATGCATGGACGGGGCTTTCCTATCAGCAGCGCGTGTCCGCAAGCCAGGCTCCATTGCTGTACGCTGTTTCCATTATCGTGGTTTTTCTTTGCCTGGCTGCCCTGTACGAAAGCTGGACTATTCCGCTGGCTGTGCTGCTGGCTGTGCCCACGGGCATTGTGGGTGCGTTGGGCGGCGTGTTCCTGCGCGGCATGAATAACGACATTTACCTGCAAATTGCACTGCTGACGATCATTGGCCTGTCGGCCAAAAATTCAATCCTGATCGTGGAATTTGCCAGAGAAATGCACAGGGGCGGCAAGGATCTGGTTGCAGCCACGGTGGAGGCCTCCCGGCTTCGCCTGCGGCCCATTATAATGACCTCATTATGCTTCATCCTTGGTGTGGTGCCGCTGGCGCTCAGCAGCGGGGCGGGATCCGGCGCGCAAAACGCCCTTGGCACAGCGGTGCTGACAGGCATGATTACCGCAACAGGCCTCGGCATTTACTACACGCCGCTGTTCTTCATTGTGGTGACCCGCTTTTTCAGTGGAAGCGGAACAGCGCACGGTCAAACGCGGCGCGGGCACTTGTGGAGTTCGTTACGCGAGTATCTGCATCTGCGTCCGGCTAAAAAAGAAACGGGAAAGTAAACAATAGAGGTGGCAGGGCGCATTGCGCGCCCCCTGCCCGCCGATAAGCGCGCAGGGGCCATTAGCTGAAAGGTCACGGCTGTGCTGTGCAAGCGGCTAGTCGCACTCCTTATCCGCATACGCGCCCTGCCAGACGATCTTTTTATAGATGTGCGGCACCGTGTCGCCCTCGGTGCTGATAAGCAGAACCGAGGCATCGGCGTTCAGGCCAAGAGTTGCGCGCTGGTCTGCCGCAACTGGGCTGCTCATGAGCCAGTGCAGCGCACCCGCGCCAGCCGCGCCAGATTCGCCGGAAACAATGGGCTGATCGCTCCTCACGGGTGCCGCCAGCATGCGCATGCCGTTGGCGGCCATGTAATCCGGACAGGACATGAAGGCCGTGCTGTAATCCTTGAGGATGCTCCAGGCCAGGCTGCTCGGCTCACCGCAGGCAAGCCCGGCCATGAGGGTTTGCAGGTCGCCGCCCACGGCATGGGCTTTGCCGTCGCCCGCCAGCGCTGAGCGGTAAAAGCAGTCGGCGGCGTGCGGTTCCACCACAATGAACCGGGGTGCCTCTTCGCCAAGGGCCGCCACCAGAAAACCCGCCACAGCAGCGGCAAATGACCCCACGCCCGCCTGAAGAAAACAGTGCGTCGGGCGAATGGCGGCTGCGTCCATCTGCTCCAGAATTTCTGCGGCAAGGGTAAGGTACCCCTGCATGATCCATGCGGGAATCTGTTCATAGCCGTCCCACGCGGTATCCTGCACCATTATATAGCCTTTTTCCTGCGCCAGATTCCAGCTCATACGCACGGTGTCGTCATAATTGAGATCCGTGATGCTGCACTGCGCGCCAAGCGCCAGAATGTTGTTCTGGCGGGTTTTGTCCGACCCTTTGGGCATGTAGATGATGCAGGGATAGCCCAGCTCGCGGGCTGTCCATGCCAGCCCCCTGCCGTGGTTGCCGTCCGTAGTGCTGATAAAGGTGATCTGCCCTGCGGCTGCTCTGGCGGCGGGGGCGTCAAGCATGCCCCGCACAAGGCCCTCGGCTGGCAGGCGCAAGCGCTCGGCAAGGCAGCGGGCCACGGCGTAGGAGCCGCCAAGCACCTTGAAGGCATTGAGGCCGAAGCGGTGCGATTCATCCTTTACGCAGACGTTTTTCAGACCAAGGCTTGCCGCCAGCCCCGGCAGGCTCACCAGTGGAGTGGGGCGGTACTGGCTGAAAGAGGCGTGGTACGCGCGCACGTGCCGGGCCACGGCGGGCGAAAAATCGGTAACGTCCACGCCTTGAGCGGGCACGGTGCGAAAGGGATTGAGCAGCAGAGATGCGGGCATAGGCGGTTTCCTTGGTGGGATTGGCTTGCGGCGTCAGGGCCGGGTAATGGCAAGTATAGCGGTGGCTTGCCCATCTGGGCAAGGGGTACTCTATCTTGAGGTAGCGCCGCGGCTCCACAAAAAATGGGAGTACCAACAGAGCTGCTTGCCCTCATGTGCAGAAGGCGCCAAAGCAAAAGAAAATGAATGTTGCAGGGGACTGCGCCTTTGGGGCTGTAGAAAGGGCACGAAAAAAGGGTTACATTTTTCAATGTAACCCTTTATTCTCAAGTGGCGTCCCCAAGGGGATTTGAACCCCTGTCGACGGCGTGAAAGGCCGTTGTCCTGGGCCGGCTAGACGATGGGGACGCGGTGTTGTTGGCTGGGCTGCAAGGACTCGAACCTTGATTAACGGAGTCAGAATCCGTCGTCCTGCCAATTGAACGACAGCCCAACGCGAGAAACGTGTATATGTGAAACTGCCGGGTAGTGTCAACAGAAAATTTGAAAAAAATGTTAGAGCCTGCAATTTTATGCTCGGCCTTCCACCTTCAATGAGGTCTTGGGAGGCGGCGTGGCAGGCATGTGAATAGAAGGGCGAGGAGGTGGTGCGCTTTTTTTGCTTTGCCCGCTGGCGAAACAACGCTGGAACCTGGTTACTGATTGTTAAACTTTGTACTTAAGCTTGACAATATCTTGCATAAAGGTATGTTTTTCCACGTGCGCCAATGGTCGGCAGACCAGAGAATTGGTGCTGCAAGTATCGGTTTCCAGCTGTTTCCGCGGCAAGACGCCTCATGAAGACTGCTCTGTTCTTTATGGAACAAGGTGGTCTGTGCGGCGTAGGTGCGGCTGGAGTTTGTTTGTTTAGCTTAACCTGTACGGAGGAGTTTGGGTATGGCATCAACAAAAGCCTATAATGAAGACAAAGTAGCCCTGCTTATCGGCTGCTTCATCTTCTTGCTGGCGCTGGGCAAGTTCGCTGGCCTGGATCTGCTGGGCTGGGGCCTCAAAATGGGCATGTGGGTCAAAAGCCCTCTTGATTGCTGGTCTTCGGCCTCTAAGGGCGCATTGCCTGGCGTGGGGGCTCTGATCGCCAGCTATGTGTTCATCGCTGCCGTCATGTCTGTGGGCATCAAGCTCATGAAGGGCAACATCGGCAAGTTCCTTTACGGTTTTACCTGCATTTTCTTCATTGCCATCGCCTGCTACACTGTTGGCGCCAACGCCTACATTGCAGCCAACCCCACGGAAATCGCCAAGCAGGGCATCACCTGGTCGCTTGGTTTGAGCACCGAGGCTGGCCTTATTGTGGCCTTGGTCATGGGTATTCTGCTGGGCAACCTTACGCCCGGATTTGCTGAATCCCTGCGCGAAGCCTGCCGCCCCGAACTTTTCGTCAAAATCGCCATCGTTATTCTTGGTGCCGAACTTGGCGTTAAGGCCGCCGACGCCGCTGGCTTTGCCGGTCACGTTATTTTCCGAGGCCTGTGCGCCATTGTTGAAGCTTATTTGCTGTACTGGTCCGTTGTTTACTACGTGGCTCGTAAGTACTTCAAGTTCAATAAGGAATGGGCTGCTCCCCTTGCTTCGGGCATTTCCATCTGCGGCGTCTCTGCGGCCATCGCCACCGGCGGCGCCATCCGCGCCCGGCCTGTGGTGCCGATCATGGTTTCCTCGCTGGTCGTGGTGTTCACCTGCATCGAAATGCTGATCCTGCCCTTTATCGCGCAGCACTTCCTGTACACCGAACCCATGGTGGCCGGTGGCTGGATGGGCCTTGCCGTTAAGTCTGACGGCGGCGCTATCGCCAGCGGCGCCATCACTGAATCCCTGATTCTTTCCAAGATGGCTGGCCTCGGCACCAAGTGGGAGCCAGGCTGGATCGTGATGGTGACCACCACCGTCAAAATCTTCATCGACATGTTCATCGGCGTGTGGGCCCTGGTCCTCGCCTACATCTGGACTGCCAAGTTCGACAAGACCCGTGGCGAACGCACCATGACCTGGAGCGACGTTATGGATCGTTTCCCCCGCTTCGTGCTGGGGTACCTTGGCACCTTCCTGATCCTGCTGTTCTTCTGCCTGTCTTCGCCTGAACTGCACAAGCTCGGCAAGGCCATGGCTGGCGCCCTCAACGGCTTCCGCGTCATGTTCTTCCTGCTGACCTTCTTCAGCATCGGTCTGGTGTCCAACTTCCGCAAGCTGAAGGAAGAAGGCATTGGCCGTCTGGCAGTTGTGTACATCGTGTGCCTGTTCGGCTTCATCATCTGGGTGGGCCTGTTCATTTCTTATGCCTTCTTCCACGGCATGACCCCGCCTGTGATGGCTGGCTAGTCCAATATACGGAGTAAGTTATGGAAACGAAAAGCGAAGTGAAGCTTCACGAAGAAATCGAGAAGATGGAATACGAACCGCTGGATCCCGTTGAACTCAAGCTCGTTCACTGGAGCTGGGGCATCGGCGTGGGCCTGCTGGTTGTGCTCTTTGTCATCAGCAAGTTCGTCATGACCACGCACTAGACGTGCCTGACGCCCATTGATATGAACGCCGGGGAGGGTTTCCTCCCCGGCGCTCTTGTGTGCTGCGACTGTAACGAGCTTACAGCCCCAGAAGGTACAAATGAGTATGTCCGGCTGCCCGGCTAGACCTGCCCGCCATTGGCATGCAACGGGTGGTGGCTACAGCGTCCACCCCGCATAACCATGTCTGCGGTTCATGACTGCCCCTTGCACCGGGCTTGATAACCGTTCGTCCAGCATTTGCTGGCGAAACTGTGCGAAGGATAAGGCTATGCCGCATTATCATCTGCGCTTTATGAAAGGCCCCAATTATACCCTGAATCTGGAATTTGAGGCTGTTGTGGAGGCCCCCTCCTTTGAGGAAGCCTTGAAGCCCCACACCGACTGGCCCATAACCGAAAGTTACGACCATGCCACGGCCACGGCCTGGAATCCAGGCACCTGCATGTATTATCAGGAAATGTGGGAAGCGGCCCTGCTGCCCGAAGGTGAAAGCAAGTAATGACCCCGCGCTACATAGTCAGCGCCTGTCTGGCTGGTGAACGCTGCCGCTATGACGGCGGCGACAATACCTGCGCGCTTGTGGTGCGGCTGGTGGAAGAGGGCAGGGCAGTGCCTGTCTGCCCGGAGGTTCTGGGCGGGCTTGAAACGCCGCGCAGCCCCTGCGAACGGCTGGGCAACCGCGTTGTGAACCGTGACGGCCAGGACGTGACGGATGCTTTTGAGCGTGGCGCAGCCCTTGCTGTGGACCTTGCCCGCAAGAATGCCTGCACCGCCGCAATTATAAAGAGCCGCTCGCCATCCTGCGGATTTGACCGCATCTATGATGGCAGCTTTAGCCATACATTTTGTGCGGGGGATGGCGTGTGGGCAGAGATGCTACGCGCCGAGGGTTTTGCCCTGTTCAGCGAACTCTCGCTCCCAGACGAGTCCTGATGAATCCTGACGGACAGCAATCAAAAGCTGCTTGTGCGACAAAGCCGGGCGCGGGTCGGAATTTTCCGATAACGCGCCCGGCCTGTTTTATTGTATGGCAGATAGCTGGCTGGCGGGCAGCAGTGATGCAGGCAATTCGAGTTGCGCGATTCACTCGCAGGCACAATGAATTCGGGCTGTTGCCAGAAGGCTTTGCATCAAAACGTACAGAATGTCCGTTGCAGCGAGTTTTCTCAGGCAACAGGCTGTGCGGTGGCAATGCCGCGTTCAGCAAGCGCAGCAACAACCTTGGTGCAAAATTCCGGCAGCAGTTTTTCGGCTTCCGGGGTCAGCCCCACCTGCATGGTGTGGTAGTCAAAGGGCTGCAGGCCAAAAACAACGGCCTGCACATCGTGCCCGGCCATGCTGCACGTGATCAGAGTATCCAGAAGGTCTGTCTGGTGCATGGAGTCGCGGAAGCTCAGGCTTTTGCGCAGGTCTTCGCCTTCCAGCATATAGATGGTGCCGGGTTTTTCCGGCCCAAGCACCACGTCAAGAACCACCAGCGTATCGCAATCCATCAGCGTGGACATAAGCAAAAGGCCTTGCGTGCCGCCGTCTTCAAGACGAACATTTTCCGGCCAGGTATACTTGGCCTGCAAATATTCCACGGCGCGTACGCCGAAGCCTTCGTCTGTCAGCAATATATTGCCGACGCCCATAATCATTATTCTTTTTTGTTCCACGTTGGCGCTCTCATGTGGGGGTTGCTGCCAGTGTGCGCACGGCGTCCCAGGTGGATGCAATGCCGCATATCTGTATAGTATGCCAAAATATTTTTCACTGGTCTACGCTGTTCGCGCAACTGCAGTGCAGGCTGTTTGTGCTGCCTCAAAATAAAAAAGGGCGGGGAAGCCCCGCCCTTTTCAATGCCAATTTACTGCGTGTTCAGTGCGCTTCTACAGCACCTTGAACTTGTGCACTTCGTTGGTTTCTCCATCGATAACATGCACGGCGCAGGCGATGCAGGGGTCGAAGGAGTGGATGGTGCGCAGGATTTCAACCGGGCGCTTGGGATCGGCCACAGGGGTGCCGACAAGCGCATGCTCGGCAGCACCCATAACGCCCTTGGCGTCCCGGGGTCCGAGGTTCCAGGTGGTGGGCACCACGAGCTGGAAGTTGCCGATCTTGCCTTCTTCAATACGGATCCAGTGCGAAAGACCGCCACGGGGGGCATCCAGGAAGCCCACGCCCTTGGCATTGGCAGGAACAGCATAGTCTTCGACGATCTGCTTGTCCTTGCCGATGTTGTTTTCGTACTCGTTGAGCCAGTTTTCGGTCTGCTGCGCGATAACCAGAGTCTGGATACCGCGGGCGGCAGTACGGCCCAGGGTGGAGAACAGGGCCTCGGGACCCACGTTAAGGGCCTTCAGCACGCCGTCAACCGCAGGCTTGATGGTCTTGTGGTTCTGGGCGTAGGCCACCAGCACCTGGGCGAGGGGGCCGGTTTCCATGGACTGACCCGCGTAGCGGGGAGCCTTGAGCCAGGAATAACGGTCGGTATCGCCCATCTTGGTGAAGAAGGGTTTGGTTTCGCCTTCGTAGGGGGTGCGGGCCTTGTCGCCTTCGTACCAGCTGTGGCGCACGTGTTCTTCGATCTTGGAAGGATCAAAAGGCTGCACCGAGCCGATCTTGCGATCATAGATGACGCCGGGCTTGTACCAGCGGCTGTTGAGGTCGCGTTCGCCGCCAGCAGCGGGGAATTCGCCAAACGCCATGAAGTTGTCGGTGCCGCCAATGGCCGCCCAGTCCTTGTACTGACCGGCAACCATGAGCAGGTCGGGAATGTAGACCTGTTCAATGAAGGTGCGAGCCTTCTTGTACAATTCGCGGAATTCCTTGATGCGCTGGGGCGTCAAGGCTTCGTAACAGGTCACGCCGCCAGCCACGGTGAACTGGGTGTGCGGATTTTTGGCGCCGAACACGGCCATGCCCTTGGCAATTTCCACCTGGGCGCGCAGGGCTTCCAGATAGTGGGCGGTGGCAACCAGGTTGGCTTCCGGCTCCAGGTAGTAGCTCGGGTGGCCGCCCAGGAAGTAGGCGTTGGTGAAGGGGCCAAGCTGGCCGCTTTCAATAAAGGTCTTCAGTTTGGCCTGCACGGCGGCAAAGTCTTCTGCCTTGGCCGGACGCGGCGAAATGGACTGGGCCAGCTTGGCTGCCTTGGCCGGGTCGGCCTGCAGGGCATTGGCCACGTCCACAAAGTCGAGGGCGTGCAGGTGATAGAAATGCACCACGTGGTCATGCATGAACTGCATGGCCAGCACGAGGTTGCGGATATAGGTGGCGTTGGCCGGGATGGGCTTGTTGATGGCGTCTTCAAGCGCGCGGGTGGAGGCAAGGGCGTGCGTGTAGGTGCAGACGCCGCAGGTGCGCTGGGTGAAGTGCTGGGCATCACGCGGATCGCGGCCCTTCAGGATGACTTCAAGGCCACGGTAAAGTGTGCCGCAGCTGCGGGCGTCCTTGATTTTGCCGCCTTCAACTTCAACTTCAATACGCAGATGCCCTTCGATGCGGGTCAGCGGGTCCACCACAATGGGCCCGGTGTAGCTGCTCTGGGGCGTTTGTTTGATCTGGCTCATGATTCCCCCTAGTTCTGGTAGAACGGCGACATTTCGTCCCAGAAACCGGGTTCGCTGCAACCAATGCAGGGATGCCCGGCAGCCACCGGCCAGTTGGTCTCATTGAAGAGAACCTTGGGACAGTTGTTGTACGTCTGCGGGCCTTTGCAGCCCACTTCGTAAAGGCACCAGCCCTTGCGCGCTTCTTCCGAATTGAAGGAAGGCGCAAACTCGCCGGCGTCGAAGTGCTTGCGGCGTTCGCAAAGGTCATGCACGCTCTGACCAAAGAACATGAGCGGGCGGCCCAGTTCGTCCAGTTCGATCTTCTGGCCCTGCAAGAAGGCCACAAGTGCGCCGACCATATTGAGGGGGTTGGGGGGGCAGCCGGGAATATTGATGCCCTTGACGCCCAGGCTGGCAAAGCATTCGTTCACGCCCTTGGCGCCGGTGGGGTTCGGCTTGGCAGCCTGAACGCCGCCGTAGCAGGCACAGGTGCCGATGTTGACCACGGCCTTGGCCTTGGGCAGAATTTCTTTGCAGATGTCGTACATGGTATGGCCGCCAATGTAGCCATACTTGTTGTCCATGCCCGTAGGAATGGCGCCTTCGACCATACAGACAAAGCCATTGGGGTTTTCCACGGCGGCATGCAGGGCCTGTTCGGCGGCTTCGCCAGCGGCGGCCATGATGGTTTCGTGGTAGTCAAGAGAGATGGTGTCGAGAATGACGGCATCAATAAAGGGTTTGTAAGTGCGCAGCAGCGCTTCGGAACAGCCCGTGCATTCAGCGGCGTGCAAATACACCACCGAAGGACGACGCCCGGTCAGCGCAGCGGCCACCTCGGAGGCGAACGAGGGGCCAAAGCCCATCGTCACCGCCACCGCCGTGCAGAATTTCATGAAGTCACGGCGGCTTATGCCCTGGCGCTCTAAACGCTCTTCTCCGCCTTTTTTGCCCAGACCCACGGCAATACGCATAATAGCCTCCTGGCAAAAGTGAGTGAAAGGCTTTGCTCGGCCCCGCCACAGGGCCCGCTTGCGGCGCAACAAAATTGCGCCAACTCCGCATCAAGACAGCGGCGCTACAACGTACGAAAGGCCGCTCTTTTTGCGGCGCTGTCAGCAAACAAAAATCAGAAACTCGGGCGGTGCGTCACAGAGCGTATTGTCATGGCTATCCCCAGAATGCCTCACGCCACAGGGCGACCACCTGCTTCTTAGAATCCTATACTTCTACATGCAAACGGTCAATAGGAAGGAACTTTTTTTGCTTTCTCTTCATCAGCTGTACAGGAAATTTCTTGGGCGGGCTTGGTGGTTGCCTCGCCCCTTTGCTTGCGCTACGGTGCCTGAATCGCACGGCATTGCAGCCGAGAACATGCGACAATTTCCAACACAAGCACAGCAGAGGACGGCATGAAAACGGAATCTCTTTGTCTGCACGCGGGCTATGAACCGGGCAATGGCGAACCCCGCGTTCTGCCCATAGTGCAGAGCACTACCTTTAAGTACGCCACCACCGCCGAAGTGGCGAAGCTTTTTGATCTTGCCGAAGCGGGCTTTTTTTACTCCCGCCTTGGCAACCCCACGGTTGACGCCGTGGAGCAAAAAATTGCCGCTCTTGAAGGCGGCGTTGGCGCGCTGTGCACCTCGTCCGGTCAGGCGGCAAGCATGCTCTCCCTGCTCAATGTGGCCCAGAGCGGCGACCATGTGGTGAGCGCCGCCAGCATTTACGGCGGCACGTTCAACCTGTTTGCCGTTACCCTCAAAAAGCTGGGCATTGAAGTCACCTTTGTGGATCAGACCTCCTCCGAGGCCGAGCTGGAAAAGGCCTTCCGGCCCAACACGCGCGCCGTGTTCGGCGAAACGCTCTCCAACCCCTCCATGGACGTTCTGGATATAGAGCGTTTTGCCAAGCTGGCCCACAGGCACAGGCTGCCCCTGATCATCGACAACACCTTTGCCACTCCCGTGCTTTGCCGCCCCTTTGAATTCGGGGCCGACATCGTAGTCCATTCCACCACCAAATATATGGACGGCCATGCCCTTCAGGTGGGCGGCGTCATCGTGGACAGCGGTAACTTTGACTGGGCCTCCGGCAAGTTCCCCGAATTTACGGAACCCGATCCTTCCTACCACGGCCTCGTGTACTCACAGGCCTTCGGCAAAGCCGCTTACATCGTCAAGGCGCGCGTGCAGCTCATGCGCGATATGGGCTGCTGCCAGAGCCCTCAGGGCGCGTTCTACATCAATCAGGGCCTCGAAACCCTGCCCTTGCGCATGGAACGCCACTGCCGCAATGCCGAAGCCGTCGCCGCCTATCTGGAAAAGCATCCCGCCGTGGAATCCGTCAATTATCCGCGCCTGCTCGGCCACCCGCAAAAAGCCCTGGCCGACAAGTACATGCCCAAAGGCTGCAGCGGCGTCATCTCCCTCTCCCTCAAAGGCGGACGGGAAGCCGGCGCGCGCTTTATCGACAGCCTTAAAATGATCTCCCTCCAGGTTCACGTGGCCGACATCCGCACCTGCGTACTCCATCCCGCCAGCTCCACCCATCGCCAGCTGACCGATGATCAGCTGCGCGAAGCCGGTATCACCCCCGGCATGGTGCGCCTCTCCGTGGGCGTTGAGCATGTGGATGATATTATCGCCGATCTGGAGCAAGCTCTGGGGCGCTAGGGTCTTTTTGACCGCTGACTGTGTCAGGCGGATTCCCTGCTTGGGTCATGCACGTCTGTGTGCGCTCCCCGCGCAGAGAATCCGCCTTACGCGCTAAGGTCTTTTTGGCTGCTGACTGCGTCAGGCGGGCTTTCTGTTTGGGTCATGCACGTCTATGTGCACTCCCCGCACAAAAAGCCCGCCTTTCTTGTCAGCAGCCAAAAATTCTCTTAGCGCGGGGAACTGTGCAGGGCGGGAAGCAGTCTGCGCATGGCTGCTGTAGACTACGTCAGACGGATTTTCTGTTTGGGGCATGTACGTCTGTGGCCCCCCGCGTGGCCGCATTCATGTCTGCATCATTTTATATATCCCTTGTTTGATGCTAAGCGGCAATGAGTGGCGCAATGGCGTACCAAAAATAAAAAGGTTGTGGAAATCGGCCAGATATCCGGCCAGTTTCTCACAACCTTTTTACAACAAAACTATCTTGAATATTTGATCTTTTTTTAGCGTCTGTAGCCCATGGCGCGCCGGATTTTCTTTGGGTCGCCACCCCCGTCAAAGCCTGCTTCGATCAGTCGTGTTGCCATGGCATCCCGGGCATTACGGCTTGTGCCGCCCATAACCACGGCCAGGATGCGGGTATTGCCGCGCTGGGCCGTAACAATAAGATTGTAGCCCGAGGCCACAGTCCAGCCTGTTTTCAGGCCATTGACGCCGCGCACAGAGCCGAGCAGCGCGTTTGTATTGGCCATTTGTCTGTTTCTGTGGGTAAAAACGCGGGTGCTGTGAAATTTTTGGGCGCCGGGGTGCACACGAAGGTAGGCGCGGGTGAGGCTGGCAATATCACGCGGGGTGGAGCGTTGCCCGGCAGCGGGCAGGCCCGTGGGATTTTTGAATTCCGTGCGGCTCAGGCCCAGCCCCTTGGCTTTTTGATTCATGGCCCGCACGAATTGCCGCTCGTTGCCAGCCACACGCAGGGCAAGCGCCGTAATGGCGTCATTGCCGGATGCAACGGCAGCGCCGGTGAGCAGTTGCCTGACCGCCACGCGCTCCCCGTTGCGGAGGTGCATGGAGGAGCCGCCCACGGTGGACGCGGCAGTCGTGATGCGGATTTTTTCGTCAAGGCTCAGCCTTTTGGCACTGACGGCATCCATGGTCAGGAACATGGACATCACCTTGGTGAGCGACGCCGGCGGGATGGACATGTCTGCGTTTTTTTCAAAAAGCACCTTGCCCGTATCCATGTTGACCAAAATAGCCGCGCGCACGCCTCTGGCTGCAAGAGATTCCGTTGCTCCTGCAAGCAGAGTGGCGCATATGGCGCAAAAAAGAATGCTGAATACCGCAACGCGCCGCAAGCAACCCAGAGCAGATGACGCAATCCCCGCACTACAGGGTTTGTCGTCTTGCTGAAGTTTGCCGGGTTGATCGCCGGGTGCAAGCCTGCCAAAACCAGAATGTATGGTGTCTATCTTATCCATTGTGCCTATAGGTGCGGTTACCTTCTTCCACTGCCTGGATGGCAAAAGCCAACAGCACAGGGCCTACAATAAGGCCTACCGGCCCAAAGCTCGCCAGGCCGCAAAGTATGGCGATGATCAATACAAAGAACGGGGCCTTGATGCCCTGCTGCAAAAAGAGCGGACGCAGGATGTTGTCCACGCCAGCCACCACCACAACGCCCCAAAGGGCCAGGCCCACTGCGGCCATGCTATTGCCAGTAAACCAGAGCGAAAGGCAGAGTGGCACCCACACTATGGCCGTGCCAATGGCGGGAATGGGGGCCACGAGCGTGGCAAGCAGCCCCCAGAATGCTGGCTGGCGTACCCCTGCGAAAGCAAAGGCGATGCCGCACAAAATGCCCTGCGCCGCAGCCACCAGCACAATACCCAGCAGAATGCCTCGCAATGCCCGATGGATGGCAGACGTAAAGCGGCAGAGCATTGCTTGCGGTATGTGGAATATCCTGCCGGAAATCTTGCGGATATGGCGGGCATAGGTGGTAAAGATCACCGTGAGCGTAAAGAACAGAAAGCTTGTCCACATCACTGTCATGGTACCGCCGAGAAAATCCATGCTTCGGCTCAAAAGCAGGCTCATGGCGTCGCCGAAAAAAGCATCCAGTTTTTGCAGAAAATCGCTGACCATTTTTTCTGCGCGCGGGTATTCTGCAAGGCTTAGCCGCCATTGCTGAATATTGGCTACCCACTCGGGCGGCAACTGAAAGTTGTTGGCTTGCAGTTCGCGCAGACGCGCAAAACCTGCCGCCGCCTGCGGCGTCACCAGCAAGGCGAACATGGCAATGGGAACTAGTATGGAAGAGAGGAGAGTGGTTATGTACGCATAGAGGGGCAGGCTGCTTGAAAGACCAAGCCGGAATTTACGCCAGCGGGGGCCGCTCCGGGTTTTTTCAAGGCGTTTACGCCACATCCGGCCCTTCATTTGCAGCGTCCGGTAGAGCGGCAGCGAAAGGCATGACAGACAGGCAGCCATGAATATGGTCACCGGATTGTGCCAGAGCAGCATATACAGCGCGAGCGCGGCCAAGAGGTAAAGCAGACGCGGCAGCGTTAGAGTCATAGTAGGCCTTGGGTTATGTGGGCGCGGTCTTTCACCAGCGCCAAAACGTTGGAACGCGCAAGAGTAGCAAAAGCGGGCGGGGTCTGCCAAGAGGCGCAAAGGTATAAATACGCCCGCGCAGGTCAGGGCTGGCATCCGTGCGACATATGCCAGTGCGTTATCACGGCGCAACGCCCCGACCGGAAAGCTTTTGTCAGGCGCGCCCCGCCGCCCTGCGGTTGTGCAGAGAGGCCGGAGCGCGCCATAAGGTCGCACTGCGGTATGAATGCGCGTTGAAGCGCTACGGAAAATACATCTGGGATAAAACCGTTGCCGCGAAGCCAGAAAGGCGCGGCGTCGGCTGGCGGAAACCAGGGCAGCAGCCCCGGCCTTAGTTCAGCACGTTGCTGCCTTTAAAGCTGATGTTGATCACTTCGTAGGTAACGCGGCCACGCGGAATATCCACGGTCACTTCATCGCCTACTTCGCGGCCCAGGAGGGCCTGACCCACAGGGGAAAGAAACGAGATGGAACCCTTGGCGGGGTCGGCTTCGTCGGGGCCGAGAATGGTGAAGGAGCGTGCTTCGCCGCTGTCGACATCCTCAACCTCAACCGTAGAACCAAAGATGACCTTGTCGCCCTTCAGGGAATCAAGATCAACGACCTGATAGAGCGCCATGCGCGATTCAATGTATTTGATGCGGGCTTCAGCCATGCCCTGACGTTCCCGCGCGGCGTCGTACCCTGCGTTTTCTCGCAGGTCGCCTTCTTCACGGGCTTCTTTGATAGCCTGGATGATGGCGGGCCGTTCGCTCTTCAGGCGGGCCAGTTCGTCTTCCAGCTTTTTGTAGCCTTGCACGGAAATGGGGATGCTTGTCATGGTTGCCATAATCTGACCTCACAAACGAAAAAAAAGCGCCGCTGCCCAGGCAGCGGAGCAAGCAATGGGGGTATTTTCCGAAAAAAAGGCTGCACGGGCCGCAGTGACTGTGCGCTAAACCCGGCTGTGTCAACCGGGTGATGATCCGTAACAGCAAGAACACCCTACCTACTGGGCGCAAAACGGTCAAGCCCCGAAGCCGCAGGCTGGGGAGGGCCTGCCCTGCCTCTGCATAATGTCATGTAATCGACATGAGGTTCAGGCTTGCGCGGCAGTGAGCCAGCGTATATGTTGGAGTTGCGCCCAACGCGGCAGGCGCTTGCGCCAGCATGGCAGAGCTGCGTAAAACGCTTGGCTTGAGCGGCACATAACAACTGTATGAACAACGGCAGACTATGAAAAAATATTTGCGTTATCTTGGGTCAGTGCTTGTCACGGCGGTGTTTTTTCTGGCCGTGTACCTTTTGTACCACAAGCTTAAAAGTTACAGTATAGCCCAGATTCGCGAAAGCATAAGCCAGATATCGCACGGGCGGATTCTCTGCTCGTTGCTGCTGATGGTGGTCAATTACATCATTCTTGTGGGCTATGATTGGCTTGCGCTCAAGGCCATTCACAAGACCCTGCCTCTGCCCCGCGTGGGGCTTGTTTCATTTGTGGGGCAGGCCGTCAGCTATAACTTTGGCGCGCTGCTGGGCGGCACCAGCGTGCGTTACCGTTTTTATTCTGCCTGGGGTTTTTCACTGGCAGAGATTGTGCGTCTCGTGCTGATGCTGGCGGTCACATTTTGGGTGGGTGCCCTGGGGTTGTGCGGGCTGATTTTTATCATAAGCCCGCCTGCCATCCCAGATGATCTGCTGGCAAAAATGCCCATGACGGACGTGCGCATTCTGGGCGTGGTGCTGCTGCTCATTGCCTGCTCCTACCTGATCCTGTGCTGTACCGTGCGCAAGCCCGTGCATCTGTTTGGCAAGGAATTTGTCTTTCCCCCGCCGCATATTGCCTTTGCACAGGCCCTTGTGGCCGGGGTGGACATTATCGCCGCAGCGGGCTGCATGTATGTGCTGTTGCCCGGCAATATGGGCATATCGTTTCTTGATTTCCTGCCAAGTTACCTGATGGCCCAGGTGGCTGTGGTTCTTACGCATATCCCCGGCGGGGTTGGCGTTTTCGAGCTTGTCATCCTGCATCTTACCCACACCACGCAGGCGCAGGCCGTATTTGCGGCAGTGCTGCTGTTCCGCATCATTTACTTTATCATACCTTTGCTGGCAGCTGCATTGCTGCTGGCCGTTTACGAGGTGCGCCAGCGCAGCGACATGCTGCGAGAAACTGGCCGCTGGCTTTCCGTGCTCTCACACTCCATTTCTGCCTATATGGTCTTTGCAGCGGGCGTGATTCTGCTTGTCTGCGCCATGCTGCCGCCAGGCAAGCACATGCTGCATGCCCTGCGTAGCATGATCCCTTACGAGGCGCTGGCTGTGGGGCATTTTTTCACGGCTATTTCGGGCGCCATGCTGCTCTTTGTTTCATACGGGCTTGAGCGGCGGCAGTCGCGCGGGTTCCAGTTGGCGGTGCTATTTCTCTGCCTGGGGATTGTCGGCGCCTTGCTCAACGGTTTTTCGTGGATCACCGCATCCATGGTCAGTATTGTGCTGCTGACAGTGTGCATGGCCCGGCGGCGTTTTTACCGTTCGTCCTTTTTCTGGGAAGAACCCATCCCCGTTTACTGGCTGTTCGGTGCATTGGGTGTGCTGGCTTTGATGGCGTTCATTGCCTGGGCGCTTTATCATCCCTCCTGGAATAAAGCCGCTGCCTGGGGTTTTGACCGCCCGCACATGGCCGCGCAAACACTGTTTGATTTTCTTGGCATTGCCGTGGGGCTGGCAGCTGGCTGGCTGTGGCGCGTAGCCTTGCGTTTGCGTGCCCGGAGGCAAAAGGCGGCGCATCGATGATGGCACGCTGCGCGCAATAGTTATTGCCGTATCTTTAAAAATGCGGGCTTGTTGTATCTGTTGATCCGGCGGGTAGGGGGGCTGCACCCGTCTGCATGAATCTGATTGCCGGGGCCCGTCTGCGCCTTGCTGCGTGAGTTAGACGGAGGCAGCGGAAAGAGAGGTCGGCCACACTGAGCGCGCACCGCGCATGGCTTCTGGCAGCATTTCAATCAGTTCACCAATCTGGGTGCCGGGATTGGGTGCGCAGAGCTGCGCCAGGAGACGCGCCATGCGGGCCGCCGCCTTGCAGGCCTCGTCCATTGCCGCGCCGCCGCACAAAAACGCCGTTGCAAGCCCTGTCACCAGATCGCCCGTGCCGCCAATGCATTCCATGGCCGGAACCGAGGGCGCGTCCACCGTGGCGATTACGCGCCCATCCACAACAATGTAATCTTTTGATCCCTTGATAATCAGATTTTTTGGGCAGTTGCCATGCTCAAGAGCGCGTTGCAAAAGCGGCGGCACGTCATCCTCGCGAGCCAGCAGAAAACCCCGCGTATAAAAGGGGTGGGGGGCTTTTTCATCTGCCAGAAAGGCCAGCTCGCCCAGATCCGGCGTAAAAAGATCGTAGGCATCGGCATAACCGCTCATTTTAGCCACATACATAAAGCCCGCATCTGCAATCATTATTGGCGGCACGGCAAGGGCCTGAGCGGCCATGAGCACCCGGTTGTGCCAATCCTGATCAGGGAAAAGATAGTGAAAGGTCAGTCCCGTTGGGGCAATGTCCGCCAGATTCTGCTCCAGCCATGCGTAAATGGCGCGGCTGCCCGCGCCGGAACCCGGGTCGCCCGCGAGCAGAAGACGCGGCGGCGCAATGCCCAGTTCCTTGCTGGCAAGAATTGCTGTGGCGGCAAGGGCCGCAGTGCCCCGCTGCACGGGTACGGCCTGACCATCCGGCAGGTGGAGCAAACCGCCCGCAACCCTGCTTTCACCCTCAAGTCCAGCAGGGCAAAGGGCAAAATCCGGATCGGGCAAGGTCCCTGCTATGCACCACATGCGACTTGCCTCCGCAGTTCTTCAAAGGCCTTTTGCAGGCTGTAGCAGCAGAGGGTCTGCCCCAGGGACAGGGGGGCCGGTGCTTCATCAAGGCGCAGGCCGCACAGCCGATGTGCCACATACGGCACATCAGGGCAGCCGCCACCCGAAATATTCACAATGCGCCCGTCAGCAGCATCAAGGGTAATTTTCATGTTGGCGGCGCGCACCATCAGCCAGCGGTCATCCAGATGTTTTATCTGAAACAGGGACACTGGCTCCAGCAGCACATCGTGGGCGCTTACAACCTGACTGGGCGCAAGGCCTTCCCGTTCCAGAACATCCAGAACGCGCGCCTGACTCACCAGCTCAAAAACCACCACCATGTCGCAGCCTGTGCGTAGTTCCGGCGGCGGCCCCTTTACTTCCACATCCATCCCGGCCTTGCGCAGCAGACGCTCGGCGCGGATGACCTCGCCAGTGTGGTCAAAAACCAGCAGGCCCCGGTCATTACAGCCGCGCTTGCCGCCGCGAGAATCCATATCAGTGCCTTTGCCGCCCGGAGAAAACAGGCCGCGCAGTTTTTGCGCAAAGCCATGCAGCAGGCTGGTCTGAAAACTGTTCTGCGTCATGATTTCTCCCGAAACGTCTGGCTCGCCGGATATGTTGCAGCTCTCGTGCCGAGGGCTGGGGAATTGCAGCTTGCAGTCATTATTGACAGACCAAGGCGACAGCGGCGGCGCGGGCATTTTTTGCTCACCCGCGCCGCACGTCCCTCAATCTGACCGTTAATCCTTGCGGATATCTATGCGCGTTATGCCTTCATCCTCGTCAGTCGTGCTGACGGTAAATCCCCGGTTGCGGGCAGCGCGGCTGACATTCTCAAGGCTGGCGTCGTTATCCACCAATACGCTGAAAGGCCCCTGTTCATCAGCCTTGGCAGCGGTAAGAAACATGAGCACTGGCTGCGGGCAGGAAAGCCCCCGGGTGTCGATGGTGGTAGACATTACGCGCCTCTCTTGCAGTTGAAAAATCCGATGCAAAGGCAGATGGCAAGACCGGCAAGGGTGGCCGACATGCCGTGAGGGCCGACTCCTGCGGGGCTGGAGGCCAAGCCGAAGTTATGGGCAACTGCGGTGCCAACGATCAGCCCAACGGCAAATACGGCGGCATCGTTGTCGCCTTCGCCAGCCATGAAGAGCTGACGGCCAGGGCAGCCGCCAGCCAGGGCAAAGGCCAGACCGGCAGTAGCCATGCCGAGGAAGTTCCAGAGGTTGTCGGGCTGGGCGATGGGCTGGTTTTCAAAGCCGGGTTTGAACGCACCGAAGTACAGGTTCAGCACAAGGGCCGCGCCCAGCATGGCCAGAAAGCCCAGTGCCAGATGCCACTGCTTGAACAGCATCACGTCGCGCAGCGCGCCCATGGTGCAGAAGCGGCTGCGCTGGGCCAGAAAGCCCACAATCAGCCCCACGCCAATGGAGAGTATAAAGGGTGCGTGCTGCGCGCCGGGGCCTTTGACGGAATAGAAGAGCACGCCGCTCTGCGGCTGTTCTGCCACCTGCGGATTGAGCAGATACAGGGCCACGAAGGAAAGCATGATGCCAGGCAAAACCAGACCGGAAATCTTGCTCTGGCCCTGACTGCGGCCCAGAGAAAAGCCCATGCGGAAAAATATGGTGCCAATGCCCACGCCGCAGATCAGGCCCGCAAGGCCAAAGAGCGCAAAGGCGTCGCCGCCCGCAAGGCGCAGGATAACGCGCCAGGGGCAACCCAGAAAGACCAGCGCGCCAATACCCGCTATGCCCCCAAGCAAAAAGCGGGTGATGGGGGCCGAGCCGCCACGCGGCTTGTATTCGCCAAAGGCCAGAGCCGCGCCAAACGCGCCAAGCACCATGCCCATGATTTCGGGCCGCAGATATTGCACGATGGCAGCGCGGTGAAAGCCCAGCGCGCCAGCGATATCGCGGTTAAAGCAGACCACGCAGATGCCCATGTTGCCGGGATTGCCCATTTGCTGGAGCAATACGGCAAGCACGCCGAACACAAGCCCGGTGGCAATGATGCCTGTTGTGGTGGAGAAAAAGTTGAAGCCTGGTTTCATGAAATCCTCCTTTTGGGGCCACAGGCCCGTGGCGAAGCCGATGTATGAAACGGCAGCGCGAACGGAGGATTTGTCGGGTCAGTGGTGCAGGGTAGGAAAGCCATGCCCCAGCACCAAACCGGGCCGCCGTTCGCGTAAGCTCCACAACGTGAAGCTCCTTGCTGTGCGTCAGGTTTTGCGTTTGGGCATGGTTTCCTCTGCTCTGTATCTGTTGCCGCAGCCCGTTGGGGAGCGGCACGTCAGCGTGGTGAATGAATTTCTGTTCCTGTGCGCGGTTTGTGGTTCGGCAAAGCCCTGTTGAGGCTCTTTTCTGGGCCGGGAATTTCGCAGGGCCGTGCCTGCCGCTGGGGCAATTTTTCGCGTCTGTTTTACGATGCGGTGGTCAGGTTCACGCTGTCTTCGCCATCGCGTTCAGCCAGCATGACGTCCACATGCTCCTGCCTGCTGGTATTGATGACGCGGCCCACATAGTCCGCATGGATGGGCAGCTCGCGGTGACCGCGATCGATAAGGGTCAGCAGTTCCACGCAACGCGGGCGGCCATAGTCGAGCAGGGCCTCGAGGGCGGCGCGGATGGTGCGCCCGGTGTAGAGCACATCGTCAATCAAGATGATAACCTTTTCGTCCACGCTTTCGGTAATGCGCGACTGCCCGATGCTGGGTTTGCCCACAAGGCTTGTCCAGTCATCGCGGTACAGATTGATATCCAGGGTTCCGAGGGGCATGACGCGGTCAAGGCGCGTTTGCAGCAGGGCAGCTATGCGCCGGGCCAGGTCTGCACCGCGCCGCTCAATGCCCACCAGCATTACATCCTGGCATGCAGCGTGGCGTTCAAGTATCTGCGAGGCGAGGCGTTCAAGTACGCGCGCCATTTCGTCTTTTTCCAGTAACCGGGTCGTGGACATGGTTCCTCCAAGGGTGGATATGCCCGTCATTCTAGCCGTTTTCGCCTTTAAAGAAAAGCCCTGCGGTAATTGACAAGCCCCACGCATGACCTTAGTTAGTAAAACACTCGAATCATGGAGGACGTATGATCGAATTGACCGACAGCGCCCGTAAGGAACTGGATTCGTTCTTTACCGGCAAGAAAAAGGATCCCATCCGGGTCTACATGACCGCAGGTTGAGGCGGCCCGCGCCTTGCCCTGGCTCTGGATGAGCCTAACGACCAGGATCAAACCGAGGAACAGGCCGGCTACACCTTCTGCATCAACAGTGCCCTTCTGTCAGAAGTGCAGGGTGTAAAAATTGATTTAACCTACATGGGCTTTGCGGTTGAACCCGCAGTGCCCTTCGCTTCCGAAGGCAACAGCGGTGGTTGCAGCAGCTGCTCAAGCGGCTGCGGCAGCAACGCGTAAGGCGGGGTGGTTTCCCGCTGGCCGGACGAAGCAGGCCAGCCTGTTTTTCGTCACGCTACCATATAATATACATATCGAGCGTATCGAAAAACATCGGAGGAACCATGCTTGAACTGACCGAAAGCGCCCAGAAGGAACTGGCGGCCTTTTTTGAAGGTAAGGAAAAAAGCACCATTCGCGTTTACCTCGCCCCCGGCGGGTGCAGCGGGCCGCATTTGGCCCTTGCCCTGGACGCCGCGACGGATGAAGATATGAGCGAAGATCAGGGCGGATTCACCTTCTGCATCAACAAGGAGCTTCTTGCTCAGGTTGAAGGCGTGAAGATTGATCTCTCCTACGCGGGTTTCACAGTTGAACCCACGGTGCCCCTGCCCCAGACGGGCGGTGGTTGCAGCAGCTGCGGCGGCGGCTGCGGACACTAGAAGCAAATGACTTGCAAACCTGGCGGTGGCCTCCGGCTGCCGCCAGGTTTGACCATTTATCGTCGGGGCGGCGCAGGCTGCCCCTTGTGCTGTTATATAACCCCCACAGGTTCATGGACACTTTCGGCGCATTGCTCTCAAGCAACGACAGGCAGATATATCTGGAACGTAGCGGCATGGTCACACGCTGCCGCCTTGCCTGCGAGGCTCTGGACAAAGGGCGCAGCGTGGCCCTTGTGGCCCGCACTCGCGAAGAATTCCACGCGGCCCGCTCCCTTGCGGCCCTTTTTTCTCCCGAAATTTCTCTGGCGGATCCGGCAGTTGTGCGCCCTGCATGGCAGTGGCCCTGCCTGGGGCTGCCAGCCCTGAGCCAGTGGCAGGACAAACCCTCATGGGCTGCCCGGCTTGCCGCGCTGTATTCCCTCACCCTTGGCAAGCCGCGTGTGCTGGTAGTCAGTGTTGAAAGCCTGCTGCTGCGCTACATGCCGGTCAATTTTTTCCACACGCGCACGCTGGAGCTTGGCAAGGGCAGCGATTACGCCCCCGAGTTGCTGCTGGAGCAGGCGGTGGAGTGGGGCTACGAGCGCGTTGCCATGGTCACGCGGCCCGGCGAAATGGCCCGGCGCGGCGATATTCTTGATCTGTACCCCTCTGGCTATGCCCGGCCTGTAAGGCTGGAATTTTTTGGCGACACGCTGGAGGAAATGCGCTTCTTTGACGCGGAAACCCAGCGCTCCTTGCAGGGATGCGACGAACTGACTCTGCTGCCTGTCAGCCCACTGGCCTTTGATGCCCGCGAGACAGAGGCCACGCGCAAGCGTTTTGACCGCATGTTTGCCGAAGGCCGCATTGGCGAGAATGACTGCTACTCCTTTAAAAAATCGCTGGATGCCGGCGGCGCGGGTCTGTTGCCCGGTTGCGCCGTGGAAGCTCCCAGCTTGCTGGAAGACTGGCTGCCGCAGGACTGCCTGTGGCTGCTGCCCGGCGAGGCCGACAGTGCCGAGGCCCTGCGGGATGGCCGCCTTGTCCTCAAGGAACGTCTGGAGGCCGAGGACGCGCCCTTGCCCCAACCGGCGGCGCTGGCCCTGCGCAAAAGTTCGCAGCCCGCGCCGTGGAACGTCTTTCAGCGCGTGTACGCCGAACCTCTGGTCATGGGTGTGGAAGAACGCGGTCTGGATTTTGCGGAAAGAACCCTGCATTCCTTCAGCGATCTTTTTCCTCTTGCTGGCGCGCAGGATCGCCCATGGCAGCACCTCGCCGCCGCTCTCAAAGAATGGCAGGGCGCGCGCAGACAGGTGGTGCTGAGTTTTTCTTCCGGTAGAAGCCGCGCAAAGTTTCTGAAACTGGCGGAACAGGATGGCATTCTCCCCGCGCAGCGTTACGCGCCAGATCAGCGCGGCCTTTTCGCCCTTGTTTCGCCCTTCCGTCAGGGCGCGGATCTGGCGTGGGACAACTCCCTGGTTCTGGGCGAGGATATCCTTTACCCCAAGGCGGAAAAAACGCCCCGCGTTTCTTCGCGCGTCTTCAAGGGGCTGGATTCCTTTGACGATCTCAAGGCTGGCGATCTGCTGGTGCACCGCGATTACGGCATTGGCCGTTTTGCCGGTCTGCACCACATGGACGTCAACGCTGTTGCCAACGACTTTCTGCTCATCGAATACTCCGGGCGCGACAAGCTCTACGTGCCTGCCGACCGCATGGGGCTTATCCAGCGGTTCAAGGGTTCGGAAGGCGTGGAGCCCGCGCTGGACCGGCTGGGCGGCACGGGCTGGACTTCGGGCAAGGAGAAGGCCCGCAAGGCCATTGAAAAGATCGCCGCCGACCTTGTGGAAATGTACGCCTACCGCAAGGTGACCAAGGGCTTTCGTTATGACCCCCCTGGCGAGCTGTACCATGAATTTGAGGCAACCTTTGGTTTTGAGGAAACGCCCGATCAGGCCAAGGCCATTCAGGACGTGCTGGACGACATGGACAAGTCCCAGCCCATGGACAGGCTCGTGTGCGGCGACGTGGGCTTCGGCAAGACGGAAGTTGCCCTGCGCGCAGCCTTCCGCGCCGCTTCCGAGGGGCGGCAGGTGGTGCTGCTTTGCCCCACCACGGTGCTTGCCGAGCAGCATTACCAGACCTTTCGCGCGCGTCTGGCGGGCTTTCCCGTCAATGTGGGGCTGCTCAGCCGCTTTGTGACGCGCCCAAAGCAAAAGGAAGTGCTCAAGGCCGCGGCTACCGGGCAGGTGGATATTCTCATCGGCACCCACCGCGTGCTTTCAAGCGACGTCAAACTTCCCAATCTTGCCTTGCTCATTCTGGACGAAGAGCAGCGCTTTGGCGTGCGCCACAAGGAAAAACTCAAGGCCCTCAAAAAGAACGTGGACGTGCTCACCCTGACAGCCACGCCCATTCCGCGCACCTTGCAGCTTTCCATGTCCGGCATACGCGAGCTTTCCATCATTGAAACCGCGCCGCAGGACCGCAAGCCTGTGGCTTCGGCTGTGCTGCGGCGGGATGATTCCGTGCTGCGCAAGGTGCTTGAGCGGGAGATCGAGCGCGAAGGGCAGGTGTTCTGGGTTTACAACCGCGTGCAGGGTCTGGAGCGGGTGGCCGAATACGTGCACACCCTTGTGCCCACGGCCCGCGTGGGCATGGCGCACGGCCAGATGTCTGAAACCGAGCTTGAAGACACCATGCACAAGTTCTGGCATGGCGAGCTTGATGTGCTGGTATGCACCTCCATTGTTGAATCCGGGCTGGACTTTCCCCGTGCCAACACGCTGGTGGTGGATCAGGCCCAGATGTTCGGTCTTGGGCAGCTCTACCAGCTGCGGGGCCGCGTGGGCCGCAGCGACAGGCAGGCCTATGCCTTTTTTGTGGTGCCGGATGCGGAGCGTCTCACCTCCATTGCGGAGGAGCGCCTGCGCATCATTATGGATATGGATTACCTGGGGGCCGGTTTTCAGGTCGCCATGGAAGACCTGCGCCTGCGCGGCGCGGGCAATATCCTCGGCGAAGTGCAGTCGGGGCACATGTGTCGCGTGGGCCTTGATCTGTACCTCGAAATGCTTGAGGAGGCCGTGGGCCGCCTCAAGGGCACACCAGAAGCGCAGACCGTGGAGACGGAACTTACTTTGGGCTTGCCTGCGCATATTCCCGCATCGTACATTGAGGACGGGCGCGAAAGGCTGCGCTGCTACAAAATGCTCACATCGGCCGCTGGCGGCGCGGCGCGCGAAGAAGCGGCCCTCGGCATACGTGACAGGTTTGGCCCCTTCCCCGAAGAACTGCGCAACTTTCTTGCCGTGCTGGACTTCAAGCAGTTCCTCACAGAGTTGCAGGTGCAAAAGGCCGATGTGCACATCAACCATGTGCGGCTTGTCTGGCCTGACGGGCAGAGCGCTGTGCAGCCGGAATGCATTGTGGCCCTGACGGCTACCATGAAGGATGCGCGCATGCTGCCGCCTGCGGGGCTGCATCTGCCGATGCCGTCTGATGTTTCGTTCCCCGCGGGGCTGGACAGGTTGCGCACCGCCCTTGAGGGGATTCGTGTTAAAGCCGGGGCATAGGTGCTGGTTTGCGGCGGCGTCTGTTTTTCAGGTCATAAAACTGGTCTGAATATATGGGAAAATGGTGAACGGATTCATGCAGCCCCTCATAGCTTTGGCGCGTTTTTTCCAGATCGGCGCTCGGTCTGCCCGACTGGCTCGCCCGCTGCGCGTGGCGCTGGCCTGTTGTTTTTGCCTGTTGCTGGCGGCCTGTTTTGAAACCCGCCTCCCTGACGGCGTGGTGGCTACCGTCAACGGCGAGCCCATCAGCCTGCGCAGATTGCAGACCCTGCTCGACAGCCGTTCTCCTTCTCTTGGGGCCATGCGCACTCCTTCGCTGGAAAATATGCGGCGCGAATACGGCGAAGGGCTGGGCACATTGATCATTTACGCTCTGGTGCGGCAGGATTTGCAGCGGCTCCAGATGTCGGTCAGCCCTGCCATGCTGGAAACAGCCATGGCTGAAGTGAGGAATGATTACGGCGGCGCTGACGGGCTGGAAAAATATCTGGCCGAAGAATCAATTGACTCTTCAGAATGGCGGGCTTTGCTGCTTGACCATCTTTCCATGCTCACATTTGAAAAGCGGGTTCTCGCAGCGGGCATCCGTGTTTCTCTGCCCGAACTGCGCGACTACTACCAGACCCACGAAGACGATTTTCAGATGCCGGAAACCCTGCGCGTGTGCCTGATTTCTGGCGAATCGCGCAAGGATGTGGAAGGCTTTTGCGCGGTGTTTCCCGGTGGCATAAATGAAGCGCGCAGCAAAGTGCAGCTCCAGTGTCAGAATGTGCGGCCAACCGACCTGCCCCAGGGATGGCGCAAGGCCGCTGCCGGTCTGAAGCCGGGCCAGTGCGCGCCCGCGCGGCTGGAGGAAGGCCTGTGGCGCAGCCTTGGCCTGATTGAAAGCCGCCCGCCAGCGCACATCAGTCTGGCGGAGGCCTATCCGCTGGTGGAAGGCATCCTGCGGGAGCAGAAGATGTCTGAGGCTTTTGAGCGCTGGCTTGAAAAGGCTCTGGCCAATTCCGTCATCATGGTGGGCAAGGAGCTTGCCCCCGATCTGCTCGCGCCCCCGGCGTCACACGCTGGTGGGCAGGGCGATGATACCCCCTCCGTGCCGGATGTTTCTGGCGCAGTGGAGGACATAAAGGCTCTGCCTCCTGGCAAGGATGATGTGTACGAAGGCGATGTGCCTGAAGGTTCCCACGATCCCAAGGCCAATGGAGCATTGGAAAATCAGGGGCATAATCCCGAAACGCCTCCCGCTTCAAAAGCCTCGGGCGACCAACAGCGCAAGCGCGATAACGGCGGTTCCGCGCGGCGGCGCTGAGAGTTTGCATGCAACGTGCCCCGGCTGCTGGCTGCCTGATGGCTCGGGTTGCAGCAGTTGCATTGCATGTTGCGCTGGTTTGGGATATAATTTTACAGATAAAGCGCGGAATTTTTGCGCGCAAGCAGGGAGTATAACGTGAGAAAAACGCTTATTTTGGCGCTGGTTATCTGTTTTATGACCGCTTTTGGCGCTCAGGCCGCACAGATCAACAAGGTGGCGGCCGTGGTGAACGGTCAGGTTATCACCATGTTTGATCTGCAGAAAAATGCTGTTCCTGATCTTATGCGGGCGCGTATCAATCCCAACGATCCCGCCCAGGCCAAGGCCGTGGATGCCGTGCTGCGCAAGGCGCTGGACGGCATGATCATGGACATTCTGGTTGCGCAGGAAGCCAAGCGTCTCAAGGTTTCCATTTCTTCTTCTGAAATTGACAGCGAAATCACCAAGATCATGAAGGGGAACAACCTCACCAAGAAGCAGTTTGAAGAACGCCTGGCCCAGCAAAAGACCAGTGTCAGCGAGCTGCGTGGAAATATTGAGAAAGGTTTGATTCGTCAGCGTGTTATGGCAATGGAAGTGGGCCGCCGGGTTGTTGTGACCCCGGATGAAATCAAGGCCTACTACGATGCGCACAAGGATACCATGTATGACCGCTCAGGTCTGCACATGGCCCTTCTGGTGTATCATCCCAATGCCAACGCTGCGGCTTTGGCTGCGCAGATCAAGTCTGGCGCGGTTTCGTTTGAGGAAGTGGTGCGCAAGTATTCCATCGCTCCCAACAAGGAAAACGGCGGCGACATGGGCGCAGTGGAGTGGGACAAGCTCAACCCCGAGTGGGAAGCCCGCCTCACCAGCATGAAACCCGGCGATGTGACGGATATTTTCGAGCTTCAGGGCCGCAAGGCGCAGGTGCGCCTGTACCGCCCCGGCGGCGGCGAACTCAAGATGCTCACCTTTGAGCAGGCCAAGCCGATGATCGACGGCATCCTGCGCCAGCCCAAGGCCATGGAGCGTTTTGAGGACTACACCAACCAGCTTCGTAGCCGGGCCGTTATTGATATCAGAATGTAGCGGGGCCGCCACGGGTGGTTCCGGCTTTTTGCTGGCAACCGCCGCCCCCTCGGGGCGGCAAGACCATTATCGAGGCTTTTCATGACCTTAGTGGAATTGGGCGCTGCTTTGCGCGTTGAGCGCGAAAAGCGGGGTCTGGACATGGAAGATGCGGCAAACAGGCTGAAAATCAGCGCCCGTCTTCTGCGCGCTTTGGAGGAAGGGGACGAGACGTCCTTGCCCCCTCTGGCGTACACCAAGGGGTTTATCCGTTCATACGCGTCCTATGTTGGCCTTTCGGCAGAAGAAGTCAGTGAGGCGCTTGGCGCGCTTGAGGCTGCTTCCGAGCCTGTCGCGCCGCAAAATGTTTATGAGCCCGAGATGGTTCTCACCCCGCGCCGTAATCTCAAGCCCATTCTGGCTGGGCTTTTCATGGTGTGCGTGGTTGCTGTGGTGATGGTTGCCTGGCAACAGGGGGTGCTTGACTTTTTGAGTCGGCAGACGCGCCGTCTGGCACAGCCCGCCCCCTTGCAGAGCGCCGAGTCTGTTGATCCCGGCAATCTGGCCAGTCGGCCCTCCGCCCCTGTTGCTCCCGCGCAGGGACAGGCTCCGTCGCAGGCGGCTGCCCAAGGTTCTGTACAACAGGTGCAGACCCCGGCCCAAACGCCTGCCCAAAGCTCGGGCCAAACTTCTGCGCAGGCTTCGGCACAGCCGACAGGTCAGGCTGCCCCGCCTGCTGCCCCTGGCTTGCCTCCGGTGCGTGGCACTGCCACCAACGCGCCTGTCGCAAATGCGCCCGCTGCTGGCACGCCTGCTTCAACGCCTCCGGCTGCTCCCACTGCCTCTGCCGCTGCGCCCGCTGGCGCTTCGCAGGGCAGTGATGTGCCCGTAGGCACCCACAAGCTTATTATCACTGCCACAGAGGAATGCTGGATCCACTCCAGCGCTGACAAGACCGACACGCGCCAGTTTTCGCTGCACAAGGGTGATACCTTTGCCCTCACGTTCAGCAAAAGCCTGGAGTTGAAGCTTGGCAACGCTGGCGGTGTGCGCCTGCGGTATGACGGTGAAGAACTGCCCCCGGCGGGGCAGAGCGGCCAGGTGCGCAATCTGGTGTTTCCCCCTGCGGACAGGCCATGACCGAATGGGCAGATCACGCGCTTGTGCTGCGAATCGGGCACTTTCGCGAGGCAGATCTGTGGCTGAAAATGCTTTGTCGCAAACACGGCCTGCTGACGCTGTTCGCCTTTGGCGGCAGCCGCAGCAGGCGTCGTTTTTGCGGCTGCCTGGATGTACTCAACAGCCTGCATTGCAGGGTAAAGGCCTCGGGGCGCGGCAGCTTTCTTAATCTTGAGGAGGCCGTGCTGCTGGGCGGGCCGCAAAGCCTGCGCGGGAACTGGCGGCGCATGGGCCTAGCGGCCAACTGCCTGCGGTTTGTGGAAGCGCTTGGCGTTAACGACGAGGGCGCGGACGAGGCCTTTCTGCTGGTTGAAGATTTGCGCAAGACGCTGGAAGAAGCGGAAAATGTACCTTCGCTGTTGCCACTGTTTTTCCGCCTGCGTTTTGCTGGTGTTTTGGGTTTTGCGCCTGATCTGGGCCGATGCGGCACCTGCGGCGCAGCCATAACCGGCCCCGCGCAATTTGTGGTTGACGAGGCCCAGTTGCGTTGCCCTTCGTGCCGCGCCACAGCAGGGCCAGCGCGGTATGGCGTGGAGCTGGGCGCGTCCGGGCTTGACCTTTTGCGTCATGTGCAGCAAGAATTTCCCTCCGGCTGGCATGCGGAAGAACTGCCTGCGGCAGATCGGCGCGCGTGCGCCAAGGTTATTGACGGTTTTGTGCAATATCACCTGGGTCTCTCGTGGGAAGGGGGCTACTTTCGCCACGTGTGATCGTGTTTGCACTGAAATTTTCGATTCGGTTTGGGATGGTTTGGGGCGGCGATTATTGAACAGCCGCGCGTATGCGTCTGAAAAAGGCTACGAACAAAGGACAGCGCATGTATTTTCAGGATGTCATTTTAACTTTGCAGAACTACTGGGCCAACCAGGGTTGCGTCATCGAACAGCCTTCGGGTGTGGAATGCGGTGCCGGTACGTTCAACCCCAACACGTTTTTGAGGGTTATTGGGCCGGAGCCGTGGAGCGTTGCCTATGTGGAACCCTCCCGCCGTCCTACGGATGGCCGCTACGGCGAAAATCCCAACCGCCTGCAACGGTATTTCCAGTTTCAGGTGATCATGAAGCCCTCGCCGGACAACGTGCAGGATCTGTATCTGCAAAGCCTCAAGGCGCTGGGCATCAACCCCGCGCAGCACGACATCCGTTTTGTGGAAGACGATTGGGAATCCCCCACCCTCGGCGCCTGGGGCCTTGGCTGGGAAGTGTGGCTCAATGGCATGGAAGTGAGCCAGTTCACCTATTTTCAGCAGGTCGGCGGCATTGATCTTTCGCCCATCAGCGTGGAACTGACCTACGGCCTTGAGCGCCTTACCATGTATTTGCAGGGCGTTGAATCCGTGTATGATCTGGCCTGGAACAAAAACGTCACCTACGGCCATATCTACCACCAGAATGAAGTGGAGCAGTCACGCCACAACTTTGAGGCCAGCAATCCTGAAATGCTGTTGCGGCATTTCAGCGATTTTGAAGGGCAGTGCAAAGCCCTGCTGGAGCTGGGATTGCCCTGGCCTGCCTATGATTACTGCCTCAAGTGCTCGCATACATTCAATCTTCTGGACGCCAGAGGAGCTATCTCCATCACGGAACGCACCGGCTACATCGGCAGGGTGCGCGCCCTGGCGGCTGGAGTGGCGCGACTGTATGCAGCCCAGCGTGAAGAACTGGGCTATCCCATGCTCAAAAAGGATGAGAGGTAAGCCGTGGCGACCTTTGTGCTTGAAATCGGCAGCGAAGAGTTGCCTTCCCGTTTTCTGGCCCCCGAAGAAGGGGAGCTGGCCTCACGTTTTAGCGGTGCTCTGGACGAGGCCGGGCTTGAATACGGCGCGCTGCGCGTCATGAGCACGCCCCGACGCGCGGTGGTGATTATTGAAAATCTTAACCCCGTGCAGGTGGAGAGGGAAGAGGTGGTCTCCGGCCCGCCCGTGCGCGTGGCCTATGACGCCGAAGGCAAGCCCACCAAGGCCCTTGAGGGTTTTGTGCGCACCAATGCCTGCGCTCTTGAAGACGTTTTTCGTGTGGAAACGGACAAGGGCGAATACGTGGCCGTGCGCAAACGCACCGGCGGCGCGCCCGCAGCCGGCTTGCTTGCTGATATCTGCCCTGCGGTGATTACCGCGCTTTCATTCCAGAAGCGCATGCACTGGGGTTCATATTCGCTGGCCTATGCCCGCCCGCTGCGCTGGATACTGGCGCTGCTTGATGATGCCGTGGTACCCTTTACTGTTGGCCCCATGACCTCTGGTCGTGAGACCAGCGGTCACCGCATCCACGGCGCTGGCCCCTTTGCTGTGACGCATGCCAATGAATTTCTGGCCACCCTCGCCGGACCCTGCGCCATCACCATTGATCCTGCCCAACGCCGCAATGTCATTATTGATGGCGGCAATGCCCAGGCGGCTGCCGCTGGCGGCAAGGTGCTGTGGAAAGACAGCCTGCTGGACGAAGTGCAGGGCCTTGCCGAGCACCCGGTGCCGCTGCTGGCCGATTTTGATCCCGCCTATCTTGAGGTGCCGCGAGAAGTGCTGCTCACCAGCATGGAAAGCCACCAGAAGAGCTTTGGCATTGAAGGTGCCAATGGCGAACTGCTGCCGCATTTTCTCACCGTGCTGAACATCACCCCCGAAGATATGGGCGTGGTCAAGCGCGGCTGGGAACGCGTGCTGCGCGCCCGGCTTGAAGACGCCCGCTTTTTCTGGCAGGCCGACCTGCGTGATACCTTTGACCACTGGCTGCAAAAGTTGGATACGGTCATTTTTATCGGCGGGCTTGGCAGCATGGGCGACAAAACCCGCAGGCTTGAGGCTCTGTGCCGCTGGCTTGCCGAGAGCTGCGCGCCCGAACTTGCCGACGATGCCGCGCGCGCCGGGCGCCTTTCAAAGGCGGATCTGGTGAGCGGCCTTGTGGGAGAGTTTGATACCCTTCAGGGTATCATGGGCGGCATCTATGCTGGCCGCAAGGGCGAGAGCAAGGCCGTGGCCGAAGCTCTGGGCGAACAGTATCTGCCCGCCGGGCCGGATTCTCCGCTGCCCAAGAGCCTCGCAGGCGCGCTGCTCTCTATGGCGGATAAGGCCGACACTCTCGCAGGCTGCTTTGGCCTTGGCATGATCCCCACTGGCGCTGCCGACCCCAACGGCCTGCGGCGTTGCGCGCTGGGCATCATCCGTATCATGCTCGAGTTCGGCCTTGCGGTTGACGTGCGACAGTTCTTTGCCATGGCGCAACAGCTTTATGGTGATCGCCAGTGGAAGCTCGCCCCGCACGATGCTCTGGACAAGCTCATGGAATTTTTTGCTGCGCGTTTGCGCAACTATTTCATGAGTCAGGGACAGGACACTCTGCTGGTGGATGCGGCCCTTGGCGCGGGCGCGGAAGATGTGAAAGACTGCGGCGCACGCCTTGCGGCGCTGGCGGCATTTAGCCAGGCGGCGGACTATGAAGCTGCGGTGCAGACCTTCAAGCGCGTTGCCAATATCCTGCGCAAGCAAGGTCAGGCCGAGGAACTTTCTGACCACTGGGATCCCGCCTTGCTGCGTGAAGACGCGGAAAAGGCGCTGGCATCGACGCTGGAAGAAATGTTACCCCGCCTTGATGCCCTGTGGGCTGCCCACGACCATGCCGCTGCGCTGGCTTGCCTGAGCGCGGTGCGCCCCGCTGTGGATGCCTTTTTTGCAGGCGTGATGGTTATGTGCGATGATGCGGATCTGCGCCGCAACAGATTGAGCATGCTGCGCGGTCTTGGCTCGCGGTTTGCGCGTCTGGCCGATTTTTCAGCTTTGCAGATGTAGATTGTTCGACGGTTTTGCCGGGGGATGGGGGAGCCTTTGACGGTTCCCCTCTCCTTCAAACAAGAAAATATTCGATAAAAAGACACGATTGCTTGACAGGTAATCGTGCCAGTGGTAAGAACCCTTCTTCGCGACAACGCGCTAACTTTTGTTTTCATGGCTTGCGCGGGCAAGCCCAACATATGTGGAGGATTCAAAGTGGCCAACCATAAGTCAGCCCTCAAGCGTCACAAGCAGAGCTTGCAGCGGGCAGGCCGCAATCGCGCCGCCCGTACCCGCGTGAAAAATGCCATCAAGCAGGTTCGCGCCGCCATCCAGAGCAACGAACAGGGTCAGGCCAGCGAAGCCCTGTCCAGCGCCACTTCCGTGCTTGCCAAGGCTGCCGGTAAGGGTGCCATGCACTGGAAGAAAGCCGCACGCAAGATTTCGCGTCTGGCTCATGCCGTTAACGGCATCAGCGCTTAGTAGTTTTCTTTACTGGTTTGAGGCGTGCTTGCCCTAGGGGCGAACACATTCCCTTACGGGAAGTTGCAGATAATAATTTTTAACAAGTTCACAGGCTTTTCAAAAAATATTTTGAAAAAAAGCTTGACGGCGACTGTGACTTGAGTTAGTTTCCTCTTCGTTGAACGCGCTCGTAGCTCAGCTGGATAGAGCAACAGGCTACGAACCTGTAGGTCAGGAGTTCGAATCTCTTCGGGCGCACCATTAAAATCAAGCCCTTACGGTTAATCACCGTAAGGGCTTTTTTGTTTTCCCCGCCATCTTCCCCACCAATACCAGGGTATTTAGCTTTACCCACCACTGGAACCAGCAATGCCGCTAGTAGGGCGGGCGTGGTAGTCTTCTAATATTGTTCCTCGCCGTATGTGCGTTGGGTGGGGAAGATGGTAGTTTCCCCGCCACTTTTTCCCTACACTGAAGCTCTCTTGCCAGACTTAGCCATTTTTCTCATCTATAGTCAAAATTGCCGCCCACAAAGTGGTTTTAAGTCTCGCTTCTTGTGTGTGCGCCATCCCGAGCATAAGGTTTATCCTTACCTGCTGTTGCGCGGATTACGAATCAATCGGCCAAATCACGTGTAGTGCGCCGATATTGCATATGTGCCAATGAAGCGAGGGTTCCTGTATCTGGTGGCAATTATGGACTGGCACAGCCGTTCCGTGCTTGCTTGGCGTCTGTCAAACACGATGGATACATAATTTTGCGTGGCAGCTCTGGAAGAGGCTGTGGATCGTTACGGGGTGCCGGAAATCTTTAATACGGACCAAGGTTCGCAGTTTACCAGTCTGGAATTTATTCAGGCGCCCAAGGATGCCGGTGTGGTTATCTCCATGTACGGCAAGGGCCGCTGGATGGATAGCGTGATGATCGAACGTATCTGGCGGTCAGTCAAATGGGAGTGCCTCTATTTGCGGAAAATGGAAACAGGCAACTAAGCCGGTAAAATACTTAGAAACTTGTTTCAGTTTTATAACGATCAGCGCCCGCATACAGCTTTTGACGGCCGTCGGCTAGTTGAAGTATACTGTGAAAGAATCAGATCCTAAAGGCGGCATAAGACAAACCGGGCCAGAGCGTAACAACGTTGCCAACCTGTCCAAAAACCGGACCACCTCAGAGTCTACCTATTACACCGGATGGTATAACTATGATCCATCGTTCAAAACTCACAGGAATCACCCTTTTCGTTTCCTGCTTGCTGGTCATTCTGGGGTGGATAAACACTTCTATCACTTTGGCCAAAGATATTGTGCCGGTTGGCGAAAAAATTGCTGTAGATACCAAGGGATATGACATCTATCAGGTAAGCGCCAACGGAATCAAAATAGGATATAAGTTGATAGGTACAGGCGAGCCCCTGCTGTTGATTACTGGGCTAGGGGCAACCATGGAGAGGTGGGAACCAGAATTTATCGAAGAAGCATCAAAAAAATATCAACTGATCCTCATGGACAACAGGGGAATGGGGTATACTACGGATAATGGTCAACAATTTACGTATCGTCTCTTTGCCCAAGACGTTATTGGCCTGATGGATTCACTTGAAGTCAAAAAAACAAATGTACTTGGATATTCTCAGTCTAGTGTGACCACTCAGAATTTACTTCTTTACTATTCTGAGCGCTTCAATAAAGCCATAATCCATGCCACTTCAATCGATGGGAAAGCCGTTGCCACAGCTTTAAAGCAAATGACTTTACCTGACAATCCTACGATAAAGAAACAGCTTCAGGCAGCCATTGCGTGGAAGACTCCTTTGCAAAAAATGTCGCTGATTAAAAATCCAGTCATGCTGCTGGTTGGAACGGCGGATACTGTTGTGGGAACGAAGAGTTCGAAAATTCTTGCCAGTTTGATACCTGGAGCTTGGTTAGTTCAGTTCAAAGGTGGATCGCACCATTTGCAATATGAAGCCCCATCCGCCTTCACCCAGATTGTTTTGACCTTCTTGGCAATGGACGAGACGGTTCCTGCCAAGCAAAATCCATAAAGTGGGGCAAGGTCATTTTAGCCACTCTTTAGCCACAGAATTTGATTTAAGTTGAATAAAGTTGATACAACTACAGGTGAAAAAAAATAATTTTTGCAGCTTGTTGCCATTGACTTTGGCGTTTTCGTAGGGTGCGCCAATTTATGCTTTGGCTGGCTACAAACCTGTAGGGCAGGTTGACCTTCCCCCCTCAAAGTATGCCATTGAAAAGTTAGTGTTCCTGACATAGGAGCACAAGAATGAAACGCAGTAGATTCACCGAAGAGCAGACTATTGGGATCTTGCGGCAAGCCGAGGCTGGCGTTCGCGTTGTCGATCTGTGCCGTCAGAATGGCATTTCAGATGCGACCTTTTACAAATGGCGCAGCAAATTCGGCGGGATGAACATCTCTGACGCCAAGCGGTTGCGCCAGTTGGAGGAAGAGAACGCCCCGCTGAAAAGACTTGTAGGCGAACAAGCGCTTGATATCATCGTCCTGAAGGACGTGATTTCAAAAAACTTTTGAAGCCCGCAGCCAACAGGGAAGCCGTGCATCACATTCAGGCTGCGCATGGCTACTCAGAGCGGCGGGCTTGCCGAGTGATTCAGTTTAATCGGTGCTCAGCCAGACGGCCACCATCTGAGGACCGTGATCTTCTTTTGCGGACTCGGATGCTGGAACTGGCAAATGACCGGCGGCGTTTCGGTTCTCCGCGATGGCATGAATTATTGCGCCGGGAAGATCTGGTACAGAATCACAAACGAACAGAAAGGATTTACCAAGAAGAAAACCTTTCACTGCGCACCCGCAAGCGAGTGAAGCGTCCAAGCCATGCCCGTATTGTCCAGGCTGGCCCTACTGGCCCGGATGAACAATGGGCGATGGATTTTGTAAGCGATTCCCTTATGGGTGGGCGACGCATCCGGATTTTGACAATTGCCGATCTGTGGGAGCGTTCAAGCCCCGCGCTCGAAGTGGATATGTCGTTGTCTGGAGTTCGAGTTGTGCGTGTTCTTGAAAGACTTCGCCTTCAAGGTCGGTTGCCGCAGCGTATCGTTGATAATGGGCCGGAATTTAGCGGTAATGCCATGGATGCATGGGCTTTTGAGAAAGGAGTACAGATAAAGTTTACTCGCCCGGGGAAGCCTACGGATAAGGGGCAACTTGAAAGCTTTAACGGAAAATTCCGGGATGAATGCTTAAATCAGAACGTGTTTCTGTCCCTGCACGATGTCCGCAAAACACTTGAAGCTACAACCAGCAGCGACCGCCTCATTGGGCTGGCTGACACCGGATGAATTCCGTGAAAAGAATATAACCTGCAACCCATTGGGAGCCACTAACTTACAAGTGGTATACGCAGTGGGGTAAGGTCAAAAGCTCCGTTGCTGCCCGGCTATCCTAAATTCTTTGAAGTTTGGAAGCCCACCGCAGTAAAATAAAATCCGCTCCACGAAAGTTCACAGCCCCTGGGTCTTTTACAGACTCAGGGGCTGTGCATTTGTGCGCCAAAAATTGTTGTTCAGTCAGTTCGTCAGCGTGCTGAATGCACATGAAGAAGGACTTTGCTACCGCGTCATACTAGAATAGCCCCGAAGGGCAATTCTTCGGGGCTATTGCTGGGGGAGTTTAACAATGGGGGAGGTCAGCTTGCCACAGCTTGGGCGTATTCCTCGGCTGTAATGCATCCGCCTTCATCGGGGGCCGTGGGTTGCACCTTTATCAGCCATCCCTGATTGTAGGGATCGTCGTTGAGCAGTTCCGGGGCATCTGCGAGGGCTTCGTTAATGGCCGTAACCTGACCGGAGACGGGCATGATGGCCTCGCTGGTCACCTTGACGGATTCAATGGAAGCGCAGGATTCCCCCTGCCGGAAGCTTGCGCCAACAGCGGGCAGATCAACAAAGATCACCCCGCCCAGTTGATCCTGGGCAAAATCGGTAATGCCGATAAGGCAGGTGCCGTCAGGCAGGCTTTGCGCCCACAAATGTTCTGCATGGTATTTTCTGTCGTGAGGAAAGTTCACGGTATTCTCCTTGGTGGTTGCCGTGTCAGTTGGATTCCGCGCGCACCTTGGGCGCCATAATGGACATGGACACAATTTCATCCAGCGTGGGATGGGCAAACATGACTTTGTGCAGGTTTTGCGCCGTATAGCCTTCCTTGATCAGCAGCAGGGCCACCATCACAAGGTGTGAAACTCCTGCGCCAACAGCGGCAATGCCTGCAATTTTGCCATCACTCCAGACTGTTTTGACAAATCCGGCTGTGCCGCCGCTTGCCTGCGCAATGGGATTCAGGGACAGAGCCGCCTGGGAGACTTCCACGTCCTTGCCTTCGCGAAGGAGTGCCTCCGCCGTCTGGCCGACGCGCATGACTTCCATTGCCCCGTAAACGCATGAGGGCACCGGGCCGGATTGATATTCTCCGGCGCTTTCGCCAAGGATGCGTCCCGCCACGTACACAGCCTGATGTTCCGCAGCGTGGGCCAGCAGCACAAGGCCGTTGACGTCGCCCACGGCGTAGACGTTGGGGGCGGCTTCAAGAAAGGCGCTTGTTTCAACATAGCCGTGCTTGTTGAGATTGCAGCCCCATTGCTGGGCGTTCAGCCCGGCGGTGTTGGGCATGCGGCCCACAGCCACCAACGCCTTGGCTGCGCTGATTACCGTGCCGTCTTCCAGGGTGAGCTGCGCCTGCCCGTCAACTGTGCGCAAGTCTTTGGCCCGTGCGCCTTCGTGGCAGGTTATGCCGTTTTTTTGCAGTGCCCGGCGTAATTCTGCGGCGATATCGGTATCTTCCAGAGGTGCGATGTGGGGCGCGGCCTCCACTATTGTCACCTTGCTGCCCATGGCCGAGAAAAAATCACCCAGTTCAAGGCCGATGGCCCCGGCACCAATGATGACAAGGCTTTCAGGAACAGATTCAATGCGCAGCAGATCAGTGCTGTCCAGCACGCAGTCGTGATCGGGCGTCAGACCGGGAAACGCCGCGGAAGATGACCCGCAGGCCAGAATTATGTGCTGGGCTGTCAGATCCGTAGTGCCATCTTCGGCATGGACGCGCACAGTGCCCGGTGCAAGGCCTTCGCCGCGCCCGGTAAAGATCGTCACGCCCATGCTGGCAAGGCTTTTGCCAAGCGTTTTGCTCGTGCCTGAGGTGAAGCGGCTCACGCGCGTTTGGAGCGCTGCAAAGTCAACGGCAATTTCGCCCTTGGCTACACGGGTTCGTTGCTGGGCATGCAATAGGGCCAGCGGGGCCACAGCGCCGAGCAGCATCTTGGTGGGGATGCAGCCGCAGTTCAGGCAGGTGCCGCCAAGGTGTGTTTTTTCCACCAGGGCAACACTCTTGCCTGCCTGGGCAAGAATGCGCGCTGCCGTGGTTCCGCCGGGGCCGCCGCCCAGAATAATGGTATCAAAAGACTGCATGACGCCCCCTATTTAACGATGTCTGCCTTGAACAGATGCTGGCGCGAGGCGGAGCGGTACATGAGCAGGTTCTGCTCCGGCAGGGGCTCAAGCCCGCGCATGTCCCACACCATATCCGCCGTGACGGGGGTGATGCTGTATGGCAGGGTGGGCAGGCCGCAAGCCTCGGCCACTAGTTTTGCCGCCGCTGCGGCGTCTTCCCTCTTGGGCCAGTCCCAGCCATCGCCAGCGGGAAGCGGCATGGCCAGAAAGCGCACCGCGCCATCGGACGTGGCCTGCACAAGGGCGATGGTTTTTGCCAGTTCTTCCTTGCCGGGCGCGCCGCCAAAAATTTTTGTGCTTGCCTCAGGGCCGCCCACAAGATTGCAGACTACGTGCACATCTTTGATCTTCAGCAGCTTTTCCAGCAGCTCCGGTTTGCGACCATCGGTCTGCAACCAGACCTGCAAGCCGCCAGCAGCCAGCCGGTCAACAAGAATTGCAAAATTATCTTCCTGCCCGTCAGGGCATTGCGAAGGGTAAAGCCCCGCAATTTTTCCGTGGAGCATGTCGCTGCGGGTTACGCAGGCCTCCAGCGTATGCCCCGAGAGCAGGTAGGCGATGATTTCGCCGGAACCCTGCTTGATGACCTCGCCATCGGAGAACAGCGGAAATTCCACCCCTTCAGGATTGCGGTAAATGGCCTTGCGGTTTGTGCGGTAGAACGTGTTGAATTCCTGCGCGTCAGCCTTGAAATCTATGGTGTCGTATGCCAGCCCGCGTTCGGCAAGAAAGGCTTTGACGATCTTGCAGCGGATGCAGTCCGGCGCTGTATAAAGGGTTATGCTCATGAGAGCCTCCTGTTACAAAAAACCGTGGATGCAGATGCGTAAATTCCTGTTTTAGCCGGAGGTTAGGCAATGTCTTCGAGCGACTTGCCACCCGTGCGCGCACCCCATACGCCAACGACAATGGCGGGGATGATGCACAGGATGCTGAAAATATAAAACACTCCGTCAAAGCTGTATGCTGCATAGACAACAGGAATGAGAGGTTGTGAGAAAGCAACGGCCAGACGGCCAATTGAGGAGTGGAAACCCGTGGCGGTGTTGCGCAGGTGGGTGGGGTAGGATTCCGTCGTGTAGGAAAATACGGTGAAACCCATGCCCATCACAAAGGCCGTAAGCACAGCGCCGGTAAGCACCACTACCCAGTATTGGCTTAAATTGCCGAAGATGGGGGCAAGCACGGCCATCACAATCAGCATGATGACAATGGGGATTTTGCGTCCGCCCTTGTCGGTAAAAGCGCTGGAGGCAAACAGTCCAAGCGGTACGCCAATGGAAATGAGCGTGGTGGCCATAAGTGTATCTTCAAGCGGGAAGCCGTGAGCCTTGAGCAGGGTGGCGGTCCAGTTGGTGACCACAAAGGTGGCCGGGTTGGTACAAACCACCAGCATAAAAATAACCAGAGTGCGCTTGAGATACTTGGAACTGCACATGCCAAGCAGCACTTCCTTAAGCGGGGGCTTCTGGGTCATGCATTTGCTGGCCGCATCGGCAAGGTCAACATCCCTGCCGGTGAGGTCTTTCATCACGGCTTCCGCTTCCGCAATACGGCCACGGGCCACGAGCCAGCGGGGGGACTCATCAAGGTAGCGCCAGGCGATGATGAGAGCGATGTAGCCAACGCCGCCCATATAGAAGATGTAGCGCCATGCTTCTTCGTGCAGGGGGATGATCAGGCGGCAGAGCATGCCAATGACCGGCACGGCGCAAAAACCAACGCCCGCGATCATGTTTTGCCATTTGCCACGGCTCTCGGCCGGGGCCATTTCTGCAATATAGGCTTGCGAACACACCATGAGGCAGAACACGCCAAAGCCCGTCAGCGCGCGTGAGACCACAAATACGTGGAAGCTGTCCGTAAGGCCGTTGATGATCGAGGCTGTGGAAAACAGCGTGATGGCAATGAGGAAGGTTTTGCGCCGCCCGATGATGTCCGAGATAAATCCGCCGACAAATCCGCCGAGGGTCATGGAGGCAAAATACCAGAAGGTCACAGTTCCAAGATCCTTCATGGTCAGCCCCCAGTTGTGCATCAGCGCCGGGGCAATAAAGCCGAAGTTCCAG
The DNA here is from genome assembly GCF_019422935.1 of Desulfovibrio sp. NCBI lineage: Bacteria > Pseudomonadati > Thermodesulfobacteriota > Desulfovibrionia > Desulfovibrionales > Desulfovibrionaceae > Desulfovibrio > Desulfovibrio sp. The sequence continues at coordinate 36,583 of NZ_JAHZCJ010000006.1, read as the reverse complement.
TTATCCATCTGTTCGCAGAAGTATGCGACCATGATGATAAAGAACACAGCCTTGTGGCGTCCTGTAACAGCAAGGCCGTCAAAGTAGTTATTGCTGATGCGCGGCGAATCCTGCATTGCGCCTCTCCTTTTCATTGTCTGCCATTTTGCATTTTTTGTGAAAAAAATCATCCACTGCCGTATTGGTTCAAAAACCTAGGCTAGCAGTGGTGCTGGTGACGTTGTTGCGGCAACATTTTCTGAATATTTTTTTCACATTTGTAAAAATATTCTTTTTAAATAGCATGTTAAGTGATTTTTGAGAGGTGATGTCTGTCGATTGTGAAAAAATAAACTTTTTTCAAAAAACGTTGTTGCGGCAACGGTGCTGGCCACAGGAAAGCGCCATTACAGAGCATTACTGGAAGAGGTTTCTGTATGGTTGCACCATCTTGCACAGGAGGAATGATGAAAGCTGTTCGCAACAACGTACTGGGAGTGTTGCTTGCCGGAGGCTTGCTGCTTGCGCCGGAAGCGGCCAAGGCGGTTGATTTCAAGGTCAAGGGGGCATTTGATGTAAGCTTTGAAGCATCCAATGTCATGCCGCGCGGGATTAAAGGGAGCGACACCTTCGGCGCCATAGAGCGCCTGCGCACCCAGATAGACGCAATTGCCAGCGAAAACGTGTCCGGCAGCCTGATGTTCACCGTAGGCACCGGCACCATGAACTGGGGTAAATCCGGCGACGGCGCATCTCTTGGAGCGGACAGTTCAAAGAATCTTGGCGTCCGGCATGCGTACATTGACTGGCTCGTGCCCAGGACTGATATAAAGGTGCGCATGGGTATGCAGCCGCAGCTTCTGCCCGGTTATGTGACTGGCTGGAGTGCGGTATATGGTCAGTATTCCACCGGTGTAACCGTCAGTTCTCCTCTGGTGAGCAGCGGGGATTACAAGATGGGGCTGACGGGCTTCTGGGCGCGGCCTTATAACGACAATTCTGAAATTACGCAAAACGGGCAGACGCAGAAAAACTACCTTGATAACCTTGATCTTCTGGCGCTGACCTTGCCGATCACCGGCAATGGCCTGAAAATAACCCCCTGGGGCATGTATGGCCTCATTGGCGAAAACAGCCTGCGCGGCATCAACAACAATACCGACCAGCGCGAACCTGCCATTTACGCCCCGCGCGGCGGTCTTATGCCTGTGCTTGGCAGCGGCGGCAACTATGTCAGCACGTTTGAAAAAAAGTATCGCAACGCAAACAATACCTGGGGTAATGGCTTCTGGGGCGGCCTGACCTCTGACGTCACGGCTTTTGAGCCTTTTGATATCGCGGCGGAGTTCACTTATGGCCGTGTGGATATGGGCGAGCTGAAAGATTACACCCAGTTCAGCTCCACCCGTCAGGCCAAGACTTTTGATCTCGTGCGTCAGGGCTGGTACGCGGCCTTGCGTGTGGATTACAAATGCGACTGGGGCGTCCCAGGCATCACCGCCTGGTACGGCAGTGGCGATGACAGCAACCCCTACAACGGTTCGGAACGTCTGCCTGTGTTCAACTCCCCCTGGCCGGTCACGCCCCTGGGTTTTGGCGGCGGTTTTTTTGATCTCAACACCTGGAAGGTTCTTGGGCACAACCCCGGCGGTCTGGCTGGCGTTGTGGGCACCATCAAGGATGTCAGCTTTATTGACGACCTTACCCACACCTTCAAGCTTGCGTATTTTCATGGCACAAACAGTGCGGAAATGCCCCGCAAGGCCAATATGACGAGCTATCCCAGCAGGGCCGACGGCCCCATGGCCTACCTCACCACCACCGACCATGCCTGGGAAGGCAGCGTGTCCAATACCTACAAGATTTACGACAACCTGCTGATGAATGTTGAAGCTGCCTACGTGAACCTTCATCTTGACGGCAGCACGTGGCGTGGAGTGGAAGATTCGCAGTATCGGGATAACTGGCGGGTTTCGCTGACCTTCCGTTATCAGTTCTGATTTTTTGCAGCCCTTGGGCTGATGTGGCGGGGGAGCTTGCTCTCCCGCCTTTTTTATGGCGAAAATTCGTGAGGGTAAGATTTGTTGCGGGGGCTTCCTTAAAATTTTTACCTTGTCCTGCGTTGTTGCGGGCTGCCCCCTGATCTGAAATTAGGGGCGGAAGCTGGCTTCCGGTGATGTTGACCCCGCGTGAGAGGTGTCCTCATGCTGCGAGATGCACTTGTCTGCACCATAAGGAACCGGCTTTGAGCGGGGCTTCATCCATAAAAAAACAGAGGCCCCGTCCGAAGGCGGAGCCCCTGCAAGGAAGGTATGGCGAACCGTTGTCTATTCCGTGGCGGCAACGCAGTGCCCTGCGCCGCTGTAGTACCCGATGGTGCCTTCAACCTTGACTTCGGACATTGCCCCAAACGGGGCCGCGCCGGGTACGCGGAAGGTTTTGACTTCCAGAGGTTCAATGGCTTTTTCTTCCGGCACATCCGCCTGCGGCACCCAGGAGTAGGGGAGGCGATAGGCGCGGTACACCCAGTTCATGGGCAGGCTGATATGGCCCTTGTAGGGGCAGATGTATTCCCACACGATTTCGTGTTCTGCCGTCACTTCAAAAACGCGGCCGTCAGAACCTTCGCAAATAAGCGTGTTGCCGTTGGGCAGGCGCTGGGCAGAGCTGATGAAGGGGCTGTAAAAACGGCTGGCGTCCAGAGGCACGAGGAATCCTGCTTCGTGCGGCGTGTACTGCCACACAATCTTGCGGGCCACGGGGTCTATTTCGAGCACGCGGGAGTAGTCGCGCTGGGCAGCCTTGACGCCCTTGGGCGCGCCGGGATTGGGGTTGCCGTAGCCGCCCCAGCCGCCGTTGTCGTATACCAGAATATTGCCCTCGCCGGGCAGGCCACGGGGGATCATGTGCGCGTGGTGTTGACCAATGATCCAGCCGATGGCCTTGTCTTCGGGGCTGCGGTCATAGTCCGGGCCAAGCTGCCAGACAATCTTGCCGGTTTTTTTATCCAGAATCAGAATGATGTTGGTTTCCCGACCATCAATGATGATGTTGTCGGGATGGAAACGGGCATCGCCAGCCTCAAACCATTTGTTGGGGCCAAGGGTGGACATGGAGTTGACGTGCATCCAGTCGCCCACGCCGGGAGCGTCTTCCATGAGGGTGCCGCCACGGTAGTTGGGGTCGCGACACATGGCGTTGAGCGCGGCCTCGGTGAAGCCCATTTCTTCCGCATGGTCAGAGCAGTTCCATTCCCATACGATGTCGCCGTCCCAGGTGACTTCATAAATCACATCGTCAACCAGCGGTTTGTCGCTGATGTAGGGCTGCACATTGTTTTTGTGGCAAAGCACCAAGGTGTTGCCGGAGTCAATCTTTGGTTCCTGGCCGGGAGCATAGTAGCCCGTGGAGCTGCCTTCGCGCTGAAAATCGTGGTGCTGGCGAGCCATCCACTGCGCCTTCTGGCCGGGATCTTCCACAAATTCGGCGCGGTCAAACTTCCACACGATGTTTCCGTCCCAGTCGATCTGCACAAGATCAAGCTGATCCTGAAGGCCGTGCTTGGGGTGGCGGGTGCCGGTGCTGCCCATGAGCATGCCGCCGGGGAACATCTTGTTGGGAAAGCCATGAACGTCCTTCCACATGCGGATTTCATGACCGTTCATGCCAAGAAGCAGAGCGCCGTTGTCCGGTGCCTGAATGATGGTGAATCCACTCCAGGCTTTTTCCGGATTATAGACCGTAACGCCTGTGGGATAGATAGTCGGGTGTCCCATGACAACCTCCTCGGGTGGGCTGAATGTGCTTACATTGAACCGTTGAGGGCTTTCCGGCAAGCAGTGCAACAACACGCAATGCCGAAGTGAAAGCCTCACGATGGCCGGTCACTGACCTGAGGCCTTTGACCGTGTACGCTGGAATGCTGCCACAAGATAAATGGTCAAAACGTTGTCCTTGCAACATAATTCACAAAAAGGGTACGCTAGGTTCCAAAGCAGGATGAGGAAGGCTGGCATGGTATAAGCCAGAATTCCGCTTTCCGCCTAGAGTTCATCACTTCCCAGGGGGCTGACGTGTCATTTACTGAATTGCTCAGACAGAATGAGTGTTGGCGAAGCGTGGCGCTGACAAAGCCGCGTCTGTTTCGTAAGGGGTATAAATTCTATGACAATCAGCCAGATATGTACTTTCTGGTGAGCGGTAGGGTTCGCCTGATGGCTCTGGCCCCTGATGGAAGTGAAAAAACGCTCTGGTATCTAGGCGATGGCTCATGTTTTAATGAGACGCCAATGTTTATGGACGGGGATAAGAGCATACCCTCTGGGCAAGGCGAGGTGCGCTTTTTTCACGATTGCGCAGAAGATTGCTATATCTGCACATTTACCAGGGAAGATGTACATCGTTTGGGTATGGAACATCCTGAACTATTTTTTAATCTTTGCAAAAGCTACAGTGTAAAAGTTACCCTATTGTCAAAAAATGCCGTTTCGTTATGTATGGAATCACATCTTACACGCATTTGTAAGTTTTTAGCTTCGCGGATTGTGCCGGGCTCAGAACCGCTACGCGCCAAACGCGATATTTCTTACCGCGATATGGCTGACCTGCTCGGCATGCATCGCATCACCCTATACAAGGTGATGCGGCAGGCGCAGGAGCGTGGTTTGTTTTCTTTTGACAAGAACAGCGATGAAATCTTTATTCTCAAGCCGGACGAATTTTACAAAGAGGCACATATGTAGATGAATTGTCCACGGCCTTTTGCAGTGCTTTTTAGTATCGTTTGCATGCTACTATTTTTTGTGTAGCGAAATGCAAAATAATATTAAAAATTTGTTGAATGTATAGGTGTGTTGCATGAATTTGAATCCATGCAACATTTGAACTGTGTAGTTTTGTTAAAAAATTAAATAAATTAGTATATTATAATATCAGGCTAAACAGATTTCCGCTCAAGAAGTGCACAACCTGTAGTAGCTGGACTTCGCAGCTGGATACATTTACTGTAAAATACAAGATGTAATCAGATGCCACGAGGTGCGCAGCGCGCACGGCAGGCACCCTTACGCAGATTCCTCGTTTTTTATAACTGGGCTTGCGACGCAGGGGTGAATAGATGCAATCACTGCTGACCATTGTGAAACTGCCGAAGAGCAATTTTCATCGTCCATCTATCCTGCACATTTCTGCAATGTGGCTGGTTATCATAGGTTGCGCCCTGTTGTTGCTTTCTGATGCCGGTTTTTCCAAATCCGTGGCCAGAGCAGCCACGGCCAATGCACAGGGTGTGCAGCCGGGAATACAAACGGGCAAGCCGCAAACAGCAGTGCACAAGGCCGTGCTCATTCTTTCCGGGTCGCAATATGGCCTCCCTGTTACAGACAACATGGCTGCCGGCACAGTTGAAGTCCTCAGGGAAAAAGGCCTGAGTTTCAACGATATATACGTTGAAATGCTCGATCTTGTCCGTAACAACAATAAATATTGGCGTTCCAGGCTCGCATCCGTATTGCAGGAAAAGATTGCCCAGGCAGACATAGGCCTTGTGGTAGTGCAAAATCAGACTGCGCTGGAATTTTTTGCATATGAGTGCGCTGGCATGGTGCCGTTTGATGTGCCCGTGCTGGCAACCCAGATATCGAATCCTGCGGTATTGTGGCGTGGTCGCCCGCACTCTGTTTTGTATGTGGGCAGTCGCTGGGATATTGCCGGAACGCTCCGCTACGGGCTCGATCTTTTTCCGCAAACGCGTCAGCTGGTTGTAGTTGCCGGAGCATACAATAAACAGTCTTTGTTCCATACTCAGGTGGTTTCGGCCCTGGCCGCATTGCCAGAAAATATCGTGATGGAGGATACTGCGGCATTGTCCTACACGGAAATGCTGGAGCGGATTTCGTCATTGCCCCCAAATACCCTTGTCTTGCTTGGAGCCTATTACAAAGACAGTACTGGGCGCAGTTTTGTTCCCGCCGAGGTGGCCGCCGATGTTGCCAGGCTGGCAAACGCGCCAGTGCTGGCCCTCTATGATGCGCATGTCCTCCAGGGGGCAACGGGGGGGTCTGTTGTAATGACCACAGAGGTCGGGCGGCAAGTCGGCAAAGTCGGTTTTGAGTTTCTGACCGGAATCAGCAAAATTGATGCCGACAACACAGATGCCGCAGTGCTGCCGCAGCCCATGTTTGACTGGGTTCAGTTGCTGCGTTGGGGTGCCGACACCACCAGGTTACCCCCAGATTCCATAGTATTGAACCGCCCGCGAACCATTTGGAGCGAATACCGCAATTCAGTAATTGCCGCAGCGGCAGCCATTGCCATTTTAGCTGTTTTGGCCATTGCCCTGGCAATCCAGAGCCAAAAGCGCAAAAGGGCGGAGCAGGCCACTGCCGCACTTAATGATCAACTGGAGGAGCAGGTTGCCAGCCGTTCAGCCGAGCTTGCCGCGCGTACGGCGGTGTTGCAGACCATATACGACTGCGCCAGCTCCGGCATAGCGCTGATCGCCGACCGTAAATTTATTCGCGGTAACCGCAGGATGCACGAAATGTTTGGCTGGCCAGATGGCGAGATGATCGGCAAGTCTGTTGCAATATGGTATGTGGACAATGCTGCGTACCTTGATGCGGGCAAAATCCCTTACGAGCGGATATGGAACGGTGAAACATATTGCAGGGAAGAAGAACTGGTGCGCCGCGATGGAACCCGTTTTTGGGCACGTATGACGGGCACGGCGGTTGACCCGGCTGACCCTTCCAAGGGGATAGTGTCTGTTATTGACGACATCACAAATGAACGTATGGCAATGGCCCAGATGGCTGAATCCCGGGAACAGGCCGAGGCTGCCAGTGCTGCCAAAAGTATTTTTCTGGCGAGCATGAGCCACGAAATCCGCACACCGCTGAACGCCATAATCGGGCTTGCCCACCTTTTGCGAAAAAGAACGCAAGATAAAGATACAACGGAAAAGCTGGAGCGCGTTCAGGCATCAGGCAGGCATCTTCTCCGTCTTATCAATGATATCCTTGATTTTTCAAAGATTGAAGCTGGCAAGCTCGTTATTGTTGCCGAATCGATGGATATAAGGGCTATCTCCAGCAATGTGATGTCAATTATGGCAGAAAGCGCTTCTGCCAAGGGCATACAGCTGCACGCGGAGTCTGATCCAATGCCCTGTGCGCTCAGGGGCGATGCCCTGCGCGTAACGCAGGCCTTGCTCAATCTGGTGAGCAACGCCATCAAGTTTACGCACTCGGGGCGTGTTGTCATCCGCACTCTGATGGACGCCGAAATGGAATCGCACGTGAGACTCCGCTTTGAAGTGGCAGATACCGGCATAGGCTTTGCCGAGGAGCAACTGCCAAACCTGTTTGCTCCCTTTGAGCAGGCTGATTCTTCCATGTCCAAGCGCTTTGGCGGCACAGGCCTGGGCCTCGCCATCACCAGAAAACTGGCTGAACTCATGGGCGGGCAGGCCGGAGCCCATAGCACATTGGGGCAGGGCAGCACATTCTGGTTTACGGCAGTTTTTGACAAGGTCGAAGGCGCCAGCCTTTTTAAGGCCAGGGAGCAGATCAAGGATGCCTGCAAGGAAATTTCTGTAAATTTTGCAGGCAGCCGTATTTTGCTTGTGGAAGATAATGAAATAAATATGATTGTTGCAACAGAAACACTGGCAGAGGCCCTGCTTGAAGTGGATGTTGCGCGTGACGGGCTGGAAGCTCTCGCCAAGGTGCGCCAAACCAGCCCCGACCATTATGCCCTGGTGCTGATGGATATGCAGATGCCAAATATGGACGGTCTGGAGGCGACCCGCGAGCTGAGAAAGATGCCGCTTGCCCAGCACCTGCCAATCATTGCCATGACGGCCAATGCATTTAATGAAGATCGCGACCGCTGCTTTGCAGCGGGAATGAACGACTTTATTGCCAAGCCGGTGGAACCGGATCAAATGTTTGCAACCATTTTGCGCTGGCTGCGGCGGGGGCAAAACGCTGGCTGATCTGGCCTAGTGGCGTGCGGATATTTTAGTTAGCGGAAATGTTCCCAATTTTTACGAAACGGTGCCGTGCAGGAGATGTCCATGTTCAAAAAAAATTACGCCCTGGCGATGGCCGCAGGCATTGTCATTTTTGCCGTGGGTTTCTGGGCGGGCGGCAGAGGCGCTGTGCTGTTTGAGCCGGGTCAGGCTGTTGCCGCGGTGGCCCCTGCCACTGGCGTGACCAAGACGGTGCTGTTTGAAGCCGATCGCTCATGGGATGGAACGCCCTATGGCTCATACCCGGTCGGGAATGCGGACATCAAGATTGTAAAAATTGTGATTCCTCCCAATTCTCGGTTGGGCAGCCACACCCATCCCATGCCGAACATTGCCTACGTGCATGCGGGCGCGCTGACAGTAAAAAGCGAGGTGGACGGTCTGGAGCGGCAGTTGAAGCAGGGGGACTTTCTGGCGGAAATGGTCAATAGGCCGCACTATGGCTATACGGGCGATGAGGGCGTGGAGCTCTTTCTTGTCTACTGCGGGGTGGCCGGGCAAGCGTTATCCGTCAGCGCAAAATAGCCCACTCTTGGGAGCAAGCGCCCGCCACAAAGGTGTAAGCGCAATTCATTTGCGCTGTTAGCTCCGAAGTGAGCATCTTGAAAGTTTTGAGAATATATATTTTCAAAGCTTAAATGCTATCGGCGAGCCGGGATCTTTCCGGCCCGCCTTTTTTATGGTGTACCCGCCACCGCAATTTTTTACTGGCCGCCATCTCCCGTCTGCTGTTGAGTCGCCTCATGGGTGAGTCGCTCCATCAATTTCTGCATTCTTTGCGCAACATCCGCGTTTTTGACAATTCCGTGGCGGTTCGCAATCCAAGTGGGATCATTCCAGAGCAGGCAAACCCCTTGCGGCGTTTCCACCGCCAGAATCCGCAGGGGCAGATCAAGGGCTGCCTCCGGGGCTTCAAGCATGATGGCTGTGCCCACTGCCGGATTGCCAAAGGTGATCACGCGTGCGCCAGCCATATCAAGGCCTGCTTCAACTGCATTCTGTTTGTGATCCACAATGGAGAAAACAGGGATTTTTGTACTCTCAATGGCTTTCAGCAACCGCTGCCAGACAGTCTCAAGGCTATCCTTCGGGGCTGCCAGTACACGCTGCAAGCCATTGTCAGGGGTGTTCATAATTACACCTGCTTGTGGGTGACTGGTTTATTTTTACTGCGCACAGGGGACAAGCATTGGTCTTCCGGTCAAGGTTCCCAGAGGCTTGTGGGTGGTGTGCCGCAGGCCGCAGTAAATAAGCCAAGCGGGCTGGCAAAGCAGGCACGCTCAGGATGCCACGTAGGAATTCCAGAGCCGGATGGCGGCAGATTCGCTGACTGACCACTGCAAGGGGCAGTTTCCGCAGTCGCAATAAAGGCGGAAGATATCGTGGGTTCTGCCTTCAGGTCTGGATGTTTGGAGCTTGGGGTAGTTGCCGCATTTTATACAGGGCCGAATCACGGGAAGGTTGTCTTTATTCATTGATAAAAACATAGCCCTTGGCAGGGAGGCAGTCAAAGATTTGTTGTAATCAGATAAATTAAACTATGTATATTAATTGCCCTATTGATTCGTAATATTCGGTTATCCGTGCCCCTCTCCCCTTATGCGATTGGTGCAGTTGCACCATCCCCCAGTACCGAAAGACCCCAGTATCAATCTCCATTCTGTGGGATTGCCGGAACATTTCTCCAATTTTTCCTCATCCAGAATGTATTGAAACCAGCTGCTCCCGCAACAGGCTGAGAAGACATGCGCTTTTTGTTTTTTAAGCAGCAAGTTCAGCGAATTACCTCTTGCCATATGAAACTTGAGAAGATCGCTTCCCAAAGCTTCATCAATAATCACGGTTCTCAATATATCGTGTCACCGTTGCCCCCCTTCAATCGGTTGTTTACACAATAAAATATTAATTATCAGAAGCATTTTTAAATAATCGGCAGGAAGAGGGCAGGGAAGACGATTCAAATCTGGAGGCACAATGAAACAGTGGCAAAGGCATGCGGCAGTAATGGCTTTATTGGGGATCATTGGCAGCCCATGTGCTGCAGCCGCCGGTAATGAAGGTAATGGCGAGGTTCAACTTTCTCCTCTGGAAATGGCAGCTTCCAAGGACACCATCGACCATATCACCCAGGTGGACATAGAGCGGAAAACCGCCAGAAACCTTTGGGAAGCCTTGCGCGGCGTGGAGGGGGTGAACCTGCAAACTTCCGCAGGCCGCAATGAGGGAACCATCAGCATTCGTGGCTCCAACCGTTATCAGGTGGGCCTGTATATTGACGATATCCCCGTTGCAACCGCTTATCGCAACGAATGGGACGCCAATAACATCCTGACCTATGGCCTTGAATCCATCGAAGTCTCCAAGGGCTACAGCTCGCCCTTGCTGATCAGCAACAACAACCTTGCGGGTGCAGTGAACCTGCGTACGGCAAAACCCAAAAAAGAGTTTGAAGCCACCGCCAAGTACATGAATTTTTTTGACCGCAACGTGCAGAATCAGGGTCAAATGGCTGCGGCAAGCGTGGGAACCAAGCAGGATCTCTACTACCTCAAGGGAACGTTCATATTCAACAACCAGAACTTTTTCACCTATCCGGCCAGTTTTGATTCTGCGCCCTATCAGCCGGGCAGCCGCGCGCGCAACTCGGACAATCAGACCCTCTCCGGCAATATCATTGGCGGCTGGACGCCCAACGACGATGTGGATGTCATGGTGGGCTACACGCGGCAGCATTTTCAGAAGGGCCAGCCCTTTGATGCCGCCCAAACACGCACGGGCGACGCAACCACCTATCCTTACAAACGCTTTTGGGAATGGCCGGAATACGAAACCAGCCGCGTGTACGCCAATGGTAATTTCAACCTCAGCAGCAAGGCGCACCTGAAGGCTGTTGCCTATTATGACTGGCATCAGGACACCTCCAAAAGCTACACCGACGTGTCCATGACCAAGCGGGACTCTGCGGACAAAACGTATGACCAGTTCACCACTGGCGGGCAGTTGACGTTTGACTATACCTTCAACCCCGCCAACAAGATCGCCCTTTCCGCTGGTTATCGTCTTCTTTCACACAAAGAATACAATGACTACAGCGTGTTTGACGACACAGGCGTGAAGCCGAAGCTCAAGAAAAAGGCCGCTGATGTGGGGTCGCAGCTGGATGAGCATATCACGGAAACCTATACCGATCTGGGCGCGGAATACACCCTTAAGCCCGTGGACAAGCTCACCCTGGTCTTCGGCAGCAGCCTCAGCACCATGGTTCCGCAAACCCTTGAAAGCCGCGATCATACCACGGGCGACATGAACTCCTACAAGGACGGGCTGAGCGACCCCAAGACTTTGTTCAACTATCAGGTCGGGGCCTTCTATGACCTGACGGAACACCATGAAGTGTTCGCCACCTTTGCCAAAAAATCACGTTTTGCCACAATGCGCGAGCGCTACATGCGCACGAATGGCACCCCGGCCAATCCTGATCTTAACCCCGAACAGGCCTATCATTATGAACTGGGCTACAAGGGTATTTTTGGCGACTGGCTCAAGCTCAACAGCAGCGTGTACTACAGCGATGTGACAGACCTGATCACCTCGCAGGGTACTTCTGGCAACATGTCGTTCTCAAACCTGAACCGGGCCACCTTCTACGGTTACGAACTGGGCGCGGAAGCTGTGTTCAACCAGTATGTGAGCGTGGGAGCGGTGTTCAACTACATGCACTGGAACAACTGCACCAACGACGACAAGCTAACCCAGTTGCCCGAGCTTACAAGCACCCTGTACAGCGTCATCACGCCTGTGGAAGGCTTCTCAATCATTCCGCAGGTCAACATGAGCAGCGGCTTCTACTGGAACAGTGCTCCTTACGATACGTATTACCGCAAGGCCCCCGGCTTCACCACCGTGGACCTCAAGGCCGTTTACGATATCAACAAGAACTTTTCCGTGGAAGCTGGCGTGAAGAACATGTTTGATCAGGAATATGCTTACAGCGCCTATTATCCGGAGCCTGGCCGCAGCTTCTTCATGGGTGTTACCGCAACATTCTAATACATTAATCTTAATCGGGTGGGGCCGCCTGCGGGCGGCTCCACTTGGGGCAATAGTATGCAGATCCGCCATACATTTCTGTTTTGGGCAGCGCTTATGCTTGCGGCCTTTTTGCCTTGCACTGAAGCATGCGCGGCAGATGCCACGCTGCCTGCCGCCAGCGGCGATGCCAGAAGCGTCTATTGCCCCACGCCGCCCTCGGCCTTCACGCTCTATGCCTTTGCTCCGGAGCTGCTTGCAGCCTGGAACACCCCTCTGCGGGATTATGAAAAAAAATTTATTCCCCCCCAGTATCACGATCTGCCCATCTTGGGCGGCTGGTACGGGCAGGGATTTATTCCTGACAGGGAAATGCTGCTGGCAAGCGGCATCAAAAAGGCCTTTTACCTTTCCATGAGCATGCACGACCATTTGCCCATAGAGCAGACCCTGACCAGCCTTGGCATGCAGGTATCCAGCGCTCCGGGCGGCAGCATGAAGGATATGGCGGCCTGTTTTTTGACAATGGGGCGGCTGTATAATCGCGAACAGCGCGGGCAGAGCCTTGCGGCCTATGCTGACGCAACGCTGAACCGGGTGGCGGCAGCCATGAAAAATCTGCCAGCAGAGCGGCGCACGCGCGTGTATGTGGCGCTGGAAGCCAACGGGCTTGCCTCGGTCTGTAAGGATTCCGAGCGTTCGGAGGTGCTTGAAGCCGCAGGCGCGGACAGTGTGCACATGTGCCCGCCAGGCACGGAAAACGCCCAGCTCAAGGTCACGTTTGAACAGGTCATGGCCTACAATCCGGATGTGGTGCTGGTATTCCACCCCAATCTTATGCGCCGCATACGTACGGACCCCCAATGGTCGGCCTTGCCTGCGGTGCAGGCGGGCAGGGTGTATTTTATCCCGCGCGGCCCCTTCAGCTGGATAGAGCGCCCCGCAACCTACATGCGGCTCATGGGCGTGCAATGGCTGGCAAATCTGTTGCATCCCGATCTGTACGCCGTGGACATCAAGGCTGAGAGCCGCCGATTCATGAAACTGTTTTTTAATCTGGATATGAACGATGCGCAGATAAGCGAGCTTTTTGAACCTTATGGCACGTTCTGAAAAAATTTTGCTCTGGCTGGGGGTGATGCTGGTTGCCGCGGTGCTGCTTTCGCTGCACATGGGGCGCTACCCTCTGGACATGGGCGCACTCTGCCGCGCGCTTGCCGATGCATGGGCTGGAAACACGCTCAGCCCGGATCAAAAACAAGTGCTGTTTCTGTTTTTTAATCTGCGGCTGCCGCGCATTGTCACAGCTCTGCTGGTGGGCGCAAGCCTTGCGGTATCTGGCAGCGTGTATCAGGCCATGTTTCAGAATCCGCTGGTGTCGCCCGGTATTCTTGGGGTGCAGCACGGGGCGGCTTTTGGCGGGGCCGTGGGCATTCTGGCTTTTTCATCCATGGCGGCCACGCAGGTGCTGGCATTTATTGGCGGCGCGCTGGGTGTGGGCCTTGCCCTGTTTTTTTCCATGCTTTACCCAAAGGCGCGTTTTCTTGCCCTGCTCATCGGCGGTATGGTGAGCAGCTCCTTTTTTGTGGCCCTGACCTCGCTTGTGCAGTACGTGGCAGACCCCAACAGGCAGTTGCCCGAAATTGTTTTCTGGCTCATGGGTTCGCTTTCGCGCACAGAGCCGCGCCACCTTGCATGGGGGGCCCCGCTCATGCTCTGCGCGTTGGCCTTTATCTGCCTTAACGGCAAGGTCGTGAACGCGCTTTCCATGGGCGACGACGAGGCCATGGCCCTGGGCGTGAACAGTACGCGCATGAAGATGCAACTGATTGCGGCGGCAACGCTAGCGTGTTCGCTGACTGTTGTCATGGCTGGCGTCATCAACTGGGTTGGCCTTGTCATCCCGCACGTGATGCGTTTTATCTGCGGGCCGGACAATCGCCTGGGCCTGCTGAATTCCGCCTTGGGCGGCGCGCTTTTTATTCTGCTGACGGATTCCTTCATCCGCACAATCTGGACTGTGGAACTGCCGCTGGGCATTGCCACCTCGATCATCCTGTTGCCGCTGTTTGCCTTTAGCCTGTGGTACGACTGGAAGAGACGCTATGATTGAAGTGCGTGACCTCACCCTTGGCTACTTTGATGCCGCGCCTGTGCTGCAGCAGGTTTCTCTGCGCGTGGGCCGGGGGGAAGTGGTGAACGTGCTTGGCCCCAACGGTTGCGGCAAAACAACGTTGCTCCGGGCCATTCTGGGATTTTTGCCCGTGCCGCCCCGCAGCATTTTTCTGGAAGGCCGCCCGCAGGAAGAAATCTCGCGGCGGGATCTTGCGCGCACACTGGCCTATGTGCCCCAGATGCATACGGGCGTTTTTGCCTATCAGGTCCTTGATGTGGTGCTTATGGGGCGCACAGCCCGCAGCCCATGGCTCAGGTTCTCCGCCGAGGATGTTGGTAGAGCCATGACCGCTCTGGAGCAGGTACGCATGGCAGGTTACGCGCGTAAATCCTATCTGGAGTTATCCGGCGGGCAACGGCAGCTTGTGCTTATTGCGCGGGCCTTGTGTCAGGAGTGTTCTGCTTTGGTCATGGATGAGCCAGTTACCGGGCTGGATTACGGCAACCAGTTTCATTTGCTGGAGCTGATTGGCGAACTTTCCGGCTCCGGGCCGGCGATCATGCTGACCACCCACCATCCAGAACAGGCGGTGTATCTGGGCGGGCGAGCCATACTGCTCAAGGCGGGGCATGTGGTTGCGGACGGCCCGGTTTCCACCACTGTTACCGTGCCGCAGATCAAGGATCTGTACAACCTGCCCCCCCGGGCACAGCGCTGGATGCACCTTACAAAGCCGGATGCGCCATGAGTATGGAACCCGTAGCCGATAGACAAATTTTTGCCGCTCCCTATCTTGAGGAGCCGCCCGCAAAATCGCATACCAGAGGCCCGTGGTTTTTTGCGGCCTCCTTTGCGGCGCACATTGCGGTGTTGGGCATACTCTGGTTCTTGGGCAGCCTCTTGCCGTCCACGGGCAATGGCGACTTTGACGGGGTGGTGATCACCCTGACTTACGGCAAGCCGGGTTCCGGCACCGCCGGAGAGCCAGCCGCTGGTGGCGGCGGTGGCATTCAGACGGAACAGAATGCAGCATCGCAGGCAGATGCGGCGTCACCTGCCGCAGAGGCGGCAGCCGTTCAAGAAGAGACAAGCCCCGCACCCCAAAAGCAGGATAAATCCGCCGAACCCACCGTGGCGGATTCCCAATCTCCCCTTGCCAGACCTCGGCTTGCCGAAAAAGTAGCGGCAAAAAAAACAGCCGATGCTTCGCCAAAGGAAAAGCCGCATCCCGACAAAGCCGATAAACAGGCAAAAGCCAAATCCCGCAAGGAACAGAATGTTCAGCAACGGGAGCAGGCAGACAACAATACGACAGCCAAAGTCGCCGACCTGAAACCGTCTGCCACCACTGCTGGCGCAAGTTCAGGCGTAGAGCCTGGCGCTGGCAGCGGCGCAAACCAGAGCAAACTACAAGGGCAGGGCATGTCTTTGGCAGAGGGATCAGGGCCGGGGCGCGGCAGCGGCAGCAGCGGGCAGGGCAACGGGGCCGCCAGTGAAGGGCAGGGTGATGCCGGGGGCTACCTTAAGGGCAATTACGAATACATCAAAAAGCGCATCCGCAAATATCTGGAATACAGCCCGCAAGCCAAGCGCATGGGCATTCAGGGGCTTGTGTATGTGGCCTTTACTATCACTAGAGACGGCTCGGCGCAAAATGTGGAGCTGCGCACCAGCAGCGGTTTTGATTCGCTGGACGAATCGGCGTTGGAAGCCGTGCACCGGGCATCGCCCTTTGCGCCGCCGCCGCAGGCCGCCCGAGTGGTTGTACCCATACAGTTCAGCCTCAAGTAGCAGAAAGCCCATCCTGTGGGGCCGGGGGGGAGAGCTATATTTTCCAGAACATGACAGCCAGCTTTGATTCCACCTTTTCCTGAATAATCCCGTCGCGGCAGAGGCTTGCCAGTTTCTTGCGCATTTCGGTTTTCAGACTGTCAGAAATTGTCATCATGCAGGTGAAATAATTGAGGTGCATCAGTTCCGCATCCTCAAAGGTCGTTTCGCTTTCCCACGCCCGGTCAAAGTATTCCACCTCAGGATAAAAACCCATCAGAAACAGCATGTTGAAAGCGCAGAAGAAACTGCGGGCAATGCGGGCCTTCTGTTCGTCCCAGTCGAGCATGTTCTTGAGCTGATCCCTGACAGAATGGCGCATTTCCACATGCGTGATCATGCAGCAGGCGCGGCTGGAGGCGGCAATCATCTTTTCCAGCGTTGCGCGGTTGTTGATGGCTGGCGTGCGCGATGCAAAAACCAGATCGAATTGTTTGCGCCAGCCCATGCTGTCGATGTCTGCCGCCTGCCAGTCCAGAACCCGAAAACTGGCGTTGGGGCAGTTGTCTTCAACGGCATTGGCCTTTGCCAGATCAATCATGTTGGGCGCAAGGTCAAAGCCTTCCACCCGGCCCACCAGCGGGGCCATTTCAAGGCTTTGCGCGCCGGGGCCGCAGCCGATATCCAGCACCGCGCTGTTGTGGTCAAGGGCCGCCTTGCGCGCAAGGTGTTCCATCAGGCGCTGGCGGTGTTCGTCCGCAGTTTTGCGGCGAATGCGCTTGTTGAACGAGGGCGCGCGCTTGTTCCAGAACTCCTGCGCATCCTTGCGGTCTGGCTGGTAATCGACCCAAAGCTTCTCAAAAGATTCAATATTCACTGGGCACCGCCGGGCAGCAGATTTACCTTGAGGCCTCCGCTGGCAAAAATAGCCTCGCAGTTGTTGTCTTTAAGGGCGCGGGCCATGCCTGCGGCATTTTCCACCACCAGGCCGGAAAGCGAGGCAAAACCGTGCCGGAACAGCAGGGGATGCATGGGGGTGCTTGGCCCGACCATAAAAACCTTGGCCTTCCGGGTCAGTTCCAGCAGGCGGGTGATGGTTTTATTGATGAATGTTGTGCCCGTGACAAAAACAATATCCTGCTCCGGCAGAACGTATTCCGCTGCTGCATCGGGCAGGTCGCCGGGCTGTGGATTGCGCTCAAGAATGCACATGTCGCAGTGCTGGCGCAGCATGCGCAAACCGGGAAAATGCCCGATCACCGCAACTCTTTTACCTGTAGCCTCTGCAAGAAAAAATTTGAAGGCATCTCCGGGCATGCGGTTTATACCGGGCTGGATGGGGCTTTCGGGCCGCAGGGCCAGAGTGTTGTTGGCGGCATTAAGGGCCGCAAGGCCGATGGAGGCCTGATTGAAATCCCACGATTTTAGGCGTTTGGCCACCTTGCGCAAGGGCTGGCCGACAATTTCATACGGGGAGAGCGCGGGATCCTGCGCGCCCGGCATGGTCGGGAAATGCTGGGCCATGCCCACGCCCCCGGCGTCTGATTCCACCATCAGCCAGTGATCGCCGTAAACAAAGGATTTAACCAGCTCCTTTGACGGAACGGAATCAACCAGTTCGTCATACAAATGCCAGCGGTTATGCATGGCTGCCTCCAATGGGGCTGTAGTATGCGCCGTTGAGGCATGCCCGGCAGTATGTTTTGCCATCCTGCACAACTTCCTTGCAATCCAGCACGTCCTCGCCGCAGACGCAGCAGGTTGCAATGCGCGCTGGCGGGCCGGGCAGTTCGCCCTCCGGCATGGCGATGCTCACAGGCTGGCAGGAAAAAATGTCGCTGTCGGCGTAGCCTTCCCAAAAGGCGAGCTGGGCGGCTTTATCCGCATGGTGGGGCGGCCTGTCGGAGGTGATGACGCTGACCCGCACGGCCTTGCCGCTTTTCAAATCCAGAAAGGACATGGCTGTTTTGCCGTAGCTGTGCATCTTGACCCGTCTGCGGCCCACGGTCACTCCTGTAACCACGTAGGAGGCATCTGCAATGCAGCGGTCTGTCTCCAGAAAAATGACCAGATCGCGCATATCGTCATGCGGCGACATGCCAAGCGCTTTTAACGCCATCAAGGTCATGCGGATGCCCAGAATCTGCCCGCTGCAAATATGCCCGTGATACTGTTCGGCTTTTTCAAGGTAAGGTTTTATATCTTGCATAATTTTTATGTGTAAGAGTGTTTGTATGTTCAAATGCGTATATTTTATTATATGCCCGCACGCTGGTTGTCATGCTGGTATCTGTTTCAATAAAAGCGTGAACATTGTGCGGTAGCAATAATGCGGGCTGCATCGGCGGGTGGAGGCCAACAACGTCCAAGGAAACGCCGGGAACATTTAGCTGCGGCGGAGGCGCGTGCGCAGAAAGGCGGAAGGGCAGGGTGGATGGAACGGGAGGGGCGGGAGCTGGCGGTGGGTATACGTGCACTGTCAGACGGGCGCGCCAAAGCTGCGATATCCGGGGCTGGAACTGTCGCTTGTGCCCTTGACCCCGGAGTGCTAGTAATAATGCATAGCATAACTCCAGAAAGGGGGACTCATTATGGCCCAGAATACGAGAGTTGATGACTACACCACCTGCCCGGCTTGTCAGGGCAAGGGAAAAGACGATGCTGGCACAAAGTGTTTTGAGTGCAACGGAACAGGCAAAAAGCAGCAAGCCTGCACTGTTCCCGAAGGCCCGGAACATGAAGGCGTTTGCGACTAGCACCGAGCGGCCCCATTAACGAACATAACTTGCCTCCTGATCAAACCTGCATGGCAGGCAGAAATCAGGATGATACAAATGCTCGGCTTTCTCCGCTAAAGGAGAAAGCCGAGCATGTTTTTTGGGGGGGCAAATTATCTATGCCCGGGAATGAAAGCCACTTCAGCGCATGAGGAGCAGTATTGATTAGGTTTATTGCGAATGCAATGGCTGCCTATTTGTAAAAACAGCCTATGTTATTGTCATGCTATTTTTGCCGCTACGAAAAAATGGAATTGCTTACTTTAATGCAAGACCATCACGGTATGCATCACCAACTTTATCTCCAATTGAAAGATATATTTTATTCATCCAATCAAAAGCAAGGGGATGGAATTTTTCAAATGATACTTTTCCACCTTCTCCAAGAATTCGTTCATCAAGGCTAACGTTTACAATCTCTCCAACAAGCCTCCAATTTTTTTCATCATAATTTTTTAGCCTGCATTCAACGGAAAAGGGCAGTTCATTAATGATAGGGGCATCAACGAATTCAGATTTTGTCGTGTGGAATCCAGATTTATCAAATTTATCTTCGACCTTATTCCCTGTTGCTATCCCAAGATAATCACAGGCTATTTTATTTTCTACATCCGCCATGCTGACAACAAAAGAGCCTCTGGTAAGAATTCCCTTTAATGTATGGCGCTGTGATGCAACTGTTATGGAAATCTCTGTCTCATTACTGATACCACCCCAAACCGCTAGCATGGCACAAGGCTTCTTATTTTCATCATACGATGAAAGTATTAGCACTGGCATTGGCATAACATATGGTTTGGCCCCAATATTTATTCTTGGCATAATCTATTCTTCCTTCGTAATTTTCGACTTGTCACTCTGGAAATAGCTTGATTTCAGCAAACACCTTGTGCAGGTGATGTTCGTCAAACAGCAGATGTTCGCAGCGGTAAACCCGGTTCATCGGAGGCATCTGCCATGCACTTCAGCACGTCAAAGAGTTTATCTTAGTCATCCTGCCCCTCAACACGTATTAGCGCTTGGGCAGGGCCAAGCTCAGGAGAAGTCCCCAGCAAGAGAATGCGTTCTGGCATTAGATGTAGAGGGCTATTTTTAACATAGTGGCGTTACCCCAACAAAAAAAGCCCTCGCGGTTATTCACCGTGAGGGCTAAATTCTGTGGAGCCAGCTAAGAGACTTGAACTCTTGACCTGCTGATTACGAATCAGCTGCTCTACCAACTGAGCTAAGCTGGCAACCGACATGAAGTGCCAAAAAACAGGGCCGTTGTCAAGCGGATAGGTCTGCTCGGCTTACGCGCATTCCACCACAAGGGGGATAACATGCAGCTCGCGACTCACTTCTTCCGTGTGGCCCAGCTTCCACTTGGTGGATTCCGCAGGCCAGCCGAGGTGAGAAGCAACTTCGCGCGCAACGCCAGCCACATTCAGGATGGGGTGCCGCTGAAAAACCTGGGGCAGCCCATAGGTCAGGTTGCAGGCAAGGCATTTGCCGGGGCGCTGGCGCAGTTCAAAAGCCAGCTTGGCCTTTTGCGGCTCAACGCTGCGGCAAACCAGGCCGATGTCGTAAGCGCCTTCTTCCGCGCCGCCAAAGAGCGCGTCAAAAAATTCATCTGCACGGCCAGCGGGAAAAATCTTGTCCAAAAAGGTCTGATCCAGGTTCTGCATGGTCATAAACATCCTCTGTCATTACATGAGCGGTGTTTGTATTCAAATGGCCGTCAGGCCACAAGCGCGCGTAGCATCTCGCGCCCAAGGCGGATATCATCGCCATCAAGGCGCGAAAGCGAAAAATATGGTATCAGCTCCGCAGGGCTGGCGGCATCGCCGCCGGGATTGCACCCGGCAAGCGCGCCGAGCAATCCGGTTATTCTGCGCGGGTCTGCGCCCATCTGCCGCAGGTTGCGCAGCGCGAGGCTCTGGTGCCTTTTGGCAAGGCGTTCCCCCTCGTCATCCAGAAGCAGCGGCACATGCGCATAAGCGGGAGCACCATAGCCCAGGAGCTTGAGAAGAGCAATCTGCCTCGGCGTTGAAATGAGGATGTCGCGCCCGCGCACCACCTGATTTATGCCCATGAGCGCATCGTCCACGGTCACGGCAAGCTGGTAGGCCACAACGCCGTCAGAACGGCGCAGGGCAAAGTCGCCCCCGCAGTCGGCAAGCGTGTACGATTGCGGCCCAAACACAGTATCGGTGAAATTCACAGGCCCGTCCGGGCAGCGCAAACGCAGGCAGGGGCGGCGGCCTGACTCCAGCAAGGCCTGCCGCTGCGCCTGATTCAGGCTGCGGCATGTGCCAAGGTAGGGCGCTCCAGCATCATCAACATGCGGCGCACCTGCCATGCTGCGCAATTCCTTGCGTGTGCAAAAGCATGGATAAGTCAGCCCAGCGCTTTCAAGCTGTGCAATGGCCGCCGCATAGTGCTGGCCCCTGCGGCTTTGCTCAAACGGCCCCATGCTTCCGCCAGCCGGTTCCGGCTTGTCCGGGCCATAATCCCAATCCAGGCCAAGCCAGGTCAGGTCTTCAATGAGGGCTGCGGTGTATTCGGGGCGTGAGCGCTGCGGATCGATATCTTCAATACGCAGTACCACCTCGCCAGCGCTGGCCCGGGCGGCTAGCCATGCAAGCAAAAAGGCCCAGGCGTTGCCAAGGTGGATATAGCCGGTAGGGCTGGGAGCCAGCCTGCCGCGAATAACAGGCGCGGCGTGCATAAAACTATTTTTTGTTCCAGGGCATGGCCGAAAGCAGTATGCCCAGACCGCAAAAGCCTGTCACGCCTGCAGACACAAGCCCCGCGCCCACAAAGGCCGAAAGCCACAGCATTGAGGGCCACGCCAGGGAGCCGAGCACTCCAGCCAGCACCAGCCCGCCAGCGCCAATCTGAATCTGTCGAAAAATGGGCAGCGTCTGTTTGGAAGTTTCCACAGGCAGCCCCTGTTTGGCCCAGGCGCTGACGCCGCCTTCCACCTGCCATGCGGGGCCTGCCGCAAGTTTTTGCAGCAGGTCGCTGTTCTTGGTGGTGCGGTTGCCGGAATTGCAGGTAAATATAATGGGGAGTTCAGCGGTGGCGGGGCGCAGATCCATCCATGAAATGACAGAAAGGGGGGCCGCTTCGGCACCGGGAACGCGCAAGGCGGCGAGTTCGTCCGCCTCACGCACGTCCACAAGGCGAGCCTTGTTATCCTGCAGCATCTTCAGTGCTTCTGCAGGAGAAATATTGGGAAGCATCAATTATGTCCTATGAATTCTTTTCCCGGTTTTTGGCGGGAGTTTTTTTGCTTTTGCCATCATCAGACTTGGAAGAGGCCACCTTGCCGTCGCTCTTGTCCTTTTTGCCGGATTCAGACTTGGCAGACTCGTGCTTGGTGGATTCGCCCTTGGATGCGCTGGACTTGGAGGAGCCAGACTTGCTGTCGCTCTTGGCGGCTTCCGCCTTATGGCTTTCAGCCTTGCGCGCTTCAGCCTTGGGGGCGTCAGATTTGCGGGCCTCGCTCTTGCGCTCGGACTTTTCAGCTTCAGCCTTTGAAGAACCGGATTTGGACGAAGAGGCGCTGCTCTTTTTGTCCGACTTGTCTTCCTTGACGGATGCCTTGCTTGAAGACCTGGAGGACGACTTGTCAGCCTTTTCCACCTCGATCTTGCGGGTGGAGTGCTTTTTGTCCAGACTGGCCACTTCCACAAACTGCTCGCGCGATTTGGAAGGATTTTTATCCCTGGAGCGGTCTTTGTCTTTTTCTTTGCCGCGATCCTTGCTGCTCTTTTTGTGGTCGTCGTTGCTGGCAACGCTGGTGCGGGAGGAGGGCTTGTGGCTGCGATAAATATCGCGCACGGCCTTTTCTTCCGCGTAGTCATTCAGGCGGGTCTGGGCTTCGGCCACAAGATTTTCGGTGCCGTCCATCTTGACGCGTCGGGCACCGAGGAATGTGCCTTTGAAATAAGGGTCGTCCAGAGAATTGATACGCACGGTGGTGCGGCGGTGGGGGCTGTGGATGAATTTGCCATCGCCCACATAAATGCCGGTGTGATAGCCTCGACGGGGGTGACGGAAGGCGACAATATCGCCAACCTGCATTTCTTCCACATTATTGATGCGCTTGCCCACAACCGACTGTTCACGGGCGGTGCGCGGCAGGCTCACGCCAACGCTTTTGTAGGCCCAGCAGACAAATCCCGAGCAGTCAAATCCGCCCGGCGACATGCCGCCGGGAACATATGGGGTGCCGATGGCAGACCGTGCCTTGCGCAAAAGCTGCTGGCTGCCCTGCTGCTCATTGTTGTCAAAAGCAGCTTCATAAGAACGGCGAAAACGCTGTTCCGCTTGTGTGCTGTAGTCTCCACGCTGGTTGTTTTTTACTGCGCAGCCAAAGGTCATGGCGCAAGCCAGAGTCAGCGCACACAGTTTCAGGCATCTACCCATCGGCACTCCGTGTGGGTTGCGCCGCAGCACAAGGCAACGGCGGGTCACGCAAAAAAAACGGGAATAACCCCGTTTGTCTGTAATTGGTCAAGCCTTGATGTCTAAAAGCGTACCCAGCATGGTATCACTGGTGCGCACTACCTGCGCGTTTGCCTCATAGGCGTGCTGGGTGGAGATCATCTGAGTGAATTCCCGCCCAAGATCCGTACCGCTGGGTGCGGATGCTTCCAGGGGAATACCGGAAGTGACATCAAGAACGGCGTTGGCGGCATTCCAGTCCGAGCTGGGGCCGACCTTTGATCCCGCGTCTTTCAGCGCGGCTTCAAAGCTGACGCCCTGATCGTTGGCGTTGCTGGAGTAGACGGCACGGCGCGGCTCAAAACCAGCCGTACTGACGTTGGCTACATTATGCGCTGTAACAGCCGTGCCCCACGAAAAGGCATTCAAGGCTGACGCGCCGATCTGTAGGCTACTGCTACTCATCATTCACACCTTACGGCTTAACTAGCACAAGTATTACCCGAATACAAAAACTTTTTTTTGTCCTGGTTGGCGGGTAATTACAGGTTTTTCGCAGTCAGGGGTCGGGGCAGGTTTTCAGAGTATTATCGCATACTCAGAGCATGTTGCCGCAAGGAGCCAGTGTAACCACCGTCAGCACGGCATGTCAGCGAACAGAGAGATCGCGCTCGATGCGGGCAAAGGCATTGTGGTTGTGGATGGATTCCATGCTCTCCACCTCAACGCTGAACCACTCCACCTGCCCGTGGGCCGTGAGCTTTTGCGCCACGTTGCGCACCACGTCTTCCACAAAGGTGGGGCTGGCAAAGGCGCTCTCTGTGACGAATTTTTCATCCTCGCGCTTGAGCAGGGTGTAGACTGCGGAAGAGCCGGATCCTTCGGCAATATCGATGAAATCTTCAAGCCACGAGAAAGCCCGCATGCGCAAACGCATGCGCACCATGGCCCGCTGGCTGTGTGCGCCCTCGCGGCTGATGGCCTTGGAGCAGGGGCAGACAGTCATGACCGGAACATCTGTTTCAAGAACAAACGACTGGCCCTTGTCGTCCAGCTCGCCGGTGAGGCGGCATTCGTAGGCAACCGTGGCAGGGCTGCCCGATGCAGGGGCCTTTTTGACAATAAAATAGGGAAAGCAGAACCGGGCATACGCCCGCCGCGCGCCAAGCCGTTCCTTGATATTGACCAGCAGCCGCCGCACGGACTGATAGCTGATCTCATCGTTCCATTGCTCCAGAGCCTCAACAAAGCGGCTCATGTGGGTACCTTTAAAGGATGAAGGCAAGTCCACCCCAAGGTCTACGGTAGCCACGGTCTGTTGCGTTCCCTGGCAGCGGTCGCGCACCAGCAGGGGCAGCTTCAGCTCGCGAACACCCACGCGGTCGATATTCAGGGCAACCTGCGGGGCGTGGCTCTGTACGTCTTCCATTATGCCAGATCCTGTCCTGTAGTAGTAGCGGTAAAAGTGCCGTGCTTGACGCCGCGGCAGGAGATCAGTTTGTCGGCGAGGGCGCGCAAACGCTTGGGCTCGCCCTTGAGCACCAGCACCTCAAGGCAGTTGTAGTGATCCAGATGCACGTGAAGAGTGGTGACAATAAGATCGTGGTCATCATGCTGGATAGTCATGAGCCGACGGGCCAGATCGTTTTTATGGTGGTCATACACCAGGGTAAGCGTACCCGCGCCAGAGGCGTCGTTGCTCCAGCGTTCTTCAACCAGTGCCTTGCGGATAAGATCGCGTATGGCTTCAGACCGGTTGGGATAGCTTTTGCGCTTGCACAGCTGGTCAAAAGGTTCCAGCAGATCTTCATCCAAAGAAACGCCGAAGCGTGCCAGGTTTCCCATGGTATTTCCCGTATGGCCCGTGAGGGCTGATTGCTGTGGTTGAAGAACGCCCCGGACTCAGGCCCGGCGGCTGATTTCCCAAACGTGTACGGTAACGGGTACGGGCTGGGCATAAAGGGGGTCCACAGTTTCGTGATATACCCGTCTGCCTTGCCAGCCGCCGTTTTGCAGCGCGTGCAGAAAAGCATCGTACACGGTACGGCCCGGCTCCGCCACCCATGCCGCGCCATCAGGGGCAAGGGCATGGTCAAGAAAGCGCAGCACCGGAGCCACAAAACGCTTTTCATACATGATATCGCCGCCCCAGATGCGGTGCATGCTCCGCGTCCGCACGGCGGGCCGCCGCCAGTCCATGACTGTCCACAGCGGTTGCGGCACTTCGTTGATATCAGCGTTGCGGGCCGCAAAGTGCAGGGCGGCTTCCTCATAGTCCATGGCAGTCATTTTTGCGCCAAGCCACTGGCCCACCATGGCGGTGAGGCCCAGGCCGCAGCCAATATCCAGGCAGGGCTGCCCGGCGATGCATTGCCGTTGCTGCGCAAGCCAGCCCGCCAGGGCAACGCTTGAAGGCCAGAGTTCTGTCCAGTAGGGCAGCCGCTCATCGTCAAAATCATCGGGCGAGGCCGTCATGGCGTCCCAAAGCTGCTCAAGGTCGGCGGCCCTGGTGAGCCGCCACAGGCGGCCTGCGGCACGCACTGATATGTGCGGCGTGTATTCTGTCAGGCCGTGGGTTTCAGATTGGGAAAATTCGGAAGTCGGTTCGGTCATTCGCTAATCATAGCGCAACGGGCTGTGGCTGTACAGATACGCAACAGGAGGGCGGCCCCTTGGCCGGCGTGTCCCACCGTGTAAAAAATGCGTGGAAGAAACCAAATTTCTGCCCGTAAGGCAGCACGGATTTTAAAAAGTAAGCACTTGAGAAGCATTTCTTGCGGGTATATAAAGATTGGCCTCACAAAATGCGTTTTTCGACCGCAAGGGCGGCCATGCGCGAAGCCCCGCAAGGACATTTTCATGGACAAGCACAGCGAATACCTGAACCGTATCCTTTTGAGCCGCGTATACGACGTGGCGGTAGAAACCCCCCTGGACGAGGCGGTCAGTCTTTCGCGCCGCACCGGCAATAATATTTTGCTCAAGCGCGAAGACCTCCAGCCTGTTTTTTCCTTCAAGATCAGAGGCGCCTACAACAAGATGGCGCACCTTACCAAGGAAGAGCTGCGCAGGGGCGTTATTACCGCCTCGGCTGGCAATCACGCTCAGGGGGTTGCCCTTGGCGCGCGCAGGCTGGGGTGCGAAGCTACCATCGTCATGCCCGTGACCACGCCCGCCATCAAGGTCGAGGCTGTGAAGCGGCTGGGTGGTCAGGTTGTGCTTTCGGGGGAATCTTTCAGCGATGCCTGGAAGCACACGCTTGACCTGATTCAGGAAACCGGCTGCGTGTATATTCCGCCCTTTGACGACCCGGATGTCATCGCAGGGCAGGGCACCATCGGCATGGAAATCCTGCGCCAGTACCCCGGTGATATCCATGCCGTGTTTGTCCCCATCGGCGGGGGCGGCATGGCGGCGGGCGTTGCCGCCTATATCAAGAACCTGCGGCCTGAAATCCGCGTCATCGGCGTGGAGCCTGTGGATTCTGACGCCATGCGGCGTTCCGTCATGGCCGGGCAGCGCGTGGAACTGCACGATGTGGGTCTGTTTGCCGACGGCGTGGCCGTCAAGCTGGTGGGTGAAGAAACGTTTGTTCTCTGCCGCGACCTGCTTGACGACATCATCACCGTTGAGACGGACGCCATCTGCGGCGCTATCAAGGATATTTTTGAAGACACCCGCGTGGTGGCCGAGCCTGCGGGCGCGCTCGCTCTGGCTGGCCTGCGGGCTTACGCCAAGGCGGGGGATCTGCACGATGCCACCCTGGTAGCCATTGTGAGCGGCGCGAACATGAACTTTGACCGCCTGAGCCACGTGGTTGACCGCGCGGAAATAGGCGCTCAGCGCGAAGCCCTGCTGGCAGTGACCATCCCCGAAACCGTAGGCAGCTTCCGGCAGTTGTGCGCATCTTTTGGCAGCCGCAACATCACGGAACTCTGCACCCGGTATTCAGACCCGGTAAAGGCCAGGGTACTGGTGGGCATCAAGATCAACGGGCGCGATGATGTGGCCCAGGTGCTGAAAGAACTGCGCGGTAAGGGTTTTGAGGCCATTGACCTCACGGATAACGAACTGGCCAAGGTGCACGTGCGCCACCTGGTGGGTGGCAACGCGCCCCAGATTCTGCACGAGCGTTTGCTGCGCTTTACCTTCCCCGAACGCCCCGGCGCTCTGCTGGACTTTATGGACGCCATGCGCGTGGATTTCAGCATTTCGCTGTTCCAGTACCGCTATCACGGCGCGGATTTTGGTCGCGTGCTTGTGGGATTTGAAGCGCCCGATGAAAAGAAGGAAGCCTTTGAGGATTTTCTCAAGCGTGTTGAAGCCATGGGCTATCCGCATGTGGAAGAATCCAACAACGATGCCTACAAGATGTTTCTGGGCTGGCACGAATAAGCCCGATTGAAGCTGAGCCAATGTAAAACACCGGCTGCCCTGCAAAGGACAGCCGGTGTTTTACATTACGGCCTGCTAGAAAAAGCCGCGTCAACTATGTGCGGGTGTTGTTTACTGGCCGAGCAGCTTGCGCGTTTCGGGGGTGAGGCCCTTGAGGCTGGCAAAAACAGCTTCGGCTCCACGCTGATCAGGATCCTGAACAATGGCAATGATGACCTTGTCTGCCGTGGCGTTGACCTTGGTCACGCCGGGGGCGGGAAAGGCCTGGCTGCGCAGTTCGCCGTTGAACGTCCAGAACGGCCCCTGCGGGCGGGGCTGGGATGCGTTGGCCTGAAGGGGGGCCAGCTTGTTGGCAAGGGAGGCGCTGTCGTCATTCTGCGTGTTAGGCAGAACAAAAATGCTGATGAGCGCGGCGTAGTCGTCTTTCTTTTCGTTGGAAAGGCCCAGAATCAGCATGCATTCATCGGGGTTGCCCGATTTGAAGCCCATTTTTTCCTCGCCGTCCCAGCCTTGGGGCAGGTCGGCACTGAAAAGCGTAAACGAGCGCGGTTCAGCCTGGGCTGTGACCGTCAGGCAGAGCATGAGAAGGGACAGAAAAAACAAAGTCCGCATGGGAACCTCCGGGTTGCGGAAAAATCGAATCCATATGTGCAGTCGGGTATACGCGCTGCCCATGTGCGGGGCAAGCATCAGCGCCCGAGCGCCAATAGGAACGGAAAGCTCGCGCCCAGCACAAGCAGCAGAAGCCCAAGAACATTGAGCCAGTAGAATTTGCGGGGAGCGCGCAGAACAAACAGGGCAACCCAGCAGGCAATGGCGAGGGTCATGGGCACAAGGCCCATTGCCTGTTCCGCCAGACCTTGCGGCAAGGGGCCCTGGCGCAGGGAAAAGCCGATCACAAGCCCCCAGCGGTCAATGCAGCGGGGGATAAAGCCCACCATGGCCCACAGCGCGCACCAGCGGGCAGCGCGCTGCTCGTCCGCCAGCGTGAATGCGGCTCCGCGGTTGCGGGCCACAAGGGAAAGTATGATCAGCGCAACGCTGCCCGCTGGGGCCAATGCGGTAAAGTAGTCGTGCAGGGTGTTGGGAAGCACGGCCAGAGCCACATCCCCCATGCTCAGCCCTTGCGGCAGGCCAGAAAAGGGCCAGTTGGGCAGAACCTGCGCGGCAAAAAAACAGAGGGCCGCCAGCAGCGCAAGGCCGACGCGCAGGCCGATCTGTCCCGGTTGCCAGTAATCCTGCACAGCTTGCGGCACGGGGGCAGCGCGGTCAGCCGCAAGATACAGCAGCAAGCATATTATGCCAGCCAGCCATGCGGCAACCGCTGTTGTGTAAGGCAGCATGGCTGGCATCCACAATGACACGCCTTCAAACATATGTTCCGTGCTGCGCACGCTTGCCAGCAGGGCAAGAACACTGCCTGCTGCCAGCAGCGGGCCAAGAACAGCCAGCCCCGCAGCGCAGCGGGCGAGGGTGCGCGCGCCATAGGCGCTGAGCCTGGCCTGTCCGCGTCTGCCGGTGGCCAGGGTGAGAGCAATAATAATGGGCATGGCCGAAGCGGCGCTTGCGCCCAGGGTCAGAACAGCGGCAATCCATTGCCAGCAGAAAAGCCAAGAAGGAATAGTTTGCATACCCAGCCTTGTATCCCGAGGCCGTGTCAGCCGCAAGCGAAAGACCTCTCTTGCTCCTGAGCGGCCCTTGCCCTATAGTTCACGCCACTCTGCAATCAATTTGGGCGGTCATTGCGCACCGTAGCATGGGGTTTTTATGTCGTTTTTTGCTGTTCTGCTCCTGGCCGTTGCCCTTTCCATGGATGCTTTTGCCGTTGCCCTGGCTTCAGGCTGCGCCTTGCGCGTGCCGCAGGCGCGCCATTACTTCCGGCTTTCCGCGGCATTCGGTTTTTTTCAGTTCGCCATGCCGGTGGTGGGGTGGTATCTGGGCATTACCGTGCGTTCTTATATGGAAGCGTGGGATCACTGGATCGCCTTTGCCCTGCTGGGCTGGATAGGCGGCAAGATGGTGCTCTCGGGCTTTTCGGCCCTGCGGGCGAGTTCCTCCTGTCCGCGTCCTTCGGTGGACCCCACTGCGGGGCGCAACCTGCTGGTGCTGAGCGTTGCCACAAGCATCGATGCCCTGGCCGTGGGCCTTTCTTTTGCCATTCTGGGAACTTCTGTCTGGAGCCCGGCCCTGATGATCGGTCTGGTCTGCGCGGTTATTACCGCTGTGGGCGTGTATCTGGGCAAGGCGCTGGCCAACCTCTGCGCGGTCAATGGATGGGCAGAACTGCTGGGTGGGCTGACCCTGCTGGCTATTGCCTGTAATACGCTGCGCGAGCATAATGTTTTTGGTTAATCACCCGTAACTGCCGTTTGATCGGCAAAACCGCAGGAGTTGCCATGGCTACCGTCAGCGCAAAATATCTTGGGGATCTGCGCGTGGAGTGCGTCCACAACCAGAGCGGCACAAAGATCATCACAGACGCCCCTTCTGACAACCAGGGGCTGGGCGCGGCTTTTTCGCCCACAGACCTGTGCGCCACAGCCCTTGGGGCCTGCGCCATGACCATTATTGGCATTTATGCAAAGACGCATGGCGTGGATGTGACCGGCACGGAGATGGAGATCAACAAAACCATGAGCGCCGACCCGCGCCGCATCGGCAAGATTGAAGTGACCTTCAAAATGCCTGACCGCGAATATTCCGCCAAGGAAAAGATGGTAATTGAGCGCTGCACTCAAAGCTGCCCAGTGCACCACACCCTGCACCCCGATGTGGAGCAGGTGTTTACCTTTATATGGAAGAACTGAGGCAAGTCTTTTTAGGTGCGCCCCGCGCGGGGCTGTCGCAATAACCGCAGTGTATGGGCGGGCAGGGGGCAAACCTCTGCCCGCAAGACATCGCAGGAGACAGGATGGCCCCGCAATCTCTGGTTTCCGTCATTATCCCCACATACAACTATGCCGCATTTCTGCCGCAAGCCGTAGCGAGTGTGCGAGAGCAGCGCGGGCCGGGCATTGATGTGGAAGTCATTGTTGTGGACGATGGCTCCACCGACAATACCGCAGAAGTGGCTGAAAGCTTTGGGTCGGATATTGTATTTATCCGGCAGGCCAATTCGGGGCCGTCCCGCGCCAGAAACACCGGCCTGCGCGCTGCGCATGGTGATTTTGTGGCTTTTCTTGATGCGGACGACCTTTTTTCCAGGGGGCTGCTTGCCAGCCACTTACGGGTTTTTGAGGCGCAGCCGGAACTGGACATGAGCATCTGCCGTTGCATGAATCTGCAACAGGATGAGGGAGAACCGTTGCTGACGCTCTGGTCACTGGTCAACAGTCATTGGGACGTACACGCCTGTACCGCCAACCTCGCTCCCATACATTGCTTTTTGCTGCGCATGGCCTGCGCCAGACGTGCTGGCTATTTTGATGAGAGCATCCGCCATTGTGAAGATCAGGAATACTGGCTGCGCTGCTATGGCATGGGGGCAAGGGTTGGGATGAACCCGGACGGGCTGGTGCTGTACAGAAAGCATGGCGACAATTCCACCAGCGACATGAAGCCCATGTATGTTCATGATTCCCTCATGCACGAAAAGGTTGGCCGCATGCTGGCCGAGCTGCCGGAATTTCCCTTGCAGGCCAAGTGCGCAGGCTGGCTGGCCCATGCGGCTGGCTGCCTTGTTTCTGCCGGGTATCTAAGCGAGTTTGATCCTGAGCGCTCACTGGTCATGCAGGATTTTTTTACCAGGGCAGTGCTCGCAGCCGCGCCGCTGTTCAGCCACAGTGTGCCGCGCAATGATGCGGGCAATCTGCGCCATGTTCAGGATTATTACGGAGGGCGGTGCCTGCGCCTCGCCAAATGGTCTGGCCTGCAGCTGACGCCCGCAGCCGCCAAGGCGGTGATGGTGCTCAATCGCATGTTTCCACGTATGGCCGATCTTTCGTCAGATGCGCTGAATGCGCGCCTGCACAGCACCTATGCCAGGCTTTGCGTGATCGGTCTGCCCCCGCAGGTGAGCACGGAGTAAACGCCCAAGCAGCGCCGCACCGCGCAGATTACCTCTGCGGTCTTGCTGTTTGGCCCGCAAGAGGCTATTGCTCTGCCTGCACATTTCCCGCCATATGTGGCGAACGAAGGAGATATTCATGCCGAAGAACGCGGCTTTGATTCTTGCAGCGGGCAAGGGAACCCGCATGCACTCGGACAGGCCCAAGGTGCTGCAAACGCTGCTGGGCGAGCCAATGCTTGCCTGCGTCATTGAGGCTCTGCGCCCCGTTTTTGCGGAAGACGTCTGGATTGTGGCCGGGCACCGCGCCGAAATGGTGCAGGCCGCCTTTCCTGGTGCCCGCTTTGTGTTGCAGGAGCAGCAGCTTGGCACAGGCCACGCCCTTATTCAGGCTCTGCCCGCGCTGAGCGAAGCCGGTTGCACCCATTTGCTGGTGGTCAACGGCGATGCGCCCCTGCTTTCGGAATCTCTGGTTCGTTCTTTTCTTGCCGAGGCCGTTGGCGCTGACCTGGCCTTTGCCACCATTGAGCTGGACAACCCCGGCGCATATGGCCGGGTAGTGCGCCAGCAGGGCAAGGTCAAGGCCATAGTGGAAGCCAAGGATTATGATTCCTCGCTCTACGGGCCGCCCTCCAACGAGGTTAACGCTGGCATGTACTATTGCAGCCTTGCTGCGGTGCAAAGCCTTTTGCCGCACCTGAACAACAGCAACAAAAGCGGCGAATATTACATTACAGACCTCATCGGCCTCGCCGTTGCGGAAAAGTACGAAGTTCTCGGCATCCAGTGCGGCCGTGATGATTCGCTCATGGGGGTGAATTCGCCGCTTGAGCTTTCCCGCATGGAAGAAACCCTGCGCGCCCGTATTGTTGATGATCTGCTCGCCTCGGGTGTTATCGTGCATGCGCCGGGCTCTGTGCGTGTTGGCCCCCTGGCGCAGATTGAACCCGGAGTGGAACTGACCGGCCCGTGCGAAATTTATGGTCATACCAGCATCAGCCGTGGGGCCAGCGTTGCCTCGCATTGCGTGGTGCGCGACTGCGTGATCTCCAATAATGCGGAGATCCGTTCCTTCTCCCATCTTGAAAAAGCCCGCGTGGGCGCAGCCGCACTGGTGGGGCCCTTTGCCCGCCTACGGCCCGGCGCTGTGCTTGAAGAACAGTCGCATGTGGGCAATTTTGTGGAGCTTAAAAAGACCCACCTTGGCAAAGGCGCCAAGGCCAACCACCTTACCTATCTTGGCGATGCCGAAATAGGCGAGGGCACCAACATCGGCGCGGGCACAATCACCTGCAATTACGATGGAAAGCACAAGTTTCAGACCAAGATCGGGCGTTATGCCTTTATTGGCAGCAATACGGCTCTGGTTGCCCCTGTGACTGTGGGCGACGACGCCCTTGTGGGCGCAGGCTCGGTCATTACTCGCGACGTGCCCAATGGCGAGCTTGCCATTGCCCGCGAAAAGCAGAAAAATCTGCCCCGCAGGAATAAATAAACGGCCCAGGCGGCCCGTGCCGCAAGGGTTTTGGTTTTTTGTAGCCCGCGCCGGCACAGCCCGGCGCGGGTATTTTTTCGCCCGAGCGTATCCATTCTTGCCAAGGTCATGTCGCGGTGTTATTTACAAATCATGGAACTTTTGGAGCAGCTTGAATCGCAGGTTGAGGCGCTTTTGGCCCGACTTGACCGCCTCAAGGCGGAAAACGCGAAAATCAGTGCGGAGTCTGCCGCTGTGGCAGCCAGAAATGACGCACTTGATGAAGAAAACCAAAAGCTGCGTGAAGCTCTTGAAAACGAAGAAACGCTGCGTACTGAGGCGCTGAATCGCATTGACGCCTTGCTGCGCAGGATTCAGGAGCACGACAGCGTCGAGTAGGTTTTTGTGAACCAGGATACTATCAACCTCACCGTTCTTGGGCTGAGCATTGCATTCAAGCCTGGAGCCGACATGCGGCGTGTACAGGAAGCCGTGCGGCTGGTGGAGGAACGGTTCGCAGACCAGAAGCTGAGGTTCCACGGAGGGCAGACCAAGGACATTCTGCTGACTTTTATGGCCCTTGGACTGGCGGATGATTTGTTGCAATCGCAGAAAGAGCAGGCGGACGTGCAGAATCGCGTCTCAACCTTGCTTTCAAAAATAGAGGAGTCCTCTTAGGCTCCTTTGGGCGCTTCCCTGGGACGCGCGTGATTTATGCCTCGGTGCTAACCTGACAAGAATATAATAGGGAGCCGTCACTGTCTTTGTGTGTGCACGCCCGGCAAGACCGGGAAGCCCGGAAAGGACATACAGGCGCCCGACCTGGTTATCCAGGTTCTGTACCGCAAGCATGACACGGCGCTCCGGGGAACGCGCCTTCTTTTGACGTATCTGGCTGCCATCCTTAGTGGCCGATGCTTTTGCGCAGTTCATTCCAGACCGTTAATCGGTATCCAGCCAGGGTTTCAGCAGCCCCTTTGGGCTCATTTTGCTACGGTGTGCGGCAGTTTTGCCGCTTGCCGGTGTTCGTCGGCCCGTGCCTGTTGGCGCAGGGTCCGTATTGATAAAAGAGAGAGGCTGGATTCATGGATCCATTGTTCATTGCAGCGCTTGTAGCTGCGGCGCTGCTGGGGGTTGCGCTGGGGGTGTTTGCGCACAAGCGCTCTGCCGCAAAACGTGTGGGCGACGCCGAAGATCTGGCGAAGCGCATAGTGGCGGAAGCGCGTAAAGAGGCGCAGGCCCAGAAAAAAGAGATATTGCTTCAGGGCCAGGATGATCTGTTCAATCAGAAACGGGAACTCGAAAACGAATTCAAGGAACGTGAGCGCGAGGTCAAGGCCCGCGAACGCAAGCTTGAAGAAATGGGCGGTCGCCTTGAGGAAAAGCTTGAAAAAGCTACCACAAGGGAGCACGAACTGCTGACTTCAGAGAAGGATCTGGCCCGCAAGGAACGCCAGCTCGCTGAATCTGAAATGTTTTTGCAGACCCGTATTGAAGAGCAGGAGCAGCGGCTTTCTGAAATTGCAGGGCTCACCGCTGATGAGGCAAAGGTCCGGCTTTTCGGCGAAATTGAAGCCAAAACCCGGCACGAATCGGCGCGCATGATCCGCCAGATTGAAATGGAAGCGCGCGAAACTGCCGACCGCAAAGCCAAAGAAATCCTCTGTAACGTCATCCAGCGTTATGCGGGCGACTACGTCAACGAGCAGACCGTGACCGCTGTGACCCTTCCGAGCGAAGACATGAAGGGACGCATCATCGGGCGCGAAGGCCGCAATATCCGCGCGCTCGAGGCTGCCACCGGTGTTGATCTTATTATCGATGATACGCCTGAAACCGTTATTCTTTCAGCGTACAGCCCTCTGCGCCGTCAGGTTGCCAAAATGGCGCTTGAGCGCTTGATTCAGGATGGCCGCATTCACCCCGCCCGTATCGAAGACATTGTGCAGAAGTGCGAGCAGGAACTGGACACCCAGGTGCGCGAAGTGGGCGAGCAGGCCACCTTTGACGCGGGCGTTCACGGTATCCATCCGGAAATAGTACGTTTGCTCGGGCAGTTGCGTTACCGCACCTCGTTTACCCAAAACGTGCTCCAGCACTCTCTTGAAGTTTCGGCCCTGTGCGGCATGATGGCCGCAGAGCTCGGCATGGACGTCAAAAAAGCCAAGCGGGCTGGCCTGTTGCATGACATCGGCAAGGCCGTTGACCATGAGGTGGAAGGCCCGCATGCCCTTATAGGCGCGGACCTCGCCAAGAAGTACAACGAAAGCCAGGAGATCATCCACGCCATTGCAGCCCACCATGAAGACCAGCGCCCCTCAACGGCTCTGGCCGTGCTGGTGCAGGCGGCTGACTCCATCTCTGGCGCGCGCCCCGGCGCACGTAAAGAGCTGCTTGAAAACTACGTGAAGCGGCTTGAAGATCTGGAAGGCATTGCCACCAGCTTTGATGGCGTCAGCAAGGCATACGCCATTCAGGCTGGCCGCGAGATTCGCGTGATGGTCAACTCCGACATGGTTGATGACGACACCACGTATATTCTCTGTAAGGATATTGCTGAAAAGATTGAGAAAAACCTTACCTATCCCGGCCAGATCCGCGTGACGGTCATTCGTGAACGCCGGGCAGTGGGGCTGGCCAAGTAGAGCAAAAGCCTTAAACAGGCGCTCAACGCTGGCAAAGCCCGCATGTGCCTGTTTCGCGGCAATGATTTGCAGGCAAATCCTTGCTGGAGCATTTCATGAATGAAATGGTCTGGCCCCTGGGTGCAGCGTATGCAGAACCTTCCCTTATTTGTGTTAGATCTGGCGGCCAGCTTCATGCTGGCCGCTGCCGCATCTTGCCGGGCGCGCTCTACGGGCGCACATTTTAGCGGTGCTGCCGTTCTTGCCTGTCTGGCGGGAATGGCAGCACCGCTTGCTCGTGATGGACTGCTTGGGTACGGCGCCATCACCCTCAATCAGGGGGAGTATCTGGCGGCATGCGTGTGCGGCGGCATTGGCGGTATCATTATAGGGCAAAGCAGCCGGGCCTGGATGGCCTTTTACTGGTTGGATGCTCTGGGGCTGGCGCTTGGGGCTGGTGTGGGAACCGTAAGAGGCGTGATGGCCGGGCTTGGCCCCACAGGTAGCATCCTGCTTGGAATACTGGGCGGGCTCGTGGGCGGCATTGCGCGAGACCTTTGCCTTGGGGATATGGCCCGTGTGGTGGAAGAAGAAATGTACGCTACGGCAGCCGCCTTTGGCGGCATGCTGGCGCTGACCATGATGCTGCTGACGAATCTGGATCCCTGGCAGAGTGCGCTGTGTGGGGCGTTGCTGGTGGTTGTTTTGCGAGGGGTGAAAAAAATCAAAATTGTCTGAAACGTCGGCGAGTTCGGCAAATGATTGCGAAAAAACGGCACTACGGCTTGACTCTGTGGTGCCGTTTCGCTATTTTTAACTTCCGCTACACGAGAAAGCCATGCTTTTTGTGGTTAATTTGCAAAAAGTTGAAATAATGGTTGACTTGCGGAGTGAGGAGGAGCATAAACGCTCCTCGCGACAAGGGAAAACGGTTAAGGGAAACGCAA